>JAFECU010000160.1 GCA_018242005.1 Pseudomonadota bacterium | reverse complement strand
GCTGAGCTACTCCGGAAGAATTCTGTCGCGGCCGGCGGTATGGCGGCCTGCGAGGCGGCGTCTTTTGGCAGAGCGTCCGGAAGGAGGCAAGTGCACAATGCACGACCCGCCGCGTGGAGGCCTGGGCCGGAATCGAACCGGCATTGACGGATTTGCAGTCCGCTACATAGCCACTCTGCCACCAGGCCGGCGCGAGGAACGGCGGTGCTATACGCATGGCGCGCGGTTGGGGTCAAGCTTGGCCCGCGACCCCGCGGCCTTTGACGCTCTTGGGCTGTGCTGCCTATAAACACCCCAACATTTGGGGTCAGACTTCGATGACGGACTTCACGCTCGCACGTCGCAACATGATCGACGGCCAGCTCCGGCCCAACCGCGTTACCAACGCCCAGCTTCTCACGGCCATTGCCGACCTGCCCCGCGAGCGGTTCCTGCCCGAGGGCCTGCGTTCGCTTGCCTACGCCGATGATGATATACCGCTCGGCAATGGTCGTTACCTCATGGAGCCGATGATCCTGGCCCGGCTGATCCAGACCCTGCAGCCGCAATCCGGGGACAGGGCGCTGGTGGTGGCGTCGGGGGCGGGGTACGGCAGCGCGCTTTTGGCACGTCTCGTGAAGTCGGTTGTGGCGCTGGAATCGGACGCCGCGCTGGCTGGTTCGGCCGAGAAGACCATCAAGGCATTGGGCATCACCAACGTTCGCCACGTCACCGGCAGGCTGGAGGCGGGGGTCCCTTCGCCAAACGAGCCGTACGACGTGATCCTGATCGAGGGCGCGGTGCAACATGTCCCGCCGGCGATCGTCGACCAGCTGGCCGAAGGAGGCCGTCTGGCGACAGTGATCGCCGCACCTTCCGCCGGCGTTCTCGGCCTGGCCCAGCTCATCGTGAAGGAGGGCGGCGTCGCGTCAGGGCGCCCGATTTTCGACGCCGGCACACCTGCCCTTCCGGGCTTCGCGTCGCCGCCGCGCTTCACGTTCTAAAAGTTCCCTTCGCGGTAGTTGTGGGGCTACCCATGGCAGCGCGCGCGATGTTAGGGTGAGTCGGATGAGGGCAGTTTCCAAGCGTATCCGGTTCGAAACGAGGCTCGCTTGCGGCGCCGTGCTGTGCGTGCTCGCGGTTGGACCGGGTGCGGTTTCCAGCGCACGTGCGCAGAGTCTGATCCAGGCGCTGGCGAGCACCTACAACAGCAATCCCGACCTGCTGGCGCAGCGGGCGGTGCTGCGGCAGACCGATGAAACGCTCGCCCAGGCGGTTGCCAACTGGCGCCCCAG
>JAFECU010000015.1 GCA_018242005.1 Pseudomonadota bacterium | reverse complement strand
GTCATCATGGCCGTGGAGGGCGCGGCCGCGGGCGCCGGCCTGTCGCTGGCGCTGGCCGGCGACATGCTGGTGGCGGCGAGAAACGCCCAGTTCTCCGTGGCCTATGTCAAGGTCGGGCTCACGCCCGATGGCGGCGCGACGGCGCTGCTGGCCGAGTTCGTCTCGCGCCAGGTATTGACCGAGCTGTGCCTGACGGGCGAACGCGTGAGCGGCGAGCGCATGCATGCGCTCGGCGTGGTCAACCGCCTGACCGAGCCCGGTGCCGCGCTGGACGCGGCCATCGCGCTCGCGCAGCAGATCGCCACCGGCCCGGACCTGGCCATGGCGCGCATCAAACACCTGTGCCGCGTGGCGCCGCGCAACACGCTGGAGCAGCAGCTCGAGCTCGAAGCGCTGTACATGCCGCTGTCGCAGGAAACGGAAGAGTCGCGCGAAGGCATTGCCGCCTTTCTGGAAAAGCGTGCCCCCGACTTTGCGCGGCTGCGCAAGGCCTAAATCAACGACCAGGAGACATGTGATGAGCGAAACCACCACCCAGGACCTGCCGCTGGCCGGCGTGCGCGTGCTCGACCTCTCGCGCGTGTTCGCCGGCCCCATGTGCGCCATGGTGCTGGCCGACTTCGGCGCCGAGGTCATCAAGGTCGAGCACCCGGGCCGCGGCGACGACACGCGCGACTGGGGCCTGCGCATCGGCAAGACCGAGACCACCTACTACAACAGCATGAACCGCAACAAGCGGTCCATCACCATCGACCTGCAGACGCCCGAGGGGTTGAAGATCATCCACGACCTGGTGCCGCAGTGCGACGTGGTCATCCACAACTTCAAGACCGGCGGCGCCGAGAAGCTGGGCCTGGGCTACGAGCAGCTCAAGGCCCTCAAGGGCGACCTGATCTACTGCGCCGTGGCCGGCTATGACGTGACCGGCCCCGAGGCCAGCCGCCCCGGCTACGACCTGGTGATCCAGGCCGAGGCCGGCCTCATGGCGCTCAACGGCGAGGCGGATACGCCGCCGCTCAAGTTCGGCGTGGCCGTGGTCGACCTGATGACCGGCATGTACGCGGCCCAGGCCATCCTCGCGGCGCTGTTTCGGCGCAGCAGCACGGGCGCGGGCCGGCTCATCGAGATGGCGCTGTACGACTGCGGCCTCATGGTCACGGGCTACTACGGGCTCGATGCGCTGAAACTGGGCCACGACCCCGAGCGCTACGGCAACGCCCATCCCTCCATCGTGCCCTACGGCATGTTCCAGGCCGCCGACGGCCCGCTCATCATCGCCGTGGGCAACAACGCCCAGTTCGACAAGTTCTGCCGGCAGGTGATCATGCGCCCGGACATCGTCGAAGACCCGCGCTATGCCACCAACGTGGAGCGCGCCCGGCACCGCCAGGAGCTTGCCCCCATGCTCCGGGAGCTGATCCACACCTTCCCGCGCGACCTGCTGCTCGAACGCCTCACCGCCGCCGGCATCCCCTGCGGACGCGTCGCCGGCCTGCACGAGGCCCTGACCAGCGAGCGCACGCGCCGCGGCGCCCTGGTGCAGGACATGCCGCACCCCGTGGTCGGCAGCACGCCCGTGTTCGCGCCGCCCTACCGCCTGGACGGGCAGCGGCTGCCCATCCGCAGCGCCCCGCCCACGCTGGGCGAGGGCACGCGCGAGGTGCTCACGCGCCTGCTGGCCCTGAGCGACGGCGAGCTGCAGCGGTTGCAGGCGCAGGGTGTGCTGACGCTGCCGGATCTGTGATGCTATTGAAACAAGAGCTTCTTGCGCTTGTTGTACAAGCGTTACGGCCATTTTTAAAGGAGACGACATGAAACATTCCGCCATCACCCGACGCAGCGCCCTGGCCCTTGCCGCCGCACCGCTCGTCGCCGGCCTGGCCGGCAACGCCCTCGCGCAGGTCGCCTGGCCCGACAAAATGATCAAGCTCGTCGTGCCCTTCCCCGCAGGCGGGCCCACCGACACGGCCTCGCGCATCGTCGGCCAGAAGCTGGCCGACCGCCTCAAGCAGCCCGTGGTGGTGGACAACCGCCCGGGTGCCTCGGGCTCCATCGCCGCGGTGCAGGTCATCAAGAGCCCGGCCGATGGCTATACGCTGATGATGCTGGCCACGCCCACGCTGCTGGCGCCGCATCTGTACCGGAAGGCGGGCTACGACACGGTCAAGGACTTCACGCCCGTGGCCACGGTGTATGACCTGCCCATCGTCATCGTCGTCAACCCCCGGTTGCTGCCCGACGTGACCGACCTCAAGGGACTCATCGCACACGCCAAGGCGCAAAAGACGCCGCTCAACTACACCAGCTCGGGCGCGGGCAGCTTCGGCCACCTGAGCATGGAACTGCTCAAGCAGATGGGTGGTTTCGACATGCAGCATGTGCCCTACAAGGGCGGCGTGCCGGCCATCACCGACACCATTGGCGGCCAGGTGCCCGTCATGTACGCCGACCTGGTGGCCGCGCTGCCGCACATCAAGGCCGGCAAGCTGCGCGCCATTGCCGTGGGCTCGCCCGAGCGCGTGGTCATGCTGCCCGACGTGCCGACCATTGCCGAGCAGGGCGTCAAGGGCTACGACGCCGTGTCCTGGGGCGGCCTGCTCGCGCCCCCGGGCACCCCGAAGGCCGTGGTGGACCGCATCGCCACCGAGGTCAAGGCCATCCTGGCCGACAAGGAGGTGCAGGACAGGCTGCTGGGCGTGGGCGCCATCGCCCATTTCCAGGACCCGGCCCAGATGGGCCAGCGCATCCAGAACGACTACGCGCGCTGGGGCCAGATCATCCGCGACAAGGGCATTGCAACGGAGTGAACGACCGATGAAGACCCGCATCACAGAACTTTTCGGCATCGAGCACCCCATCATCCAGGGCGGCATGCACTACGTGGGCTTTGCCGAGCTCGCGGCCGCCGTCTCCAACGCCGGGGGGCTGGGCCTCATCACGGGCCTGACGCAGAAGACGCCCGAGCTGCTGGCACGCGAGATCGCGCGCTGCCGCGCAATGACGGACAAGCCCTTCGGCGTGAACCTGACCTTTCTGCCCGCGGTCAATCCGCCCGACTACCCCGGCTATGTGAAGGCCATCGTCGAGGGCGGCGTGAAGATCGTCGAGACGGCGGGCAACAACCCGCAGAAATGGCTGCCCGCGCTCAAGGAGGCGGGCGTCAAGGTCATCCACAAATGCACCTCGGTGCGCCATGCGCTCAAGGCCGAGGCCATAGGTTGCGACGCCGTCAGCGTGGACGGCTTTGAATGCGGCGGCCATCCGGGCGAGGACGACATCCCCAACTTCATCCTGCTGCCGCGCGCGGCCGAGGAGCTCAAGATCCCCTTCGTCGCCTCGGGCGGCATGGCCGACGGGCGCTCGCTCGTGGCCGCGTTGGCTCTTGGAGCGGAGGGCATGAACATGGGCACGCGCTTCATCGCGACGAAAGAGGCGCCGGTGCACGACAACGTCAAGCAGGCCATCGTTGCGGCGAGCGAGCTGGACACGCGGCTGATCCTGCGCCCCATGCGCAACACTGAGCGCGTGCTGGTCAACGCCGCCACCGAGCGCGTGCTCGAAAAGGAAAAACGCCTGGGCAGCAGCATCCAGTTTGCCGACATCGCGCCCGAGCTCGCAGGCGTCTACCCGCGCATCATGCAGCAGGGCGACATGGACGCCGGCGTCTGGTCCTGCGGCATGGTCGCGGGCCTGATCCGCGACGTGCCCAGCGTCAAGGAGCTGATAGACCGCATCATGGCCGAGGCCGAGACACTCATCGCCCAGCGCCTGGCCGGCTTGCTGCGATAGCCGCCCCTCGCACACCGCCCGTCATTCCCGCACACCCCCGCCGTGATTCCCGCACCCCCTCCGTCATCCCCGCGAAGGCGGGGATCCAGGGGCCTCGGCACACCGCCGTGGATTCCCGCCCCGGATCGATGTCCGGGGTGACGTTCTTTCGCGGGAATGACGAATTCCATCCAGCCTTTTGTAGAAAGGAACTCCCATGAAAATCCTCGTCCCCGTCAAACGCGTGGTGGACTACAACGTGAAGGTCCGCGTGAAGTCGGATGGCACGGGTGTGGACATCGCCAACGTCAAGATGAGCATGAACCCCTTTGACGAAATCGCCGTCGAAGAGGCCGTGCGCCTGAAGGAAAAGGGCGCCGCCACCGAGGTCATCGCCGTCTCCT
>JAFECU010000159.1 GCA_018242005.1 Pseudomonadota bacterium | reverse complement strand
TTTTGACATCACCACTTAGCACCAGCCCGCACGAATGGCGACCGGCGGGTTCGCGCAAGAAGAAGGCCCACGCGCCCGCGCGACAGCAGGCAGCGCATGCCTGCCGCACAATAGGCCGCATGCAGCTCCACTTCATCGCCAACGCAGGTGTGGCCTCGACCTCAGGGCGCACCATTGCCGTGATCGACCCCTCCGACGGTCAGCCCTACGACGAGATCCAGCGCGGCACGCCCGAGGACATAGACGCGGCCGTGCAGGCCGCCCAGCAGTGCTATGACAGCGTCTGGCGCAGGCTCAGCCCCGCCGAGCGCGGTCGGCTGCTGCAGCGCCTGTCGACCAAGATCAGCGAGCATGCCGAGGAGCTCGCCGCCATCGAGCAGCGCGACTGCGGCAAGCCCACGCGCCAGGCCCGCGCCGACGCCGCCGCCCTGGCGCGCTATTTCGAGTTCTATGCCGGCGCCTGCGACAAGCTGCACGGCGAGACCATTCCCTACCAGGACGGTTTCAGCGTGCTCACCTGGCGCGAGCCCCATGGCGTGACCGGCCACATCGTGCCCTGGAACTATCCCATGCAGATCTTCGGCCGCTGCGTGGGCGCCGCCCTGGCGGCGGGCAATGTCTGCGTGGTCAAGCCGGCCGAGGACGCCTGCCTGTCGCTGCTGCGCGTGGCCCAGCTCGCGGCCGAGGCGGGCCTGCCCGCGGGCGCCATCAACATCGTCACCGGCTACGGCCACGAGGTGGGTGAGGCCCTCGCCCGCCACCCTGGCGTGCACCACATCAGCTTCACCGGCAGCCCAAAGGTGGGCACGCTGATCCAGCAGGCCGCGGCCGAACGCCACTGCCCGGTGACGCTGGAGCTCGGCGGCAAGAGCCCGCAGGTCGTCTTTGCCGACGCGGATCTGGACGCCGCCGTGCCCGTGATCGTCAACGCCATCGTGCAGAACGCGGGCCAGACCTGCTCGGCCGGTTCGCGCGTGCTCATCGACTCGCTGATCTACGAGCCGCTGCTCGAGCGCCTGGGCCACGCCTTCGAGCAGCTGCGCGTGGGCCCCGCGGCCATGGATCTGGACCTGGGGCCACTCATTCGCCAGAGCCAGCAGCAGCGCGTGTGGGACTTCCTGTCTGACGCACAGGTCGCCGGCATTGCGCTCGTGGCCCATGGCACGGTGGTCGATGAGGCGCCCGATACCGGTTTCTACCAGGCCCCTACCCTGCTGCGCGACGTGCCGCCCGAGCACCGCCTGGCGCAGCAGGAGATCTTTGGCCCCGTGCTGGCCGCCATGCCGTTTCACGACGAGGACGAGGCCGTGGCGCTGGCCAACGGCACCCCCTTCGGCCTGGTGGCGGGTGTGTGGACGCGCGACGGCGCGCGCCAGCTGCGCATGGCGCGGCGCATCGCCAGCGGCCAGGTATTCATCAACAACTACGGCGCCGGCGGCGGCGTGGAACTGCCGTTTGGCGGCGTGAAATCCAGCGGCCACGGGCGCGAAAAGGGCTTTGAGGCGCTCTACGGCTTCACCACCGTCAAGACCGTCGCCATACGCCACGGCTGAACCCGCCCCATGCCCCTGTCCGCCCCCGTTGCACGCACCGCCCGCCATATCCGCCGCGTCACCTACCAGGGTTTCGAGCGCGAGGACGGCCTCTGGGACATAGAAGGCGAGCTGCACGACAGCAAGACCTATGACCTGCCCTCGCTGCGCCACCCTGGGCAGATGCGCCCCGCGGGCGCGCCCGTGCACCACATGTGGCTGCGCGTGACCGTAGACCGCGATCTCGTCGTGCGCGCCATCGAATCCGCCATGGACGCCCACCCCCTGGCCGATTGCCCCGCGGCCCAGCGCGCGCTGCAGTCCATGGTGGGCTGCAGCATGGCGCGCGGCTGGCGCCAGGCCATACAGACAAACCTGGGTGGCGTGGCCGGCTGCACCCATGTGCGCGAGCTGCTGTTCAACCTGGCCACTGCCACCTTCCAGACCATCAGCGCGGCGTTCCAGAGCCAGGGCGACGAACCGCCGCGCCACCTGGGCCAGTGCACGGGGTGGGACTGGAACGGCCAGGGCGTGCGCGAGCATTACCCGCAGTTCTACGAGCGTCCGCCGCAGCTCCTGAAAAAATAGCTACCAGCACTTGGGATATAAGTGCTGGCGCCATGTTTTCCCTCTAATTGTGGCGGGGCAGATCCAACGCCATCAACCCAATAGATCCTGCATGGCCGCCTCGTACAGCGCCGTGAGGCTGTCCATCACCTCCAGCAAGCGCTCGCTGGTGGTGGCCACCTCCTGCAGCCCACGGGCGTCGGGCTGGCGCTTGAGGGCCGCATCGAAGAACACCCACTGCGCCTGGCCCAATTCCAGGGCCGAGCGGATGGCAGGCGTGGAGATAGGCGCCTTGAGCAACTGTGCCAGGGCGCGTTGGAATTCAGCGGCGTCGCCCGCCATCTGCTCACGCACCGAGCGGCTGTCTAGCCCCGCGGCAGCCAGCTCATAGTTCTTGGCCAGCCGCTGCGAGAGCATGCGTTGGCGGCCCGCGGCATTCACCAGTCGTGCCGTGGGCACCTGGGCCTGGCGCTCCAGGACCTCCGTGGTGGTGTCGGCCAACGCAAGCATTTGGTCGGCCTGCGTCGAAACGGCCTGAAAAGCCGTCTTGGAGGGCGCCTGGTCCGTCAGCGCATTCAGCCGGTCCGCACTGCGGCGCACCTCGTCGAGCAGGCGCGCCACCTCGGGCGGCCAGGCTTGACGCGCCATGTCTTCGAAGCCCGAGCGCATCTGGCGCTGCGTATGCTCGAGCACCTCGCGGGCATGCACCGGCCTCACGTTCAGGTACAGCTGGCCAAAGGCCTTGGCCATGCGCTGCGACAAGGCGCGAAAGCGCGCCGAACGGTTGATGGCCGTGGCCAGTGACATGCGCGCCTGCGCCTGCGCCGGCAGCACTGGCACCAGCAGGCCCGTGGCCAGAGCACGCAGCGCCAGGCGGCGGTCGCGCCGATGGCAGGCGGAGGAAGATGGGGAAGAAAGGAAGCGGGAATCGTACATGGGCCAGATTCTCCGGGAGAAGTGCCGCGCCGCCACTGACGCGGCTCAAAAGCCGCGCATATGCCGCTCAGATGCCGCACACAGCCGGACTGCGCGCAGCGCCGCGGCCCGCATTGATCAGCGTCAATTGCCGCGCCCATACACATAACCCTACACACCCCATAGGGCACAATTTGGCCATGGCTGAACGTGTCATTCCTCTCGTGGACGAGCGCAGCAGGGTGCTGCGCCCTGCCGTGCCCGCGACCGCCTCGCCTGCCACCGGCGAGCTGTTCGATACGCGTGCGCGGCCCTTGCGCGACCTGCGCATCAGCGTCACTGACCGCTGCAACTTCCGCTGCGGCTACTGCATGCCCAAGGAAGTGTTCGACAAACACCACCGCTACCTGCCGCACAGCGACCTGCTGAGCTTCGAGGAGATCACGCGACTGGCGCGACTGTTCATGGCGCATGGCGTGCACAAGATCCGCCTGACCGGCGGCGAGCCGCTCTTGCGCAAGGACCTGGAAAAACTCGTCGCTCAACTGGCCGAACTGCGCACCACCGAGGGCCGCCTGCCCGACCTGACGCTGACCACCAACGGCTCGCTGCTCGCGCGCAAGGCCCGCGCGCTGAAAGATGCCGGCCTGCAGCGCGTCACCGTGAGCCTGGACAGCCTGGACGACGCCATCTTCCGCCGCATGAACGACGTGGACTTCCCCGTGGCCGAGGTGCTCGCCGGCATCGAGGCCGCGCAGGCCGTGGGCCTCAAGCACATCAAGGTCAACATGGTCGTCAAGCGCGGCACCAACGACCATGAGATCCCGCGCATGGCGCGCCACTTTCGCGGCAGCGGCGTCACGCTGCGCTTCATCGAATTCATGGACGTGGGCGCCACCAACGGCTGGCGCATGGACCAGGTTCTGCCCTCGGCCGAGGTCGTTGCGCGCCTGCAGTCCGAGCTGCCGCTGGTGCCGCTGTCGCCCAACGCCGTGGGCGAGACCGCACAGCGCTGGGGCTGGGCCGGCGCCGACGGCCGCCACGACCCGGCGCTGGGCGAGATCGGCGTGATCAGCAGCGTCACCCGGGCCTTCTGCGGCGACTGCAACCGCGCCCGCCTGTCCATGGAGGGGCGGCTGTACCTGTGCCTGTTCGCCACGCAGGGCTGGGACCTGCGCAGCCTGCTGCGCGGCGATGCCAGCGACGCGCAGATCAGCGCCGCCATCGCCGCCATCTGGCAGGGCCGCAGCGACCGCTATTCCGAGCTGCGGGCCAGCCTGCCGCCCGACCAGGGCGAGCAGCGGGGGCGACGCATAGAGATGAGCTACATCGGCGGCTAGGCGGGCTCCATGATCGACACCCGGGACATCACCGGCCTCATCCTCGCCGGCGGCCGCGGCTCGCGCATGGGCGGCGTGGACAAGGGCCTGCAGCCGTTTCGCGGCATGCCGCTGGCGCAGCACGCGCTCAGGCGCCTTGCGCCCCAGGTGGGCGCCGTGATGATCAACGCCAATCGCAACCTGGCGGCCTACGAGGCCTTCGGCGCACCCGTCTGGCCCGACGGCCTGGCAGACTACCCCGGGCCGCTGGCCGGCTTCCTGGCCGGGCTGGAGCAATGCCGCAACTCATGGCTGCTCACCGTGCCTTGCGACACGCCGCTGTTTCCCACCGACCTGGCCGGCCGCCTGGCGGCCGCAGCAACAACCCAGGGTGCCGACATCGCCATGGCCGCCGCGCCCGAACGGCAGGCCGACGGCAGCATGCGCCTGCGCAGCCAGCCCGTGTTCTGCCTGCTGCGCGCGGGCCTGCTGGAGAGCCTGCGGTGCTTCACCCAGGAGGGCGGGCGCAAGGTCGAACACTGGATCACGCGCCACGCCTGCGCCGTCGCAGCCTTCGACCAGCCTGGCGACGACCCGCTGGCCTTCTGCAACACCAACACCCTGGCCGAGCTGCACGCGCTGGAGGGCCTGGAGTCGCCATGACGCAGGAGCCTTCCGCCGCCCTGCGCATCGCCGTCCTGACAGCCGGGCAGGCACCGGCCTACAAGGCGCTGCGCGACAAGGCCCTCTGCTGCGCCCCCGAGGCCTTCACCAGCGACTACGCCACGGCCGTGCAGCGCCCTGCCCAGGCCTATGCGCCGCGCCTGTCCATGCCCGCGGATGAAGGTTTTTTCCTGGGTGCGTGGGGTGCGGACGGCTCGCTGCTGGGCAGCATCGGCTGCCAACGCGAGGAGCGGACGCAGCAACGCCACATGGCCACCGTGGTCGCCATGATGGTCGAACCGGCGGCACAGCGCCGCGGCATCGGTCGGCAGCTGCTTCACTCATGCCTGGCGCGGGCCGAGCGCATCAGCGGCCTGGAGCAGCTGGTGCTCACGGTCACCGCCAGCAACGCGCACGCCGTGCGCCTGTACCAGCGGGCGGGCTTCAGGTCCTACGGCCTGCTACCACGGGCCATCGTGGTGGCAGGCGTGGGCCACGACAAACTGCACATGCTGCGGCTTCTTCCCTCATCGCCCCTGTGGCAACCCACTGCACCCCATGAAGACCATTGACCAGATCGCCGCCGAACTGCCGGGCTACGACCCGCAGGCACTGCGCGCGGCCGACGTGAACGCATTCCTGGAGCGGCTGGTGGCGCCCGTCGCCGAGACCGAGGAGGTGGGCATCTTCGACGCCCTGGGCCGCGTGCTGGCGCAGGACGTGGTCTCACCCATCAGCGTGCCGCCGCACGACAACTCGGCCATGGACGGCTATGCCTTCGACGGCGCGCAGCTTGCGCCCGGCCAGGCGCTGCAGCTGCGCCCCGTGGGCGGCACGGCCTTTGCCGGCAGGGCCTGGACCGGCCAGGTCGCAGACGGCGAATGCGTGAAGATCATGACCGGCGCCGTCATGCCCGCGGGCCTGGACACCGTGGTGCCGCAGGAGCTGGTCACGACCGATGCCGAAGGCCGCATCCACATCGCCGCCGACCTGCTGCGCCGCGGCGCCAACCGGCGCCTGGTGGGCGAAGACCTCATGCAGGGCAGCGTTTCGCTCGCAAAAGGAGAGCTGCTCACGCCCGCCGCCATTGGCCTGGTGGCCAGTTTGGGGCTTAAATCCATCACCGTTTACCGGCGCCTTCGCGTGGCCTACTTTTCCACGGGCGACGAAATCCTGAGCCTGGGCGAAGCGCCGCGCGAGGGCGCCGTGTACGACAGCAACCGCTACACGATCTTCGGCCTGCTCACGCGCCTGGGGCTGCAGGTGATCGACCTGGGCGCCGTGCGCGATGAGCCGGCGCTGCTCGAAGCCGCCTTTCGCCGCGCGGCCAGCCAGGCCGACGCCATCATCACCAGCGGCGGCGTGAGCATGGGCGAAGCCGACCACACGCGCACGATGATGAAGCGCCTGGGCGACGTGGCCTTCTGGCGCATCGCCAT
Organism: Pseudomonadota bacterium; assembly: GCA_018242005.1. GTDB lineage: Bacteria > Pseudomonadota > Gammaproteobacteria > Burkholderiales > Burkholderiaceae_C > Alicycliphilus. The sequence continues at coordinate 11,703 of JAFECU010000159.1, read as the reverse complement.
GCGCCCGGGCCGACCCATGGCCGTGGGGCGCATCAGGCCAGAATTCAATGATTGTTTGCATACCGCGGAGGCGCCTCACCCCTCCCTCTCCCCAAAGGGGCAAGGGCGATCAGCCGCGCCGAATTTACTCCCTCTCCCTCTGGGAGAGGGCGGGGGTGAGGGCCTGCGATCTACTCTGAGGCCTATATCCGATCAGGAACTATCGACATCCAACGCCTGCCCATCAAGCGCTTCCAGCTATCAAAATGAAAGTGCACACGAGGCCGCAGGCAGCGTGCTGTTCGGTCTGCCCGGCAATCCCGTGGCGGTCATGGTGAGCTTTCTGGTCTTTGTGCGCCCCGCCCTGCTGCGCATGATGGGCTGCACGCGCGCCGCGCCGCCGCTGCTGCGTGCCCGCTGCACCGAGGCCCTGCGCAAGAAGGTCGGCCGCAGCGAATACCAGCGCGGCCTGGTCAGCCAGGGCCCGGACGGCGAGCTGCTGGTGCGCACCACGGGCAACCAGGGCTCGGGCGTGCTCAGCTCCATGGTGCAGGCCAACGGCCTGATCGTGCTGCACCATGACCGGGGCACCGTGGCCGCGGGCGACATGGTCGATGTAATGATGTTTGACGGAGTGATTTGAGGAGAGACCGAAAAGATGCCCTACCACGCACAACATTTGGCCCAGCCGCCCACGCGCGAAGAAGTCGATCGGCTGCAGGGCGCCGCCGTGCTCGAATTCGGCACGCCCTGGTGCACCCATTGCCAGGGCGCCCAGCCGCTCATCGAACAGGCGCTGAAAGACCAGGCCGAGGTGCAGCACCTCAAGGTCGAGGACGGCCCGGGCCGCCCGCTGGGGCGCAGCTACCGCGTCAAGCTCTGGCCGACGCTGGTTTTCCTGCGGAACGGGCAGGAGGTGTCGCGTCTCGTGCGGCCGCAGGCGGAGCGTGAGATCGAGGACGCGCTGCTCGCCATCACGGCCCCCGGCTGACTTCAGCGGCCCAGAGCCTGCTCCACGCCCCTGTTGGCCAGGGCGTCGGCACGCTCGTTGCCCGGGTCGCCCGCATGGCCCTTGACCCAGTGCCACTCGATGCGGTGGCCCGCCTGGTGCGCGAGCTGGTCCAGGTGCTGCCACAGCTCCACGTTCTTGACGGGCTGGCCGGCGGCGGTGCGCCAGCCCTTCTTCTTCCAGCCGTGTATCCATTCGGTGATGCCCTGGCGCACGTACTGGCTGTCCAGGTACAGGGCCACCTGGCAGGGCTTCTTCAAGGCCGCCAGCGCCTGGATCACGGCCATGAGCTCCATGCGGTTGTTGGTCGTGCCCAGTTCGCCGCCAAACAGCTCCTTCTCCAACGCGCCCGAGCGCAGCACCACGCCCCAGCCGCCGGGGCCAGGGTTGCCCTTGCAGGCCCCGTCGGTATAGATCACCACCTGATTCAAAAAAGACTCCTCAAAAACAACCAACCCACCGCTCGCGGTGGGGACTCAATGCCTGCGTGCGACCTGCACCTGTGCGGCAGCGGCCTTGGGCGCCTTGCGCCATGAGGGCTCCAGCAGCCGCATGCCCTGCACGCGCTTGGCGGCCACGATCACGTAGCCGGCCCCGAGTATCGGCCACCAGCGCGCGCCCAGGCCGTCCATCCAGCCGTATTGCTGCAGCCAGCGCTCGCTGGCCGCCGCAGGCCGGTAGCAGCCAAAGCTGATCGACTCCAGCTCGAAGCCCAGCAGGCGCAGCCAGTCGCGCAGGCGACCGGGCGTGATGAACTCGCCCACGTCGGGCAGGTACGAGCGGCCGCCGCCGCCCAGGCGTTGGTACAGGTGCGCGCGCCACTGGCGCAGCCCCCACAGACTCCACGGGTTCAGGCCGCTGATGACCACCCGGCCCTCGGGCATGAGCACGCGGTAGACCTCGCGCAGCGCCGCATGGGGGTCAATACTGAGCTCCAGCGTGTGGGGCATGGCCACCAGGTCCAGGCTGGCCTCGGAAAACGGCAGGGCCACGGCCTCGGCCAGCAGGGACACGGGCTGCGCGTCAACCGGCAGCTCGGCCTCCTCGCCGCCCAGGGCCAGCCAGCGGTGCGGCATGCGGTTGGCACGCAGGCCTTGCAGGCCCGGCATGCCCAGCTGCAGCGCGTGGTAGCCAAAGATGTCGGCCACCAGCTCGTCGTAGCGCTCCTGCTCCCAGGCAAGCAGGTAGCGCCCCGGGGGGGTGGCAAACCAGTGGTGTAAACCTATAATTTCGCCGCTCATGAACTTGCTGCCGCTGCCCGCCTTTTCCGATAACTACATCTGGATGCTGCACGACACGCGCAACGCGCTCGTCGTGGACCCGGGCGACGCCGCACCGGTATTGCCGGTGCTGCGCGACATGGGGCTGTCACTGCAGGCGATTCTAGTCACGCACCACCATGGCGACCATGTGGGCGGCGTGAGCGCCCTGCGCGAGGCCACGGGCGCCGCCGTCTACGGCCCCGCGGGCGAGACCATGCCCGAACCCCTCACGCGCCTGCGCCACGGCGGCAGCGCCACCGCCCTGGGCCTGCGCTTTGCGGTGATCGACGTGCCCGGCCACACGGCAGGGCATATCGCCTACTTCTGTGCCGACTGGGACGGCGCGCCGCTGCTGTTTTGTGGCGACACCTTGTTCTCGGGCGGCTGCGGCCGCCTCTTCGAGGGCACGCCCGCACAGATGCAGGCCTCGCTCGACGCCCTGGCCGCCCTGCCCGGCGACACACGCGTGTGCTGCGCCCATGAGTACACGCTGTCCAACCTGAAATTTGCGCGCGCCGTGGAGCCCGGCAACCAGGCGCTGCTGCAGTACCAGGCCCGGTGCGAGTCGCTGCGCCAGGCGGGCCAGCCCACGCTGCCCTCGCGCATCGCCACGGAGCGTGCCATCAACCCCTTTCTGCGTACGCGCGAAGCCGACGTCGCCCAGGCGGCCCGCGGCTTTGACGCGCATGTGAACCCGCGCGAGGCCGCCTCCGTGCTGGCCGCGCTGCGCCAATGGAAAAACGAGTTCCGATGAGAATCCTGCACATCCTGTGGTTGTCCAGCCTGCTGTGGCTGGCCGGCTGCGCCACCACCAACACCTCCGGCGATGTCGCTTCCAACAACCGCAGTAGCAGCAGCGACAGCTCGCACTTCCCCTCGGGGCCGCTCAGCCCCATCACGGCCGGTGCCGCCAAGGGCCGGGCCGTCGCTGGCATCAATGCCCCGGCCGACCTGTGGGACCGCATGCGCCGCGGCTTTGCAATGCCCGACCTGGACAACGACTTGGTGCACGACCGCGAGCAGTGGTACGCCACCCGCCCCGAATACATGCAGCGCATGACGGAGCGGTCGAGCAAGTACCTGTTCCACATCGTCGAGGAGCTCGAGCGCCGCGGCATGCCCACCGAGCTCGCCCTGCTGCCTTACATCGAGAGCGCCTTCAACCCCCAGGCCGTCTCGAGCGCCAAGGCCGCCGGCATGTGGCAGTTCATGCCGGCCACGGGCAGTTATTTCGACTTGAAGCAAAACGTCTTTCGCGATGACCGGCGCGACGTGCTGGCCTCCACCCGCGCGGCCCTGGACTACCTGCAGAAGCTGTACGGCATGTTTGGGGACTGGCATCTGGCCCTGGCCGCCTACAACTGGGGCGAAGGCAGCGTGGCGCGCGCCATTGCGCGCAACGAGAAGGCGGGACTGGGCACGGGCTACACCGACCTGTCCATGCCCGCCGAGACGCGCATGTATGTGCCCAAGCTGCAGGCGGTGAAAAACATCGTGGCCGATCCCGCCCGATTCAATACCGAACTGCCACTGATCAACAACCACCCCTACTTCCAGAGCGTGGACATCACGCGCGACATCGACGTCTCGCTGGTCGCCAACCTGGCGGGCATACGCGTGGAGGACTTCCGCGCGCTCAATCCCTCGCTGCACAAGCCGGTGATCCTGGCGGCGGGCGTGCCCCAGGTGCTGCTGCCCTGGGACAACGCCCAGGTGTTCCGCAAGAACCTGGAGGCCCGCAGCGAGGCCCAGAACGCGAGCTGGACCGTCTGGACCGTGCCCAGCACCATGAGCGTGTCGGCCGCTGCCCAGCACGCCGGAATGAGCGAGGCCGAGCTGCGCGAGCTCAACGGCATTCCTCCGCGCATGCTAATCAAGGCCGGCTCGGCCCTGATGGTCCCGCGCGCCTCCACGACACGCTCCGACGTCTCGGGCCATGTGGCGGACAACGGGCAGATTGCCTTCACGCCCGAGATCGTCACGCGCCGCACCACGGTGCGCGCGGGCAAGCGCGAGACCGTGGCCAGCATCGCCCACCGCTACAAGGTCAGCGCCGCGGACGTGGCCGACTGGAACGACCTGAAGGTCTCCAGCAGCTTCAGGACCGGTGAACGCGTCATCATGTACCTGCCGGTTCGCCTGATTGCCACCGCGGCGGCTCGCTCGCACGCGCATTCCAGGCAAACGGCGGCTCACACCGTAGCCGTGGCCCACACGGCCAAGGCCGGCGTCAGCACCAGCCACAAGAGCAGCACCACGCACAAGGGCGGCACACCTTCGAAGCGCAAGCGCTGACCCGTACGGTCACTGGTACTTACAGGCGCAGGTTGTGCATCCCCACCAGTCCCAGCACCCCGATCACGATCAGGTACAGCGCCACGATGACGTTGAGCAGCTTGGGCATGATGAGGATCAGGATGCCTGCGATCAGGGAAACCAGGGGGCCGATGCTGAGATGAAAGGTCATGAAGTGTGCCTTGAGGTGCGTCGAGTCATGGCGCCGCGCGCCAGCCGCCGACTGTAGCCGCTGCGGGCCCCGTCCAAGCCATCAATAAGGCATCAGAGCTGAAACTTCAGCTTGGCCTTGCGCACCCAGTCGTTGCTGAAGGTCTTGTCCAGCGCCACCCGCGTCGTTGCCGATTCCGGTTGCAGGCGCGCCAGGGCGCGGATGGCCGTGGCGGGGCCGTCGTCGGGCATCAGGCCATCGGGCGACAAGGTCTCGCGCACCTTGTAGAAGGCCGCCATGTAGCGGCCACGGTCGCCCAGCAGGTAGTCCTGCGGCACCACGCGCGCCAGGTCGGTGGGGCTGGCCGTCTGCAGCCACTTGAGCGCATGCACCAACGCATTGACCAGTCCCTGCACCTCGGCCGCATGCTGCTGCACATAGCCCTGGGGTGCATACAGGCAGGCGCCGGGCATGTTGCCGCCAAAAATTTCGACACTGCCCTTGATCGTGCGCGTGTCAGCCAGCAAGTGCACCTCGCCGCGCTGCTCAAGCATGGTGATGAGAGGATCCGCCTGGCTCAATGCATGCACCCGCCCCTGCCGCAGGGCGGAGAGCGCCTCCATGCCGCTACCCACCCCCACGAAATGCACCTCATCGAGCGCAACGCCCTGCTGGCTCAGCCAAAGGCTTGCCAGGAACTGCGTGGACGAATCGTGCGCCGTCACGCCCACCCGCAGCCCGCGAAATCCGGCGATATTCTTGAGCGGCCAATGGCGCGTGGATGCCGCCAGCGCCAGCTGCGGCGCCCGCCCCAGCAGCACCAGGCTGCGATAGGGAACGCCGCGCAGATGCTGGCGCACGACATGCTCGAACGCGCCGCAGCACAGGTCGGCTGAGCCGGCCTGCAGCGCCTGCAGTGCCGGCCCGCCACCTGGGAAGTTCACGACCTCAATGTCCAGGCCCTCTTCGCGAAAGAAGCCCAGGCCCAGGGCCACGGTGAGCGGCAGGTAATACAGCCCCGATTGCCCGCCCACGGCAATGCGCACCGGCGCGCCCGCCGCTGGACGCGGCTGCGCGCGCAGCAGGGCGGGCATGAGCAGCGCCGTGGCGGACAAGACGCCGAGCCGGCTGAACTGGCGACGGGTAAACGACTGGGTGGACATAGGCAATTGGCACAGGCATGGATTAAATGCTGCAGTGCAGCAATCGTGCCGCAAGCCCCCACAATAGGCATCAGGGTGAACCCTGCCGGAGGGCTACGTACCTGAAACAGTCGCGGCGGCCGTGGGCGCAAGCCGGCGCCTCGACCTGTCAGGGCCGCTGCATGCGGCAGTTGCTGGGCATCTGCGCCCTGTCGGCCGCGATCTGGCGCACCACGCGAAAGCCATAGCCCGAGCCCTCCACGTCGAACTTCACGCCCGGCGCGCCCAGCTTGTCCATCACGCCCACGACCAGGCTTTGCTGGAACTGGTGATCCTGCGCGCGCATATGCCCCGCCTGGCCGTACAGCGTGACGCTGGCCTGCTCGAGCGCGCGCGCCACGGGCAGCGCGTCGGTGCTAGCGGCCTGCTGCATGGCTTGCACCAGGGCCTCAACCATGAGCTGCATGCGCATGTGAACGTAGTCGTCCTGCGGCTGGGGAAAGCGCGCGCGGAAGGCGCGGTAGAACTCCTCGCTGCCCTTGGTGGGCAGGTTGGGCAGCCAGTCGGCCACGGCCACCACCTTGCCCACACCGGCGTCGCCTAGCGCGGCGGGCGCGCCCAGGGCGTTGCCATAGAAGGTATAGAACATGCCGTCGTAGCCCACCTCGCGCGCCGCCTTGACCAGCAGCGTGAGGTCGTTGCCCCAGTTGCCAGTGATGACGGCCTGGGCACCGCTGGCCTTGATCTTGACGGCGTAGGGCGCGAAGTCCTTCACGCGGCCGACGGGGTGCAACTCCTCGCCGACGATCGCCACGTCCGGCCGCTGGGCTGCCAGCTGGCGCCTGGCCTCGCGCAGCACGGACTGGCCGAAGCTGTAGTCCTGACCTATCAGGTAGACATTCTTGAGCGCCTTGTCCTCGCGCATCACGTCCATGAGCGCCGACATGCGCATGTCGGCATGGGCGTCAAAGCGAAAGTGCCAGAAATTGCACCTGTCGTTGGTGAGAGCCGGATCGACGGCAGAGTAGTTGAGGAACACCGCGCGCCGCCCCGGCTCGCGCTGGTTGTGCTTGGCAATGGCATCGATGAGCGCCGCGGCGGTGGCCGAGGAATTGCCCTGCATGACGAAATGCACGCCATCGTCGATGGCCGCGCGCAGGGCCGACAGCGCCTCCTCAGTCTGGCCCTTGCTGTCGTAGCGTACCAGTTGCAGTGGCCTGGCGCCGCCGGGCAGCTTCACGCCGCCGCGTGCGTTCACGCGCTCGGTGGCCCAGAGCAGATTGCGGAACACGGCTTCGCCGGTATTGGCAAAGCTGCCGGACAGGCTCTCGATGAGTGCCAGCTTGATGGGACTGCCGGTCGCAGGCTGGCTCTGGGCACGAGCCGCCAGCGGGAGCAATGCCAGGGCGCAGGCGCCGACGACCTGGCGGCGTGAGAAAAGAGACATGGCTAGACCAAAAAAATAACGGGGACGGCGCCTACTGCGCCATGAGCTTCTCTATGGCCTCAGGCACCTCGCCCTGGGGCGCCGACCCCGACGCTGCCTCGGCGCTGTGCTGCGCCACAGGCTCCTGGCGCGGCAGTTGCGTCGCGCTCGCGGCCGGCTGCGCCACCGCGGCCGTGGCGGCTGGTAGCGCCGTGGCCTCCACGGCAGGCGCCGTGGGCGTGACAGGCGCCGAGGTCGCAGGGTCGGCAGGCAGCTGCACGGTGGTGCTGCCCGCGGGCGCCAGCCGCACATAGCGCTCGAAGAGCTGGAAGAAGCGTTCGTAGAACTGTGTGTCGGAGATGGTCTCGCTGCCCACCTTGACCAGGGTGTCGTCGGTGGCCGAGACGGGCAGCGACACCGAGCCTATGCCGCCCACGCCCAGCGAGGCCGAATTGTTGACCTTCTTGATCACATAGCGGTCCTGCAGCGCGCTGGCAAAGGCCGAGGTGCGTGCATCGCCCTGCCCCTCGGGGGCGCAGACCACGCGCATCTCCACCTCATAGTGCACGTCGGCATGAGGCTGGTAGTACTTGCGCCCGACCACCGACTCGGCGGTGGCCGTATTGACCACATAGCCCTGGCTCAGCAGCGCGCGCCGCGCCGCCTCGCAGGTGCGCGCCTGCGAGGCCAGGACATGGCGCGTATGCATGCTGGCACTGTCGAAGTCATTGGGCGTGAATTGAAGGCTGCGCTCCAACCCGGGCATGGCTTCCGGCAGGCGCGCGCAGCCCGCCAGGAGGGCGAAGGCCAGCAGGCCAAGACGTCGAACCAGGGTACTGGAGGAAAGGAAATGAAATCGAATCACGGGAAACAGGCAATAAATCCGCTGCAAGCCTGCATTGTGAATGCCGGCCGCCCCGCACTCGGACGAATACCCGAAAAGCCCTACCATTACTATCAAATAAAGAGCTTACAGCGCTCTAACCTGAATGGTTCACGGTGCTTTTTTACGAATAACCCTATTGATGGCGCAGGGCGACTATGGGAACGTACCGCGCGGCACGCCCATGACCGCCGTGAACGCAAACGCCAGCCTATTCACCCGGGCTTGAAAGAGATGATGGGTGTCCATGACAGTGGACAGCACGCCAGGCGCAGTCTGTATCCATATGTCGCGACAGTGAAGCAGGCTACCAATGGTTTCCAGGCCGCCGCGGCCCGGAACCCTCTGCAAAAGGTGCGACTCCATGGAGTAAACCGGAGAATCTCCATGCTGCAAGCCCTCCCCAGCCGCAGGCAGGCCCTGATGACCATGCTGGCCGGTGCCAGCCTGCTGGGCGCCTGCACCACCGCACCACCCCGAGGCGCCGGCGGGCCCGCGGCCCGCAGCCCAGCCCGCCAGCGCGCGCAGGACGAACTGGCCCAATCGCTGGGCACGACCCCGCCGTACGCCGCCGTGCGCCAACGCTGGCTGGACCGCATCACCTGGGGCCAAAGCGATGCCAGCGCCGCCTATCTGCAGCAGCTGGGTCTGCCTGCCTGGCTGGCCGAACAGCTCTACCCCGATCCGGTTCATTTCTATGCCCTGCCCCAGGCGGCGCAGGCGCAGGTCGGCGCCATGCGCATCTCGCGCGAGGCCTTCGCGCCCATGGTGCTGGCGCTCGAAGCGCAGCGCCAGGCCGCCAACGCGCAGCCCGACGCCGACGCCAAGCGCGCCGCACAGCGCGAATACCAGCAGGCGCTGAACCAGGTGCTGCGCGAAGCCCAGCGGCGCTTCATGCTGCGCGCGCTGTACTCGCCGCACCAACTGCTGGAGCAGATGACCTGGTTCTGGATGAACCACTTCAACGTCAACCTGCGCAAGGCCAACCTGCGCGCGCTCGTGGGCGACTACGAGAACAGCGCCATTCGCCCGCACGCGCTGGGGCGCTTTCGCGAGCTGCTGGGCGCCAGCATGCGCCACCCCGCCATGCTGCGCTACCTGGACAACGCCAACAACGCCGCCCGGCGCATCAACGAAAACTATGCGCGCGAGCTCATGGAGCTGCACACCATGGGCGTGGGCAGCGGCTACACCCAGGGCGATGTTCAGGAAATGGCGCGTGTGCTCACCGGCGTGGGCATCAGCCTGCGCCCGCTCGATGCACCGCCGCCGCGCCTGCGCCCGCAGCTGCAGCACCAGTACCTGCGCGCGGGCCTGTTCGAATTCAACCCGGCGCGCCACGACTACGGCCCCAAGACCCTGCTGGGCCAACCGCTGTACCAGAGCGGCCTGGCCGAGGTGGACGAGGCGCTTGACCGCCTGGCGCGCGCCCCGGCCACGGCACGCTTCATCGCGCACAAGCTGGCGGTGTACTTCGTGGCCGACGAGCCGCCGCCTGCGCTGGTGGCGCGCGTGGCCGAGCGTTTTGCGCGCAGCGACGGCCACATCGCAGAGACACTGGCGGCGCTGTTCACGGCGCCCGAGTTCGTCGCCTCACTGGGTGACAAGTTCCGCGATCCGGTGCATTTCGCGGTGGCCGGCGTGCGCCTGGCCTACGGCGAGCGCGTCATCGCCAACCCCGAGCCGCTGCTGGGTTGGACGGCGCGCATGGGCGAGGCACTGTACGGCCACGAAACACCCGACGGATATCCGCTGACCCAGTCCGCCTGGGCCAGCGCCGGGCAGATGACCACGCGCTTCGAGATCGCGCGCATCCTGGGCGCGACCGGCGCCGTGCTGTTTCGCACCGCCCCGGGCGAGCCGCTCGAGCAGCCACCCTCCCCGCCGCTGGCCGCATCGGCCGTCGTGCAGGCCTGGCTGCCGCAGCTCTCGGCGGGCACCCGCGCCGCACTCGCACAGGCGCACAACAGGCCGGCGGACTGGAACACCTACCTGCTGTCCTCGCCCGAGATGATGCGGCGCTGACCGCCCCCATTCGTCCCCCTCTTCACCGGAGCACATCATGAAACGCCGTGCCTTGCTGCAATCCCTCGCCGCCAGCGCCGTGGCCGGTCTCACCCGCGCACAGGCCTGGGCGACGCCGACCCAGGGCCAGGCGAGGCTCCTGCTCGTGTTCCTGCGCGGTGCCTACGACTGCACCAGCCTGCTCGTGCCCACGGCGCGCGAGGCGCGCGACTTCTACGCCACGAGCCGCCCGCGCATCGCCATTGCCCAGCCCGGCGAGGCCGACGGCGCGCTGGCGCTTGACGCCGCCTGGGGCCTGCACCCGGCGCTGGCCGACAGCATGCTGCCTCTGTACGAGCGCAAGCAGCTGGCCTTCGTCCCGTTTGCGGGCATCAACGACCTCTCGCGCAGCCATTTCGAGACGCAGGATGCCATCGAACTCGGCCAGGCGCAGGACGCACGTCGCGACTTCAACTCGGGCTTTCTCAACCGCCTGGCGGCCGTGCTGGGCGCGGGGCCGCTCACTACCGTGGCGCCCATGGCATTTACCGACCAGCTGCCGATTTCGCTGCGCGGCGGCGCGCCCGCTGCCAACATGCAGCTGGCCGCCGTAGGCCAACCCCGGGTGAACGCACAGCACAGCAGCGTGATCGAGTCCATGTACCGCGGCACACCACTGGCGCAAACCGTGACCGAGGGCTTCACGGTGCGCGGCGAGGTGTTGCGCAGCCTGCAGGACGAGATGCAGGCCGCCAGCCGCGGGGCGATGGCCACTCGCGGCTTCGAACTGGTGGCACGGCGCATGGCGCGACTGATGCGCGAGCGCTTCGACCTGGGCTTCGTCGATGTCGGCGGCTGGGACACCCATGTGGGCCAGGGCGGCGCCACAGGCTACCTCGCCACACACCTGGGCGAGCTGGGCCGCGGCCTGGCTGGCTTTGCGCAAGAGATGGGTGATGACACCTGGCGCAACACCGTGGTCGTGGTGATCAGCGAGTTCGGCCGGACGTTTCGCGAGAACGGCAACCAGGGCACGGACCATGGCCATGGCAGCGTTTACTGGGTGCTGGGCGGCGCGCTGGCGGCGCAGGCCGGCGGGCGCGTGCTCGGCGAGCAGGTGGCGCTGTCACCCCAAACCCTGTTCCAGAACCGCGACTACCCCGTGCTCAACGAATACCGCGCCGTGCTGGCCGGGCTGTTCGCGCGGCTCTATGGCCTGTCGCCCTCGCAGCTGGCGCAGGTGTTTGCGGGCGTGCGAGCGCAGGATTTGCGCCTTGTGTGAGAGCCACCCCATTCAAGACCTCGTGCCGTCGTCAAGGCCGACGCGGTGAAAAGGGTTGGGCATTGTGCGTGAGCACCCGCAAGAGCCTCGGCGCGCAACGCTCCACCCTCCGGCAACGTACGGAAAACGCATCTCCCGCAGCGCCATGAATGGCGTGAGTCCAAGAGGCGCTTCACGTACAGCCTCCATCGCAACGGCGATTGAAGCTATGCATTAGGTAGCACGAACCGGTGTGGGCGCCGCACGGCATTTGATCTGGCGCAGAAACAT
>JAFECU010000158.1 GCA_018242005.1 Pseudomonadota bacterium | reverse complement strand
GTCGACGGCGGCATCCGCAGCGGTGTGGACATGTTCAAGGCGCTGGCGCTGGGCGCGCACGGCGTGCTGATCGGCCGGCCCTGGGTCTGGGCGCTGGCCGGCGGCGGAGAAGCGGGCGTGCGCCAGCTGCTCGCCACCTGGCAGCGCGAGTTGGCCGTGACCATGATGCTGACCGGCGCCACGCGCGTGGCCGACATCGGCCGGCAGCATTTCGACATTTCGAACCAGCTCGGCCCCAAGTAGCGACTTCCGTTGATGCGCAAACCACCGTCATCCCCGCGCAGGCGCGGATCCACAGAAGCGGCGAAGCAACGCCGTGGGCAGCACCTGGGTCCCCGCCTTCGCGGGGACGACGGGCTCTGCGGACCATGCCTGCCGAATCGACGGATTCGATGTTCCAACAAAAAAATGGGCGCTAACGCCCTCCAGACAAGTGCAAACAGCTATCAAACAAGGAGTAACCCATGAACGGCGCACAAGCACTGATGAAGACCCTGGCCGACGCCGGCGTCGAGGTCTGCTTCTCCAACCCCGGCACCAGCGAGATGCACTTCGTCGCCGCGCTGGACAGCGAGCCGCGCATGCGCGCCGTGCTCGCGCTGTTCGAGGGCGTGGCCACGGGCGCGGCCGACGGCTATGCGCGCATGGCGGGCAAACCGGCCGCCGTGCTGCTGCACCTGGGCTGCGGCCTGGGCAATGGCCTGGCCAACCTGCACAACGCGCGCAAGGGCAAGGTACCTGTCGTCAACATCGTGGGCGACCATGCCACCACCCACACCCAGTACGACGCGCAGCTGCAGTCCGACATCGAGACCGTGGCGCGCAACGTGTCGCCGGGCTTTGTGCGCACGTCCCAAAGCACGGCCGCCTTGTGCGAGGACGCGGTGGACGCTATTCAAGCCGCGCGCGGCCTGCCGGGCCAGGTGGCCACGCTCATCCTGCCGGCCGATGTGTCCTGGGGCGAAGGCGGAAAGCCCCGCGCCATGCCCACGCTGGCACCCACGCCGGCGGCATCGGACGCCACCGTGCAGGCCATCGCCGCCGCCATCCGCAGCGGCAAAAAAACCGCCCTGCTGCTGGGCGGCCAGGCGCTGCGCGAACCTGCGCTCATGGCCGCCGCGCGCATTTCCGCACACAGCGGCGTGCAGTTGCTGGCCGAATGCTTTCCCACCCGCATGGAACGCGGCGCGGGCCTGCCGCCCGTCGAGCGCATCGCCTACCTGGCCGAGATGGCGGGCGTGCAGCTGGCGCCGCTGGAGCAACTCATCCTCGTCGATGCCAAGGCGCCCGTGTCCTTCTTTGCCTACCCGGGCAAGAAAAGCTATCTGGTGCCCGAGACCTGCGAGCTGCACACCCTGGCCACGCCCGAGCAGGACGCCGCCGCCAGCCTGCAGCAACTGGCCGCAGCGCTGGGCGCCACCCAGGCCCAGCCGCGCCTGCAGGCACCGCAGCGCCCCGACCGCCCCAGGGGCAAACTCACCGCGCCCAAGGTCTGCAAGGCCGTGGGCCATTTGCTGCCCGAGCGCGCCATCGTCATCGACGAGGCCATCACGAGCGGCCTGATGCTGGGCGTGATGACGGCGGGCTGCCCGCGCCACGACCTGATCACGCTCACCGGCGGCGCCATCGGCCAGGGCCTGCCGAACGCCGTGGGCGCGGCGATTGCCTGCCCCGACCGCCCGGTGATCGCGCTGATTGGCGACGGCACCGCCATGTACACCATCCAGGCGCTGTGGAGCATGGCGCGCGAAAACCTGAACGTGACGGCCATCATCTTCAACAACGCCAGCTACTCGGTGCTCAATGTGGAGCTCGACCGCGTGGGCGCCGATGAGGCCGGTCCCAAGGCCAAGTCGCAGCTGGACCTGCACGGACCGCAGCTCAACTTTGCCCAGCTCGCCCAGGGCATGGGCGTGCACGCCGTGCGCACCGACGACGCCGAAAGCCTGTGTCAGGCGCTCGAATACGCCCTGGGCCAGAGCGGCCCGCACCTGATCGAGGCGCTGGTGCCCGAATCGCTCGGCGGCGCCAAACGCCGCGTGCTGCCCTGGCTGCTCAAGTCCCTTCCCAGCCTGCCGCAGCCGGTGGCGCAGGCCTTGAAGCGCAAGATTGCGCCGTGAAGCGGCCGGGTTTCACGGCCCGTTGTGCAGCTTTTCCACGCTGCCCGAACGTTTGACGCGGCCGTCGGGCCCGAAGGTGGCGGTGAAGGTCATCTCCCGGGCCGGCGGGTCTATCCAGTTCCAGTCCCAGTCTGTCTCCTGCTTGAGGACGTAGGGCGTCATCTTGGCCGGCTTGCCCAGCAGGCGGCGCACGGCCTCTTCGGCCATCCCGGGCTGCACCTGCTCGAAATAGTGGGGCGCCAGCACCTGGCGCAGCGCCGTCATCTTGCCGCCCGGGCCTATGGTGATCATGTAGTTCTGGTGGCCCGCAGGCTGGCGGTTGTACTCCAAGGTGTGGCCGCCATCGCGCTCGGGCCAGACCTTTTCCGGCTCGCCAAAGCGCGCACGCACGTCGGCCTCGGTGGAGACATCTTCTTCAAGCTCACGGATGCGCTGCTCGTCGCAGCCCGCCAGGGTTAGCAAGGTCAGCGCGCCGGCGGCCAGGGCGCCGGCCATGCGGGTCAAGGAGTTCATGGGTGGGTGTCGCTAAAATCGAAGGTTCTGAGAGGTTAACCGTCCATGAACATTTTCCGCCGTCCCGACTACAAGTCCGAAGTCACCCAGTTCATCGAGCAGCTCAAGGGCAAGAAGCCCGAGCTCGACAAGCAGCAGCAGGCGGGCCGCGCCCTGCTGTGGGACAAGAACGTGGACCGTGACGTCTGGCAGGACTACCGCGCCGGCCGCGTGAAGCAAAAGCCTTACGTGTATTACTCGTACAGCGACAAGCAGGCCTGATTCGCCTTTGACGCTTGATGGACAAGCGTTGGCAGCTATTCACGCAATAGCAAGCCAAGGTATGACGAGCATCGCTGACCCGCACCCCGCCAGCGCCGCCATGCCCCAGGTGGTGGACCAGGTCGCGCTGGCACGCCTGTACGGCGAGCCGCTGTTCGCCCTGCCCCAGGACCTGTACATCCCGCCCGACGCGCTGGAGGTGTTCCTGGAGGCCTTCGAGGGCCCGCTCGATCTGCTGCTCTACCTGATACGCAAGCAGAACTTCAACATCCTGGACATCCCCATGGTGGATGTCACGCGCCAGTACCTGGGTTACGTGGACGAGGTGCGCAGCCGCAACCTGGAGCTGGCCGCCGAGTACCTCCTGATGGCGGCCATGCTCATCGAGATCAAGTCGCGCATGCTGCTGCCGCCACGCAAGCAGGAAGGCGGCACCGAACCCGAGGACCCGCGCGCCGAGCTGGTGCGCCGCCTGCTCGAATACGAGCAGATCAAGCTCGCCGCCATGCGCCTGAACCATGTGCCGCAGTACGGGCGCGATTTTCTGCGTGCCAACGTGTTCATCGAGCAAAGCCTGCAGCCGCGCTTTCCCGACGTGGACGTGGGCGAGCTGCAGCAGGCTTGGGCGCACATACTCAAGCGCGCCAAGCTGGTGCAGCACCACCGCATCACACGCGAGGAGCTCTCGGTGCGCGAGTACATGAGCCATGTGCTCAAGGCGCTGCAGGGGCGGCGCTTCACCCCGTTCGAGGACCTGTTCCAGCCCGAGAAGGGCGGCACCGTGCTGGTGGTGACCTTCATCGCCCTGCTGGAGCTGGCCAAGGAAACGCTGATCGAGATCACCCAGGCCGAGGCCTTTGCGCCCATCTACGTGCGCCTGGCCTACACCCCGGCCTGACGGCTCTTCAGGCGCCGTGGCGCAGCGTCACGGCCGGGAAGTCCACCGGCACGGCCAGCGCCAGGTTCACATAGTTGGTGAACAGGTTCAGCGCCACATGGGCCAGGATCTCGACCACGGCCTCGTCGCCAAAGCCCGCACCGCGCAGGGCCTGCACGTCGGCGTCACTCACCTGGCCGCGCTCGGCCACAACCTTCAACGCAAAGCGCAGCGCGGCCTGGGTGCGGGCGTCGGCCGACTCGCCCCGCTGGGCCGCGGCCATCTCCTCGGCGCTGGCGCCGGCCTTGCGGCCCAGCACCGTGTGCGCCGCCAGGCAGTAGGCGCAGCCATTGCGGTCGGCCACGGCCACGGCGATCTGCTCGCCCAGGCGTGCGCCCAGCGTGCCGCCGCCCAGGGCGCCAAACGAGCCCCACATGCTTTTGAGCGCCGCCGGCGAATTGGCAACAGCGCGGAACATGTTGGGCGTGGCGCCAAAGGCGCCGTGGATCTCGTCGAGCAGCGTCTTGCGGTCGGCGCTGGTGTCGCTGCGATCGATGAGGGGAACGCGGTTCATGGCCAATCTCCTTGAGGACTACGGTGGAACATGCTCGCAGTGTCCGCCTCCCATGCGTACCATTGGACGCAATCCGTCCGCGATACTTTGCACATCGTCCATGAGCCCAAAACCACCCGAGCCTGCCGACGTGGATCGCCTATCCGCCCTGCTGGAGCGTTTTCGCGTACACGCCCATCTGTTGCATACCGGGCCGCTGTGCGGCGTGACGCATTTCGCGGCCGCGCCGGGCCGGGCCTTTCTGCATGTGCTGCGGCGCGGGCAGATGCAGGTCACGCACCAGGCGGGCGCAGGCGCGCCGCGCCGGCTGCAGCTGTCCGAACCCACGCTGCTCTTCTACCCGCGCCCGCTGGCGCATGACTTTCACAACGCGCCGCAGGAGGGCAGCGACTTCGTCTGCGCCACGCTGGACTTCGACGGCGGCGAGCGCCATCCGCTGGTCCAGGCCCTGCCCGCCCTGGTAGCGCTGCCGATTGCCGAGGTCGCGGGCATAGAGCAGACGCTGGCCCTGCTGTTCGCCGAGACCGAGCGCGTGCGCTGCGGCCAGCGCCTGCTGGCCGGCCGACTGTTCGAGGTGCTGCTGCTGCAGCTGCTGCGCTGGCTGCTCGACCACCCCGAAGCGGGCCACGTTCAGCCGGGCCTGCTCGCCGGCCTGGCCCACCCGCGGCTGGCACGCGCGCTCACCGGCCTGCACGAGCGGCCCGGCCACGGCTGGACGCTGGCCGCCATGGCCCAGGCCGCGGGCATGTCGCGCAGCAGCTTTGCCGCAGAGTTCCACGCCACGCTGGGCATGACACCGGGCGCCTATCTGCTGGCCTGGCGCGTGTCGCTGGCACAGACGCTGCTGCGCCAGGGCCAGCGCGTGCAGCAGGTCTGCGACCAGCTGGGTTACGCCAGCGCGGCGGCGTTCTCGCGCGCGTTTGCGCAGGCCGTGGGCACATCGCCGCGCGCATGGCTCAGGGCGCAGTGACCCCGCTCGTCCCTACAATGCACGCTACCTTTGAGCGCCCCGCAGGCGCAGCCCCGCACCATGGCATCGCACGATTTCGACGTACTCATCGTAGGCAGCGGCCTCGCCGGCCTGTCCGCCGCCCTGCACCTGGCATCCACGCACCGTGTGGCCGTCATTACCAAGCGCCAACTTCAGGATGGCTCCAGCGGCTGGGCCCAGGGCGGCATTGCCGCCGTGCTGGCCAATGACGACAGCTTTGCCGCCCATATCCAGGACACACTGGTGGCCGGCGCCGGCCTGTGCGACCTGGCAACCACCCGCTTCGTGGTCGAGAACGCACCGCAGGCCATAGGCTGGCTGCGCAGCCTGGGCGTGCCCTTCACGCTGGAGGGGGACGATCTGCACCTCACGCGCGAGGGCGGGCACAGCGCGCGGCGCATCGTGCACGCCACCGACGCCACGGGCGCCGCCGTGCAAAAGACGCTGATCGACGTGGTGCGCAGCACGCCCGGCATCACCATCTTCGAGCACCATACCCTGGTGGACCTGATCACCAGCCGCAAGATCGGACTGGCGGGCCAGCGCTGCCTGGGCCTGTACGCGCTGGACGAGGCCAGCGACGAGGTCGTCACCTTCCGCGCGCCGCAGACCATCCTGGCCACCGGCGGGGCGGGCAAGGTCTACCTCTACACCACCAACCCCGACACCGCCACGGGCGACGGCATCGCCTGCGCCTGGCGCGCGGGCTGCCGCGTGGCCAACATGGAGTTCATCCAGTTCCATCCCACGGGCCTGTACCACCCGCATGAAAAAAGCTTCCTCATCAGCGAGGCCGTGCGCGGCGAGGGCGGGCGCCTGCTGCTGCCGCCCTCGGCCGGGGGCACGCGCTTCATGCCGCAGCATGACGCGCGCGCCGAGCTGGCCCCGCGCGACGTGGTGGCGCGCGCCATCGACTTCGAGATGAAGAAGCACGGCCTGGACTGCGTGCACCTCGATATTTCGCACCAGAGCCCCGAATTCCTGCACGCGCACTTCCCCAACATCCTGGCGCACTGTGCGGATCTGGGGATAGATATCACCCGCGAGCCCATCCCCGTCGTGCCCACCGCGCATTTCACCTGCGGCGGCGTGCTCACCGACCACTCGGGCCGCACCGACCTGCCCGGCCTGTACGCCGTGGGCGAGGTGGCCTGCACCGGCCTGCACGGCGCCAACCGGCTGGCCAGCAATTCACTGCTCGAATGCATGGTGTTCGCCCGCGCCGCGGCGCAGCACATTGCCGAGGCGCCGCGAACGCCCATCCCGGCGCTGCCGCGCTGGGACGACAGCCGCGTGCGCGACGCCGACGAGTCCGTGGTCATCTCGCACAACTGGGATGAGCTGCGCCGCTTCATGTGGGACTACGTGGGCATAGTGCGCACCAACAAGCGCCTGGAGCGCGCGGCGCACCGCATTGCGCTGCTGACGGACGAGATCCACGAGTTCTACTCCCACTTCCACATCTCACGCGACCTGCTGGAGCTACGCAACCTGGTGCAGGTGGCGGACCTCATCGTGCGCAGCGCCCAGATGCGCCGCGAGAGCCGCGGCCTGCACTACAGCCGCGACTGGCCCGAGATGGCTGCGCCCGCGGTGCCCACCATCCTGGTGCCGGCGCTCAACAGCTGAACCGGCGACCCGTTTTCATCCCCCTTCAGGAGCTTCCCCCATGCCCCACCTGACCATCGAATACTCCAGCAACCTGCCGGCCTACCCCGAGGCAGAGGCACTGGCCGAGCTCAACGCCGCCGTCTGCGCCAGCCCCGAGGTGCTGGACGAGGCCGACCTCAAGAGCCGCTTCGTGCGCCACGGCAGCTTCCATGTCGGCACCGTGCCCGCGGGCCGCGCCTTTGTGCACGCCCAGCTGCGCCTGCTCTCGGGCCGCAGCCCCGAGGCCAAGCAGGACCTGGCCAACCGCATCGCCCAGGTCCTGCGCCGCCTCACGCCGCGCCCGGCGGGCGTGATGGTGCAGCTGAGCGTGGAGATCGTGGACATGGACCGGCCGTCCTACATCAAGGAGCGGCTGTAAACCCCGGGGTAGCCCACGGCCCCGAGCGCCTCAGGTGCTGACCCATCAGGCCACGGCCCACGAGGCGGCAAAACGCTGTATTCGTGCCGTTCTCGTGACGCTGGCAGCGGTCAACCACCGTTTCCAGGACCCACCACGCCGCCGCCTGCGAGCACCGCGCCCAGCCAGCCCCGCAGGCTGTTCATGAAGGCCCAGGCCTGCACGCGCGGCACGTCATCAAGGCGCAGCAGACCCTCCTGCACACGACCCTCGCGCAGCGCCACGGCGCGGCCCACGCCGGGCAGCAGGCCGCAGGCGAGCGGCGGCGTGACCCAGCGGCCATCGAGCAGCGCGGCGATGTTGCCGAAGGTGGTTTCGGTGAGCTCGCCGGCTTCGTTGTAGAGGATGGTGTCGAAGACGCCGCTGCCCGGCTGCGGCGCGAAGGCTGCGTAGTGCGCGCGGCGCGTGGTCTTGTGGCGCACCCATTCGCCGTGCGCGGCGGCAAAGGGGCGGCCTGCCAGCGCCAGGCGCACGGGCGTGGGCGTGGCGGCCAACGCGAAGGCCTCGGCGCGGTGCGCTCCTTCGGCATCGAGCAGCAGGCGCACGCGCCAATCGCCCTGCGGGTGGGCGGCGGCCAGCGCGTCCAGGCAGGCGGCCACGCGCGCGCCGTCCCAGGGGTAGCCGAAGTGGGCGGCGGCCTCGCGCATGCGCGCCAGGTGCGCGGCGCGGTGGCGCGGCCGGCCATCGTGCAGGCCCAGGGTCTCCAGCAGCTCGAAGGGCGCGCTGGCGCGCTCGACGAAGGCGCGCTTGGCGGCCCATTCGTGCCATTCGGCGCCGGCGTCGGCGCCCCAGACGATGCCGCTGCCTATGCCGCAGCGCGCCTGACCGGCGTGCAGCTCCAGCGTGCGTATGGGCACATTGAAAGTGGCGGCGATGGCTCCGGGGGCGCCGGCAGGGTCGGGCCGCACCAGCCCCAGGGCGCCGCAGTACACGCCGCGCGGCCCGGATTCGAGCGCTCGGATGGCGCGCATGGCCTCGACCTTGGGCGCGCCGGTGACCGAGCCGCAGGGAAACAGTGCGGCAAACACATCCAAGAGCCGCGTGCCCGCGCGCGTGCGCGCCGCCACATCAGACGTCATCTGCCACACGGTGGGAAGCCGCTCAGTGTGGAACAGGCGCGGCACGCGCACGCTATGTGGCTGGGCGATGCGCGAGAGGTCGCTCCGCAGCAGGTCCACGATCATCACGTTCTCGGCGCGCTCCTTGGGGCTGGCGCGCAATTGCGCGGCCCGGGCCTCGTCCTCCTCGGGTGCGGCAGCACGCGCGGCCGTGCCCTTCATGGGGCGGGTGAGGATGTCGCCCGTGCCATCGGGCGCGGCGCGCCAGTCGAAGAACAGCTCGGGCGAGACCGACAGCACCTGCACGCCCGCGCCATCGTCAATGTGCGCCGCATAGCCGCCGGGCTGGGCGCGCCGCAGGGCGGCGAACAACGCGCGGGTGTCACCCTCCACACGGCCGTGCAGTGGCGCGGTGTAGTTGACCTGGTAGTAGCGGCCCGCGCCAATGCCCTGCTGGATCTGCGCGAGGGCGGCGTCGAAGTCGGCACGTGCGGGGCCCTCGTCCCAGGCGATGCGGGCCTGGCCCGCGGGCGGCTCGGCAGGCCACGGCATGGGCGCGTCGTACACGGCAAACCAGGCCAGCGGCGGCTCGCCCTGCGTGGCCTCATGCACGGAGAGCGCCGCATCGAAGGCGGGCGCGGCCTCGTAGCGCAGCCAGCCGATGCACCACTGGCCGGCACGGGCGGCGGCCTCCACGGCATCGAGCACGGCGCGCACCTCGCCCGGCCGCTGCGCCGCCAGCGTGCGCAGCGGCCGCGCAAAGGCATGGCGCAGGCGCGCCGCATCGGGCGCATGGGGATTCGCGAAGTCGATCAGGGAATACAAGGCAAAACCACTTCAAACGCCCGCCAATCAAGCGCTGGCAGCTACACAATCAAAAGCAAAGGCATACGTAGCGATGTCTGTCGATGAGCAATCCACCGTCATCCCCGCGAACGCGGGAATGACGGGTGTGGCGCACCCGCAGCGGCACTTGGATCGCGTTCGCGAGGATGACGGCCTCTGTAGACATTGCATGCCGTGCCCGGACAAATCAACAGTTATCGCTACTTGAGCCAAAGCAAACCATTCATGGCGCACCTGCCGCCGGGCAAGAAAAAGCGCCCGCGTTGGCGGGCGCCTGAGGGGAGCGGGTCCGACCGGAGGTGCGGGCGGGCTCATTGGTGCGGCATGTCCTGGTATTGGACCACGGACTCGCGCCGGGTCTGGCCGGCGCGCAGCTGCTCGTAGCGCGCCAGGGCCGCACGGTAGTCGCCGAAGGATTCCCGGTCGATCTCCGACGATGGCGCGGGCCAGAAGCTCAGGCCGGCGCGGTGCCAATTCTCGAGGTCGGCCAGCACCTGGGCGCGGCTCAGCCCCATGTCGGTCGCCGCCTTCCCGGCGGCTGCGGCAGCGCTGTCACCCTGGGCCATGGCGAAACCCGTCATGCCCCCGAGAATGGCCGCCAAAAGCATCAAGCGATTTTGCATACCATGCCCTTTCCGATCCGCCCACAAAACAAACCACAATTGACACTTTCGTCAATCATGATTAGGCGGATCGAAAACTATGCGCCTTTCAAGCACCTTGATGCGGTGCTTTTTGACGCATCCAGGCAAGTGGCGTAACCGGGCATGACGGACATCAAGCGGGCGACGCGGGGCCCCTGTCCTGGATTACGGCTTGCGCCGTTGACCCCGCCATCCCCGCGCAAGCGGATCCAGGTGCCACACAAGCAGTTGATTCGTCACCGCTGTGGATCCCCGCCTGCGCGGGGATGACGGTGGGCTTTGCAAGCAACACGTGCAATCAACAGGCGTCGCTACTGGAGCCAACAAACCAGCATCACGCCGCACCCAGGTGCGGCACGAGCGCGCCGGTCGGCTGGCCGCTCTTGAGCGCCGCGGTGAAGGCCAGCATGCGGTCGATCGGCTGGCGCGCACGCGGGATGATGGCCGGGTCCACATGGATGGCATTGGCGCCGGTCTCTAGCACACGTGCCACGTCGGCCAGGCCGTTCATGGCCATCCAGGGGCAGTGGGCGCAGCTCTTGCAGGTGGCGCTGTTGCCGGCGGTGGGCGCCTCGTAGAAGGTCTTGCCGGGATTGAGCTGGCGCAGCTTGTGCATCATGCCCTTGTCGGTGGCGACGATGAACTCGCGGGCATCGAGCTCGCGCGCGGCCTTGAGGATGGCGCTGGTCGAGCCCACGGCGTCGGCCAGGGCGATGACCTCGGCCGGGCTCTCGCGGTGTACCAGCACCTTGGCCTCGGGGTGCTCATTTTTCAGCAGCTCAAGCTCGAGCGCCTTGAACTCGTCGTGCACGATGCAGGCGCCATTCCAGAACACCATGTCGGCGCCGGTCTCGCGCCGGATGTAGTCGCCCAGGTGGCGGTCGGGCGCCCAGAGGATCTTGTGGCCCGCGTCTTTGAGCGCACGCACGATGTCGAGCGCGCAGCTCGATGTGACCAACCAGTCCGAGCGCGCCTTCACCGCCGCGCTGGTGTTGGCGTAGACGACGACGGTGCGATCCGGGTGCTGGTCGCAGAAGGCGCTGAATTCGTCGATCGGACAGCCCAGATCCAGCGAGCAGGTGGCGTCCAGGTCGGGCATGAGCACGGTCTTCTCGGGCGAGAGGATCTTGGCCGTCTCGCCCATGAAGCGCACGCCGCTGACCACCAGCGTCTGGGCCGCATGGTCGCGGCCAAAGCGCGCCATCTCCAGCGAATCGCTGACGATGCCGCCGGTTTCCTCGGCCAGGTCCTGCAGGTCCGGATGCACGTAGTAGTGCGAGACCATGACGGCGTTTTTCTCTTTCAGCAGGCGGCGGATCTTGTCTTTCAGTAGCGCGCGCTCGGTGGGCGAAGGCTCGGGCGGCACGCGCGCCCAGGCATGCCTGGTGGAGCAGACGGCGCCGCCCTCGGGCTGCTCGTACTCGACTTCCTTCAAGGCTGCGGTGGTGCTCATGCCATCTCCTCCAGGCGCATGGAAAAGTCCGTGGCCTTCACGTCCTTGGTCAGCGCTCCAATGGAGATGCGGTCCACGCCGGTTTCTGCAAGAGCGCGCACGCTCTCAAGCGTCACGCCACCCGATATTTCCAGGATGGCGCGCCCGGCGTTGATGGCAACCGCCTCGCGCAGCTGCGCCAACGGCATGTTGTCCAGCAGCACCATCTTCGCGCCGACGGCGAGCGCCTCACGCAGCTGCTCCAGCGTCTCGACCTCGATCTCGATGAAGGCCGCGCGCGCGGCCACGGACTCGGCGGCGCGCAGCACGGGGGTCACGCCACCGGCCGCGGCGATGTGGTTTTCCTTGATGAGCACGGCATCGTGCAGGCCGATGCGGTGGTTCACGCCGCCGCCCACGCGCACGGCGTATTTCTGCGCCAGGCGCAGGCCGGGAATGGTCTTGCGCGTATCGACGATCTGCGCGCGCGTGCCCTGGACGGCGTCCACATACACGGCCGTCTTGGTGGCCACGGCCGAGAGCAGCTGCAGGAAGTTGAGCGCCGTGCGCTCGGCCGACAGCAGCGCGCGCGCCTGGCCCTCGATCTCCAGCACCACCTGGTCGGCGGCGCAGCGCTGGCCCTCGGCCACGTGCCAAGTCAGGCGCACATCAGGGTCGAGCGCACGCAGCGCGGCCTCCACCCAGGGGGCGCCGCAGATCACGGCGGCCTCGCGTGCCAGGATGCGTGCGCGCGCGCGCCGATCGGCAGCGACCAGAACGGCCGTCAGGTCACCACTGCCCACGTCTTCCCGCAGGGCGCGATCAACATCGGCGCGGGCCAGCGCTGCGAGCGCGTCGGCGCCAAAAAGGTCTCTGTTCGTCATAGGGGCGCAAGCATAGCCGCATCGCATAGACTCACCCGACATATGGCCACCGGAGACCAAGCCATGGCACACCCCACCGTCACCACCGCCACCGCCGGCACGCCCTACGGCACCATTCCCCCGGCATCACCCCTGCCCCAGCGCCGCCCCATCAGCCTGCCGCGCCTGGCGCAGATGCGCGAGGCGGGAGAGAAGATCACCATGCTCACGGCCTACGACGCCACCTTCGCCGCCGTGGCCGATGCCGCGGGCGTGGAATGCATCCTGGTCGGCGACTCGCTGGGGATGGTCTGCCAGGGCCTGCCCAGCACCGTGGGCGTGTCGCTGGACACCATGGCCTACCACACGCAGAGCGTGGTGCGCGGCCTGCACCGCGTGCAAGGCACGGCCTGGGTGGTGGCCGACCTGCCCTTCGGCAGCTACCACGAGTCGCGCGAGCAGGCGCTCAACAGTGCCAGCCGGCTGATGCAGGCCGGTGCACACATGGTCAAGCTCGAAGGCGGCGGCTGGACGGCACCGACGGTGCATTTCCTCGTCGAGCGCGGCATTCCCGTCTGCGCCCACCTTGGCCTGACGCCCCAGACGGTGCATGCCCTGGGCGGCTACCGCGTGCAGGGCAAGGGCGACCAGGCCGCGCAGACACTGCGCCGCCATGCGCTGGAACTGCAGGACGCGGGCGCCACCATGCTGGTGCTGGAGATGGTGCCTGCCCCGCTGGCGCGCGACCTCACCCAGGCCCTGCCACACTGCCACACCATAGGCATAGGCGCGGGCAAGAGCACGGCCGGCCAGGTGCTGGTGCTGCACGACATGCTGGGGGTGAACCTGGGCAAGATGCCGAAGTTCGTGCACGACTTCATGCAGGACGCGGGCAGCGTCAAGGGCGCCATGGAGGCCTATGTGCGCGCCGTGAAGAATGGCAGCTTCCCCGACGACCAGGCGCATGCCTGGTAGGCAAGGCACGCAGGCGCCATGCGCAGCACCACATGGGTCGCCCTGGCGGCCGCAACGTTCATTGGCGTGACGGGCATGCAGTTGCCGCAGCGGGTGGCATCGCATTTCAACCTGGCAGGCCATGCCGACGCCTTCATGCCACGCGGCCAGTACCTCACGCTCATGCTGCTGGTTGCCGCGGGCCTGCCGCTGACCATTGCAGCGAGCACACGCTGGCTGGCAAGGCTGCCGGACGTCTTCATCAATCTGCCCAACAAGAGCTACTGGCTGGCCCCCGAACGCCGGGCCCAGACGCTCGCGGCACTGGCCACCCACCTGGAACGCTTCAGCTGGGCGCTGGCCCTGTTCCTGTGCTACCTGCACTGGCTCATCGTGCGTGGCCAGGCCCACCCCGTTCCGCACCTGGCCCAGGG
Source organism: Pseudomonadota bacterium (assembly GCA_018242005.1). Classification (GTDB taxonomy): domain Bacteria; phylum Pseudomonadota; class Gammaproteobacteria; order Burkholderiales; family Burkholderiaceae_C; genus Alicycliphilus. The sequence goes on along the minus strand of JAFECU010000158.1, from coordinate 3,178 downwards.
CCTCTTTCTGATAGGCCTGCTCGCGTTTCTGGGCTTCGTTGCGGTGTGGCTGGTATTGTTGTACCGGCGGTTTCGCCGCCTTTCCTGAACCCTGTCATGCAAATCGTTCGCACCATCCCCGACCTGCGCGCCGCCCTGGCCGCGCGCCCCGGCCGCCCGGCCTTCGTGCCCACCATGGGCAACCTGCACGACGGGCACATCGCCCTGGTGCGCCAGGCCAGGCCGCTCGGCGACACGCTGGTCGCCAGCATCTTCGTGAACCGCCTGCAGTTTCTGCCGCACGAAGATTTTGATAGCTACCCGCGCACCTGGGACGCGGACTGCGCCCGGCTTGAGGCCGCAGGCTGCGACATCGTCTTTGCACCCCGCGAGGGCGATCTGTACCCCGAGCCGCAGACCTTCAAGGTCCAGCCCGACGCGCAGCTGGCCGACATCCTGGAGGGCCATTTCCGCCCCGGCTTCTTCACCGGCGTGTGCACGGTGGTCATGAAGCTGTTCTCGGCCGTGTTCTTTGCCAGCGGCGGCGGCACGGCCGTGTTCGGCAAGAAGGACTACCAGCAGCTCATGGTGATACGCCGCATGGTTGAGCAGTTCGCCCTGCCCGTCACAATCGTGGCCGGCGAGACCGAGCGCGCCGCCGACGGCCTGGCGCTGAGCTCGCGCAACGGCTACCTGGACGTCGATGAGCGTGCCGCTGCCGTGCAACTGTCCCAGGCGCTGCGCGCCCTGGCCCAGGCGACGCTGGCCCCTGGGGCTGCGCCGCCGGCCGCGCTGGAGCAACAAGCGCTTGAGCTGCTGGCGCAACAGGGCTGGGCGCCCGATTACCTCACCGTGCGCCGGCGCGAGGATCTGCAGGTGCCGCAGGGTTCTGTTTCCTCAGGCACGCTGGTGGCGCTGGGCGCGGCGCGGCTGGGCAGGACGCGGTTGATTGACAACCTGGAATTTTAGGGTTTGATTTGGCTCTGGCCGTTTTCCATATTGCGCCAGCAGCTATCCTTTTCTAGAGCATGCGTCGGGCTTGGATGTGGCTGGCCGGGATATGCACCGTGCGGGGCACTCACTCTCCCTGGCGCCACGCGGGCGACAGGGTCACGCAGAAGCGGCCAGGATGATGGGGTGGGGCGATTCGGCCGGCCGCCTTGCCGGCCACGGCCACTTACGCGACGTAAGAGATGTCGCGGCTGCCCGCCTCGAAGGCCTCCAGGGTCTGGGACCAGGCCTGGCCGGGCCAGGCCAGTTCGGCACGGCCCGATTGCGGTGCGTACGCGGCGGTGTAGAGCGTGCCGTAACCGCGCTGCCAGGCGGGCTGGTAGAGCGGCTCGCGCAGCAGCGCCGCAAGGCCGGCCTCGGGTGCCGTGCCGGCATCGATCAAGGCCTGCAGGGCCTGCAGGCGCTCGCAGGCGCCGGTGGCGCTGGCGTGCTCGGGCCACTCCACCGCATGCTGAAAATTCGTCACCGCCCGGCGCTGCGTCACCTCCACCGGCCGGTCGGGGTTCAGGAACACGGTGGCCCATTCGGCCTTGCGATCGAGCAGCGTGACGCTGTAGCACATGTGCACCGGCACGCGCTGCAAGATGGCCACGGCCGATGCCGTGTCCCGCGCCACTTCGAGCACGTAGCGCAACACCAGCGGTATGCCGAAACCATCGCCGCAGACGGTGCGGCCGCCAAACGACAGGGACGCCACCAGGCCCGACTCGTTCATGCCATCGAGCGCGCCCCACAGGCAGTCGCCCATGGCCATCACCCGCTGGCCGCTCCACCGGGTCGCGAGCCAACTGCCTTCGAGCAGCACGGGCGCGAAGTCGTAGTTGCGCAGCAGCATGGGCTCATGCTCGCCGCTCAGCCACACGCCTTGCGAGCAGCCGGTGATATAGGGCGGCGGGCACCACAGCGACAGAAAGCGCGCCTCGATGTCGCCGCCACCGGCCAGCTCCACCAACTGCTCCCAGGTGGGCACCAGCTCGGGCATGTGCTGGCGCAGGGCGCGGCGGCACTCCAGAAAGCTCGCGCGTGCCACCGCGCCCTGGCGCAGGAACCAGGCCCGGTAGGACGGCCAGGACCGGTCGTGCAGGGCCTTCCACCCCCCCCCGGGCCGATCCTCGGCAATGGCCTGGAAGTGGATGCGGGTCGGCATGGGGAGCGTCAGAGTATCTTGAACGAGCCCGGCGCGGGCGCCACTTCCTGCTGGGTGGCCAGGATGGGCTTGCCCGCGTAGTAATTCTTGATGCCGCGGATCCAGTCGCGCGCCCGGATGTTCAGCCTGAAGTTGTCGTCCATCGAACGCCCGCGCGTGATCAGGATGCCCAGGTCGGCACCCTCGTAGCGGTAGTCGCCCGGGCCCGTGATGCGCAGGAAGAAGGCCTCGCGCTCGGAGTCGATGGCCTTGCGGTTGTAGTCGAAGCGCTGGTAGGCCACGCTGCCGTCCTCGGCCATGCGGTAGATGCCGGTGGCCGGCGCGTGCGTGACCTGGTCCACCTTGTCCTCGGTGAACTTCAGCACCACCTGCGACCACGAGTCGATGAAGTGCGGCTGCGCCCAGCGCTCGTTGATTTCCCTGACGTTCAGCTCGAACGGCACGCCGGAGAATTCGAGCAGGTGAAACAGGAACAGCGGCGCGTCGGCATAGGCGAACGCGGCATGGTTGGTCATCGGGCTGGCGCCGCAGATGCGCGGGTTCAGCTCGCCAAGGTACACCTCGCCGTTGTCGGTGTCGATGAGAAAGTCGAGGTCGAAGTAGCCGCGGTAGCCTTCCTGCAGCAGCTGGTTGCCGAAGCGCTCGGCCATGTCGCGGGCCTTGGCACGCACCTCTTCCGAGAAGGCCCCGGGAAAGACCTCGTTGCCGCACCAGCCGCCCTTGTAGGGCGTGAGCTCGCGCGCGCCCACCACCTCGGTCAGCAGCGGGCCGACCAGCGTGCCGGACTGGGTGGCGCAGGCCTCCAGCGTGGCGCCGCGGCAGTTGATGCGCTTCATGATCTTGACCTCGGGGTCATTGACGATCTCGTCCTTGTGCTTGTTGAAATCGTCTTCAGAGGCGATGAAGAAGGTGGTGTGGCCCGAGTCGCCGAAGGCCGACTGCACCACCAGGTCCCTGCCCAGGCCATGGCGTTCGGCGATCTGCATCAGGTGCTCGTAGCTGTCCACCTTCTCCAGCGCATTGGGCACCGAGTGCACGCCG
>JAFECU010000157.1 GCA_018242005.1 Pseudomonadota bacterium | reverse complement strand
GCCGGTCGCCGCCGTGGCGCGACAGGACGGCAAAGCCTATGTCTTTGTACGCACCGACAAGGGCTTCGTGGCCACGCCAGTGGAGGTACTGGACAGCGCCGGCCAGGCCCTGCGCATAAAGGGCGCGCTGCGCCCCGGCCAGGAGATCGCCATCACGTCCGTGATCGGCCTGAAAGCAGCCTGGCTCGGCAAGGGCGGCGGCGAGAAGGGTGAATGACATGCTGACCCGTCTCGTTCAATTCGCGCTCGCGCAGCGCTTGTTCGTCCTGCTGGCCGGCGCCTTGTTGGCCGGTGCGGGCTGGTATGCCTTCCGCAACCTGCCGATCGATGCGTTTCCCGACGTAGCGAGCACGCAGGTCAAGATCATCATGAAGGCCCCGGGCATGACGCCCGAGGAGATCGAAACTCGCATCGCCGTACCGATCGAAGTCGAGATGCTGGGCATTCCCAACCAGCGCATCCTGCGCTCGATGTCCAAGTACGGCATCGTCGACATCACGGTCGATTTTGAGGACGCCACCGACATCTATTGGGCACGTCAGCAAGTGGCTGAACGGCTGTCCAACATCAGTGCCGATCTGCCTAGCGGCATCAGCGGTGGCATGGCGCCGATCACGACGCCGCTCGGCGAAATGTTCATGTTCACCGTCGAGTCCAAAGAGATGTCGCTGGAGGAGCGACGTAGCTTGCTCGACTGGGTGATCCGGCCCGCCCTGCGTTCGGTGCCGGGCGTGGCGGATGTCAATGCGCTGGGCGGCAAGGTGCGCACGTTCGAGATCGTTCCCGACCCAGTGAAGCTCGCCGCGGTGGGCCTGTCCACCACGCAGTTGCGGAAAGCCATCGAGGAAAACAACCGCAATGACGGCGCTGGCCGTCTGCGTGAAGGCGATGAAGTGCTGCTGGTGCGCAGCGAAGGCAGCATCAGGACCATGGAGGATCTGCGCGCCATCGTCGTCAAGGCCGAGGGCGGCGCGAGCGTGCGCGTTGCCGACGTTGCCCAGGTGCGCGAGGGCTATCTCACGCGCTACGGCGTGGTGACGCAAAGCGGTAAGGGCGAGGCCGTGGAAGGCCTGGTGCTCGGGTTGGCCGGCGCCAATGCACAGAAAGTTGTGCAAGGCGTGACGCAGAAGCTGGAAGAACTCAAGCCCACCTTGCCCAAGGGCGTCGAGATCAAGGTCTTCTACAACCGCGCCAATCTCGTGGAGACGGCCGTGGGCACCGTGTCTAAGGCGCTGCTGGAGGCGACCGTGCTGGTGCTGGTGCTGCTGGGGGCCTTCCTGGGCAACCTGCGGGCCGCGGTGACGGTGGCTGCGGTGCTGCCACTGTCAGCGCTGGCCACCTTCATGCTGATGCGCTGGTATGGCATGTCGGCCAACCTGATGAGCCTGGGTGGTCTGGCTATCGCGCTGGGCATGCTGGTGGACGGTGCGGTGGTGGTGGTCGAAAACATCGTCCAGCACCTGGCCCATGACGGCAAGGACAAGCTACCGCGCCAGCACGTGGTGTTCCGGGCGGTGCGCGAGGTGGCTGCCCCCGTGGCTGCCGGCATTCTGATCATCGCCGTCGTGTTCCTTCCCTTGATGACGCTGCAAGGTCTGGAAGGCAAGTTCTTCGTGCCCGTGGCGATGACGATCGTGTTCGCGCTCGCCAGTTCGCTCATCCTGTCGCTGACCGTCATTCCCGTGCTGTCGTCCTTCCTGTTCAAGAAGGTGCAGCACGACGATCCCTGGCTGCCGCGCCAGGCACTGCGGCTGTATTCG
>JAFECU010000156.1 GCA_018242005.1 Pseudomonadota bacterium | reverse complement strand
CTGGGTATCCAGACCGACGATGCCGAGGAATTGGCGGTGCTGAAGGCCCGCGCCGAGGCGGCCGACATGACGCTGCTGGACGAGGGCACCACGACCTGCTGCTACGCGCGCAGCGAGAAGCACTGGATCACCGATCCGCAGGGCGTGGCCTGGGAGCACTTCCACACGCTGGGCAACATTCCGGTCTTTAACGAAGCGGCGCCTGCAGCGACTTCCGCCGCAGCGTGCTGTACCCCGGTGCGCGGCAAGCCGGTGGGCGTTGCGGTGAAGCCGGCTTCCTCCTGCTGCTGATGTGAGATACCCATGACCACCGACAAGACCTACAACGCCCTGTTCATCTGCACGGGTAACTCGGCCCGCTCCATCCTGGCCGAAGGCATCCTCAATGAATTGGGCCAGGGGCGCTTTCGCGCCTACTCGGCGGGCAGCCACCCCAAGGGCGAAGTCCACCCACTGGCGCTCGCCACGCTGGAGCGGCTGCACATGCCGACCGCCGGCTACCGCAGCAAGAACTGGGACGAGTTCGCGGTGCCCGGTGCGCCGGAGCTGGATTTCATCTTCACGGTCTGCGACAACGCCGCCGGCGAGGTCTGCCCCGTGTGGCCGGGACGCCCGATGTCGGCGCATTGGGGTGTGCCTGATCCCGCAGCCGTCGAGGGCACCGACGAACAGAAGCGCAAGGCATTCACGGATGCGGCGCTGACCTTGCGCCGGCGCATCGAGCTATTCCTGTCGCTGCCGATGCAACGCCTGGATGCCATGTCGCTGCAGCACGAGCTGCGCAGCATCGGCACGAAGTGAGGTCTGCGCGATGAGTGTTGGAACCCAAACGGCCAGCCGCGTGCCGGCCGCCCCCACCATGAGCGTCTTCGAGCGCTACCTGAGCGTGTGGGTACTGCTGTGCATCGTCGCCGGTATCGCGCTCGGCCAGTTCGCGCCCAGCGTGTTCCATGCCATCGGCCGCATGGAGATCGCGCAGGTCAACCTGCCGGTGGGCCTGCTGATCTGGGTGATGATCATTCCCATGCTGCTCAAGGTGGACTTCGGCGCTCTCGGCCAAGTCAAGCAGCATTGGCGCGGCATCGGCGTGACGCTGTTCGTCAACTGGGCCGTCAAACCCTTCTCGATGGCGCTACTCGCCTGGATCTTCATCCGCCAGGTCTTCGCGCAGTGGCTGCCCTCCGACCAGCTCGACAGCTATGTCGCGGGCCTGATCCTGCTGGCCGCCGCACCCTGCACGGCAATGGTGTTCGTCTGGAGCCGGCTGACCGGGGGCGATCCTGTGTTCACGCTGTCGCAGGTGGCGCTGAACGACACCATCATGGTCTTCGCCTTCGCCCCAATCGTGGGCCTGCTACTGGGCTTATCGTCCATTACGGTGCCGTGGGACACCTTACTGGTATCGGTCGGTCTGTACATCGTGATTCCGGTCATCCTGGCCCAGCTCTGGCGCCGCGCGTTGCTGAGCAAGGGCCAAGCCGCCTTCGACCGGGCGCTGGAGCGCATCGGCCCTCTGTCGATCGCGGCGCTGCTGCTCACGCTGGTGCTGCTGTTCGCCTTCCAGGGCGAGGCCATCATCCGCCAGCCGCTGGTGATCGCCATGTTGGCGGTGCCGATCCTGATCCAGGTGTTCTTCAACTCCGGGTTGGCCTACTGGCTCAACCGTCGGCTGGGCGAGCAGCACAACATTGCCTGTCCCTCGGCGCTGATTGGTGCCTCCAACTTCTTCGAGCTGGCCGTGGCCGCCGCCATCAGCCTGTTCGGCTTCCAGTCCGGCGCGGCGTTGGCCACCGTGGTCGGCGTGCTGATCGAGGTACCCGTGATGCTGCTGGTCGTGCGCGTGGTCAACCGCTCGCGCGGCTGGTACGAATGCGGCCCGAACTCCGCCACCCGATAACCAACCAGGTCACTCCCATGAGCACCGTCACGATCTACCACAATCCCGACTGCGGCACCTCGCGCAACGTGCTGGCCCTGATCCGCAACAGCGGCGAGGAGCCCACGGTCATCGAGTACCTGAAGACCCCGCCCGATCGGGCGACGCTGATGGTGCTGATCGCCGCAATGGGCGTATCGGCGCGCGCCGTGCTGCGCGAGAAAGGCACGCCCTATGCCGAACTGGGCCTGGGCGACCCGCAGTGGGGCGATGACCGGTTGATCGACTTCATGCTCCAGCATCCCATCCTCATCAACCGGCCCATTGTGGTCACGCCGCTGGGCACGCGCCTGTGCCGGCCTTCGGAGGCCGTGCTGGACATCCTGCCGCAGCCGCAGCGCGGCGCGTTCCGCAAGGAAGACGGCGAAGCCGTGGTGGATGCGGAGGGTCGCAGGGTCTGAGACCTCCCGCACAAGCGGCAGGCAATCTGAAGTGAGGCTGGTATTATCGAATTTCGTTATCGATATTCGATATGAAAGAGAAACCTACTCCACGTGCCATGGAGCACCACGACCTGCTGTCGGGGCTGATCCGCCTGCATGTGCTGCACCACGCAGCCGAGCAGGAGATCTACGGGCAATGGATGATCGACGAGCTGGCCCACCACGGCTACCGCCTCTCCCCCGGAACGCTGTACCCGATGCTGCACAAGATGGAGCGCGACGGCTACCTCGTCTCCCGCCAGGAGCGTGAAGGGCGCACCGTGCGCAAGCTCTACACGATCACGCCCAAGGGCAAGGAAGGCTTGGCGCTGGCCAAGGACCGCATCCGGGAGTTCACCGGGGAGGCGATGCACAAATGACAGATTCCACCAACACCTTGCAGCATGAGGCCGCTGCCGCGCGCGGCTCACCCGTCGAAGTCTTCGGCGCCTTCCTCAAGCTGGGGCTGACCTCCTTCGGCGGGCCGATCGCGCATCTGGGCTATTTCCGCTCGGAGTTCGTCGAGCGTCGCCGCTGGCTGGATGACCGCAGCTACTCCGATCTGGTCGCCCTGTGCCAGTTCCTGCCGGGGCCGGCCAGCAGCCAGGTCGGTATGGCGCTGGGGTTGGGCCGCGCGGGCTGGCTGGGGCTGCTGGCGGCCTGGGCCGGATTCACCTTGCCATCGGCGATTGCGCTGATCCTGTTCGCCTTTGGCATCGCCGAGTACCAGGGGCTGGCCCAGTCCGGCTGGGTGCACGGGCTCAAGGTCGTCGCCGTGGCCATCGTGGCGCAAGCGGTCTGGGGGATGGCCAAGTCGTTGTGCCCGGACCGGCCGCGCGCCGCGCTGGCCATTCTGGCGGCGCTGCTGACCATGGTCCTGCCCTCGGCCGCGGGACAGCTTGCCGCCATCGCGGTGGCAGGGCTGCTGGGCTGGTGGACATTGAAGATCGCGCAACCCGGCGGCGGCCACGCCCACAGCTACCCCGTCTCGCGCAAGCTGGGCATCGTGGCGCTGCTGCTGTTTGCCGCACCGCTCGTCGGGCTGCCCCTGTGGGCGGCAGCCACGGACTCGTCCACGATAGCCCTGCTGGAAGGGGTGTACCGCTCCGGTGCACTGGTCTTCGGCGGTGGACACGTTGTGCTGCCGCTGCTGCAGGCCTCGGTGGTGCCCAGCGGCGTCGTGAGCAATGCCGACTTCCTGGCCGGCTACGGTGCGGCGCAGGCCGTGCCGGGGCCGCTGTTCACTTTCTCGGCCTACCTCGGCGCGGTCGCCCACGGACCGCTGCATGGCTGGATCGGCGGGCTGGCACTCCTGGGCACGATCTTCCTCCCCGCTTTTTTCATGCTGGTCGGTGCACTGCCGTTCTGGGAAGGGCTGCGCCACCGCGCGGGCATCCAGACGGCCATGGCCGGCATCAACGCCGGCGTGGTCGGTATTCTGGTGTCCGCCCTCTATGACCCGGTATGGACGAGTGCCATCCACAGCAAGGCGGATTTTGGGCTGGCGCTGCTCTCGTTCGGACTGCTGACGGTGGGGCGCGTGCCGCCGGCGCTCGTGGTGCTGTTAGCCGGGCTGGTGGGCTGGGTCATGGCGATGGGCGTCTGAATCTCATGTGGCACACCCTGACCATCCAGCTCCGACACGAAACCGCCGACGACATTGCCGCCATCGAAGCGGTCACGACCGCCGCCTTCGCTGATGCACCACACACCAGCCACACCGAGCAATTCATCGTGCGCGCCTTGCGTGCCGCCAACGAACTGACGCTTTCCATCGTGGCCGAAGAACATGGGCGCGTCGTCGGTCACGTCGCGCTGTCGCCAGTAACGATCACCCATGAGCACAGGCGAAAGACCGAGGGCTGGTATGGGTTGGGGCCGATCTCCGTCCTGCCGCCAAGGCAGGGGCGAGGCATCGGTTCGCGCCTGATGGAACAGGCGCTGTCTGAACTGCGGGCTATGCAGGCCGCAGGCTGCGTGCTGCTGGGAGATCCAACGTACTACACGCGCTTTGGCTTCCAGGCCCATGCGGGCTTGCAACTGCCGGGCGTGCCGCCCGGCTATTTCATGGCGCTGGCCCTGCATGGGACAGTGCCGGAAGGCATCGCGCACTACAGCGATGCCTTCAACGCCGCCGCCTGAGCCAGCGCGAAGGCGGCGGCGTTTTAATTCGGCTATTGGCCTTGAACACCGGGCGCGGCCACTGTCGCACCCGGATTTCGCGTCCACCGCGCCTAGGGCGGAACGGCCTGGGCGCGGTGCTGATCGCGGTTATTCCTTCGTCTCGATGCGCCACCACACAAAGCGAAGCGCCCCGGTCGAGGCCGGGGCGCTTGCCTTCGGCGCGGGTCAAGCGGCCAGTGCCTCGGCGGGTTCATCCGCCATTGCCTCGGTATCCTCCGGGGCGTCCTGCTCCGGGCCTTCTTCCTGCGCGGCCTCCTGCGGGCCTTCGGCCTTGAATATGGCGGGCATCCAGCCGGTGCCATCGGCCAGCCGCTCGGCCTCGCTGGCAATGTCGGCCTTCTTGAGCTTCGCCAGCCGGGTGACGAATTCCGGTGCAAACGCGCCCACGGCATCCAGAATCACGGCCTTGGAAACGTGCTTGAAGTAGCCTTCTGCGGTCGGCTTCCACCATGCGGCCATGTCGAGGCCCACGGCCTGCGCCAGTTCCTCGCCGGGCTG
>JAFECU010000155.1 GCA_018242005.1 Pseudomonadota bacterium | reverse complement strand
TCTGGAATCCCAACCCAAGGAGCCCATCTATGAATAAGCCGAATACCTGCTGCACCCCTGCGACGCAGCCCAACGTATCGTTGACACCAATGAGTGACGATGCGCATCGCCGTACCGTGCGAAATGCCTATGCCCAGGTGGCTCAGGCCAGCGACAAGGGCCAAAGCAGCGGCAATGCTTCGAGTTGCTGCGGCGTCAGCGACGATGGCGCCATCAACACGCTCATCTCCACCCGTCTGGGCTACAGCCAGGCCGACTTGGATCTGGCGCCTGCTGGCGCCGACATGGGCCTGGGCTGCGGCAATCCCAAGGCCATTGCCGCACTGAAGCCGGGCGAAACAGTCGTCGACCTGGGATCGGGCGGTGGCTTCGACTGCTTCCTGGCCGTTGGCGAGGTGGGGCGCAGCGGCCAGGTGATCGGCGTTGACATGACCCCGGAGATGGTCTCCAAGGCACGTGCCAATGCGCTAAAGGGTCAATACGAAAACGTGGAGTTCCGCCTCGGCGAGATCGAGCACCTGCCGATTGCCGATGCTGTTGCCGACGTGGTGATCTCCAATTGCGTCATCAACCTGTCGCCCGACAAGCCCCAGGTGTTCCGCGAGGCTTTCCGCGTGCTCAAGGCCGGGGGGCGGCTGGCCATTTCCGACGTGGTCGCGACTGCCCCGCTGCCCGAGGACATGCGCAACGATGCCGCGCTCATTGCCGGGTGCATGGGCAACGCATCGCTGATTGCCGACCTGGAGGCGATGATGCGTGCCGCCGGATTCGAGCAGATCCGCATCCAGCCGAAAGACGAGTCGAAGACCTTCATCGAGGACTGGGCGCCGGGACGCAAGGTCACCGACTTCGTCGTCTCGGCCACGATCGAAGCCATCAAGCCGGGCACCACGCCGTCGCATCTCTCATGACTGAAGGGCCCGTGGGTGCTAAAGCGCCTGTGGGCCTTGGCGAGCTGGAGAGTGTCATGGCCCGCGCTGCCTCGCCTATGGGCCGATTCGAACGCTACCTGCCGCTTTGGATGGCGCTGTACGTTCCGAGCGGCCCAGCCTTGGGCTACCTCATGCTTGGGCTGCTCAGCATATTGGCAACCATCGAATACGCCTGGGCCACTAGAACACAGATCCCCAACCCTACGAATTTCTGAGTCGGCATACAGCAATGAATCCAATCACTATTTATCACAACCCCGCCTGCGGCACATCGCGCAACGTGCTCGCCATGATCCGTAACAGTGGCGAGGAGCCTGTCGTCATCGAGTACCTGAAGACACCGCCCGACCGGGCCACGTTGACAGCGCTGATCGCCGCCATGGGCGTGCCGGTACGTGCCGTCCTGCGCGAAAAGGGTACGCCTTATGCCGAGTTGGGTCTCGATGACCCGAAATGGAGCGACGAGCAGTTGATCGGATTCATGCTCCAGCACCCCATTCTTATCAACCGCCCCATCGTGGTCACGCCGCTGGGCACCATGCTGTGCCGGCCTTCGGAGACGGTGTTGGACATCCTGCCCCAGCCGCAGCGCGGTGCATTCAGCAAGGAAGACGGCGAAGCCGTCGTGAATGCGGAAGGCCGCCGTGTCTGAATCCAGAGTTGACCTGCCCAATATCGACACCGCGCTGTTCCAGCAACCCGATGCCCAGCGGCTGATGGCGCCCGAGCGTGCCACCCACGCGCCGCGCTTCCTGCTGCTCTACGGCTCACTGCGTGAACGCTCGTTCAGCCGCCTGGCTGCCGAAGAAGCGGCGCGCATCCTGCGTGCGCTCGGTGGCGAAACGCGAATGTTCAACCCCTCGGGCCTGCCGCTGGTGGACGATGCGCCTCACGATCACCCGAAGGTCAGGGAACTGCACGAACTGGTGCAATGGGCCGAAAGCATGGTGTGGAGTTCGCCTGAGCGCCACGGCGCCATGACCGGCCTGATGAAAACGCAGATCGACTGGATTCCACTGTCCATCGGCGCGGTGCGCCCCACTCAGGGCAAGACGCTGGCGGTGATGCAGGTATCGGGCGGTTCTCAATCCTTCAATGCCATCAACCAGATGCGCGTGTTGGGCCGCTGGATGCGGATGCTGACCATTCCCAACCAGTCCTCGGTGGCCAAGGCATACCAGGAGTTTGATGAAGCAGGACGCATGAAGCCCTCTGCCTACTACGACCGCATTGTGGATGTGATGGAAGAGCTGATGAAGTTCACGCTGCTCACGCGCGATGTGGCACCCTATCTCGTGGATCGCTACAGCGAGCGCAAGGAAAGCGCCGAAGCCCTGAGCAGGCGCGTCAATCAAGCAGCGATCTGAGAACCGCCATCGCAGCAAAAAGGGGGCCGAAGCCCCCTCGCTCAAATCAGACCGCGTTCGGCGAAGGATATGGTGCTGCCACCCGCCACGATGATGTGATCCAACGTGCGAACATCCACCAGCGCCAACGCCTCCTTGAGCCGCTGGGTCAGTACTTCGTCGGCTCTGCTCGGCTCTGGATTGCCGCTCGGATGGTTGTGCGAAACGATGACCGCCGCTGCATTGAGCCGCAGCGCCTCCTTGACCAGCTCGCGCGGATACACCGATGCGCTGTCGATGGTGCCGCGGAACATCTCGGCGTATTCGATCAGGCGATGCTGTGTATCGAGGAACAGCACGGCGAACACCTCATGCTCGAAGCCAGCCAGCTTGGCGCGCAAGTACTCCTTGACCGCCGCCGGCGAACTGAACGACGCACCGCGCCGCATCTTGTGCTCGATAGCTTGGCGCGCTGCCTCCAGAATCTGGTCGGTCGTCGCCAGCAGGTAGCGCCCCTGTGCGTCACGCACCATCAGCGAGGTATCGAACGAGGAAAAGGACAGTTGCGACATGATCGTGCTCCGGTTGCTCGGGCGGAATTGCCCGGAACCGTTGCCAGCACGGCGCAGCGCAAGCAGTCAGGGGGGCGTAGCCGGCCGCCAGGACGCAAGCGCGCATGGCGCGCGCTGCCCTTGACGGCGAGAACGCCGTGATACGGTGAAGGGAACAGCAAGACCGCCCACACCCGCCCACAGCACACAGTCGGCTTTCGGGGCAAGCGGAGCGCGCAGGCCCGAGAGGGCCGGAGGCGTCAGGGGTCAAAGCCGAATGGCCGCGATTCGGCACGAAGCGCGGGGCGCAGTTCGCGAACCCGACGGCGTATCGCGCCGGGACGCACGGCCTTGGCTTTCACAGATATTGGGGCGCGGGTCGGCCAGAATGTGCGAAGCGTTTTGTTACTATTCCAAAGGCAAGTCCGGGGCGATTGGGTATCCGGAAGTATCCAAATACATTTGTAGGGACGACATGACGACGCCACAGCCGACCACCTTCGGTCAACAACTTTTCTTCAGTCCGGAAGCCGGCACTTGGAAGGCGCTCAGGCCGGACGTGACTGGCGGGGCCGACGATGTGAAGAGGCAGCAGGTGCTATCGGAAGCTGCTGCCGCGCGCGAAGAACTGAAAGCAGTATTGCTGTCCTCGCTTCAGATGCAGCATGTGGTCGCCCTCGCAGGCAGTGGAACATCTCTGGGGGAGATCAACGGCCCTTCGATGTGGACGCTGTGGGATCACTGCGTGAACTCGAATCCTGATACTGGAAAGGATGAGCGAAAGCCGACCGAGCAGGCTAAAGCCGTCATTGCTGAGATCGGCTATGAGACTGCCGTCGAACACGAGAACATCGAGGCCTTGCTTTCGCGGTGCGATGCATACCTTCAGATCAAGAAAAGCGAGCAGGTCGAGAAATTCGTGTCCGCCTCAAAAGCCGTGATTCTGAAGAAGTGCTCCGCTTTTCTCGATGGCGCGGACGATTCCAAACTGGCCAGCCATCGCACGTTCTTGCACCGACTGTCTCGTCGCCGCGTCCGCGACTCGCGGATGAAGCTGTTCACGACGAACTACGATTTGTGCTTTGAACACGCTGCTGGCAAGCAGGGGCTGGTCTTGCTCGACGGCTTCTCGTTCACGCAACCTAGGCAGTTTGATCCGCGGTTCTTCCTGTACGACATCGTCCGCCGACCTTCAACAGGCGATGAAGTCGGCAACCCGCTGGAGGGCGTGTTTCACCTCTACAAATTGCATGGCTCGGTCAACTGGGATCAATCCAGTTCGGGCGATATCGAGATCAAGACAGATCCGACGCCAGCAACGGCCTGTCTCATCTATCCCGCCAAAGGCAAATACCAGCAGTCCTACGTACAACCGCACCTGGAGCTAATTTCCCAGTACCTGGCGGCGCTGCGTGAACCGAATACCTGCCTCATCGTTTCGGGCTTCGGCTTCAATGACGATCACTTGTCTGAACCCATTGTCGCGGCGGTTCGCACCAACCCGCATTTGCGGTTGATCATCGTCAATCCATCGGCGGACGACCTGGCCTCCCGGCCCAAGGAAAACAACCGATACTGGGATGCGCTCTACGGCCTCGCCAAGCAGGGCGAGGACGTGTGGCTGATCAATGCCACGTTCAGCGAGTTCGCCGAGATGATCCCGGATCTCAAGTCGCTGACGCCCGCGCAGCGGCTTACGCGCGACATCAAGTCGCTGGTCAAACCGACATGAGTACCGCGTTCGACGTTGCCGACGCCTTTCCGCGCGGCTTGCTCCGGCCAGAGTTGTATGTCGGCCAACTGTGCGCCGTCTCCGCCCAGGCGGTGAAGTTCAATCTCAACGAGGCGGGCTCGCCCAGCGGCTCCCACTTTCTCGGCGGCCGGTACGGAAAAGGTGAGGTGGGAGAGTTCGTCCTGATCGAAGGACAGATCAACTTGCTGCTTGGGCGGGTCGTCGAGATCCACTTACCGGACGCCGACCGGCGCCTGATCGACACCTCGCACGGCAGGGTGCCGGACCTGGATGGCATCGGGACGATCCAACTGCTGGGCTCCATTGCAATGGACTCGCTTCGGATCTCGGCGGGCGTTGACTCGTACCCTCGCTTGGGTGATCGCGTCTACGCGGCGCCGCACAGCTTCATCGCCAACCTGCCGAAGTTCATGGAGGCCGCGGAGGCTGAGGCTAGCCACGTCCTTCTCAAGCTGGGGTCGATCGATGTCGCGCCTGAAAGCTATGTGTCGGTGAAGCCAGAGAAGTTGTTCGGCCGGCATTGCGCGATTCTTGGTGCCACCGGCGGTGGCAAGAGTTGGACGACCGCTCGGATCATCGAAGAATGCCTGCGCTACAAGACCAAGATCATCTTGCTTGACGCGACGGGGGAGTATCGCGGGTTCGATGGAGAGCACGTCGCCAACTTTCATCTGGGCGCGCCGGTCAACACTGCGAAATCTTCCGCCCCTTGCACCTTGCCGCAAACGTCTTTCATTGAATCGGACTTCATCGCGCTGTTTGAGCCTGCCGGCAAGGTTCAGGGACCAAAACTGCGCGCGGCGATTCGCAGCCTTCGACTCGCCGCTCTCGCTCCCCACGTTGCGACGGGCGGGATCATCAAGAAGATTGATCAGTCCAAAGTCCCGATCATGACCGAGGAAGCCAAGGCGGGCATCGCGGAGAAGCTTGATGATCCGCAGCAAGCTTTCGACGTGTGGAAGCTCGTCTCTCAGATCGAACAGGAGTGCGTTTACCCAGATGGCTT
>JAFECU010000154.1 GCA_018242005.1 Pseudomonadota bacterium | reverse complement strand
GCGCAGGGCCGCCGCCCAGATGGCGCGGCGGCGGGCGCCGTCGGACTGCGACCAGACCCGGATCTCGTCCAGCGTGCGGAAGCACCCCTCGCAGTGGCTGCGGTCGGGCGACATGCGGCACACCGAGACGCAGGGCGATGGCACGGCTTCCGATTCAGAGAAAAATTGGCCTCCAGCACTTAGCTGACAAACGCGAGCAGCTAGCAAATCAGTAGTAATCATGGTTGCTGCGTCACATCCGCCAGCGGCGCACCCGTGAGCGTCTGCAGGTCATTCGGCTGCAGCTGGAACACGCCATGGGGGTGGCCGGCCGCGGCCCAGATGACGTCAAAGCGCAGCAGCTCGCGGTCGATCAGTGTGACCGGCGGCCGGGCATGGGCCAGGGGCGAGACGCCGCCTATCGAGAAGCCCGTGCTGGCCTTGACGAACTCGGCATCGGCGCGGCCCGTCTTGCCCACCAGCGCGTCCACCTTTTTCTCGTCCACACGCCGGTCGCCCGAGGTGATGACGAGCACGGCCGCATCGTCCTCCTTGCGCCGGAAGATGATGCTCTTGGCGATCTGGCCCACGGCAATGCCCAGGGCGTCGGCCGCCTGCTGGGCGGTGCGGCAGGCGTCGTCCAGCATGACCGGCATGTGCGGGTGGCCGGCGGCCCGCAGTGCGGCTGCGACGCGCTGCACGCCCTCGGGCAAGGCTTTGAGTTCTGCACCACACATGGCGCCTACCCCGCGCGCTTGTTGAGCAGCGCCACGGCCGTGCGCGAATTGGGCTTGCGGCCCAGAAAGTCGCTGATGAACGCGCCCGCGTCCACCAGCCTGTCGAGGTCTATGCCGGTTTCTATGCCCATGCCGTGCAGCATGAACACCAGGTCCTCCGTGGCCACATTGCCCGTCGCGCCCTTGGCGTAGGGGCAGCCGCCCAGGCCGGCGATCGAGGACTGGTAGTTCCACACCCCGAGCTCCAGCGCCGCCAGCGTGTTGGCCAGCGCCTGGCCGTAGGTGTCGTGGAAATGCCCGCTGATCTGGTCCACGTCGAAATGCTGCAGCGTGGCCTCGATGGCGCGCTGCACCTTGGTGGGCGTGCCCACGCCGATGGTGTCGGCCACGTCCACGCGCTGCACGCCTATGCCCTTCATGAGGCCGGCCAGGTAGGCCACGCGCTCGGGAGCGACCTCGCCCTCGTAGGGGCAGCCCACGGTGCAGCTCATGGCGCCGCGCACGGCCACGCCGGCGGCGAGAGCCGCCTCGACCACCGGCGCAAAGCGCTCGATGCTCTCGGCAATGCTGCAGTTGATGTTCTTCTGGCTGAAGGCCTCGCTGGCCGCGCCAAAGACGACGATCTCGTCGGGCCGGTCCTGCGCGGCCGCCTCCCAGCCCTTGAGGTTGGGCGTGAGCACGCTGTAGCGCACGCCCGCCTGCCGCGTGATGCCGGCCATGACCTCGTGGTTGTCGGCCATCTGCGGCACCCATTTGGGGCTCACATAGCTCGTGACCTCGATCTCCTTGAGGCCAGCGGCCTGCAGGCGGTGCACCAGGGCGATCTTGGTGGCTGCGGGCACGGGCTGCTTTTCGTTTTGCAGGCCGTCGCGCGGGCCTACGTCGATGATGCGGACTTGGGATGGCAGGGGCATGGTGGTTCCTTGGGGTCAATAGCCGCGGCGGGCATCGACGACGCCGGCGATGGGCTCGCCACGTTCGAGCGCCGCCATCTTGCGGGCGATCTGGGCAATGCTTTCACCCCGCAGCGTGCGCGCCGAGGTGTGGGGGGTGACGGTGATGTGCGGATGCTGCCAGAACGGGTGGCCCGCGGGCAGCGGCTCGGTGCGGAACACGTCGAGCGTCGCGCCCGCCACATGGCCGCTTTCGATCAGCGCCAGCAGGTCTTCGTCGACCAGATGCGCGCCGCGCGCCACGTTGATGACATAGGCGCCGGGCAGCAGGCGCGAGAGGGTCTCGCGGTTCATGATGTCCCGCGTCTCGGGCGTGAGCGGCAGCAGGTTGACCAGCACGCGGGTCGCGGCCAGGAAGTCGTTGAAGCCCTGCTGCCCGCTGTAGCAGCGCACACCATCGAGCTGCCGCGGGCTGCGGCTCCAGCCCCGCACGGGAAAGTCGAACTGCGCGACGGCGCGCGCCACGCGCTCGCCGAGCACGCCCAGGCCCATGATGCCCACGGGAAAGTCCTGGCGCAGGCGCGGCCTGCGGTAGCTCCAGCGACCGGCGCGCGTGTCGGCCTCGTAGCCGTCGAACTCGCGGAAATGGCGAATGAGCGCGTGGCTCACGTACTCGGCCATCTGCACGGCCATGCCGGCGTCGTCCAGTCGCACCACGCGCATGGCGGGCGGCAGGCGCAGCGCGAGCAGCGCATCCACGCCCGCGCCGATGTTGAACAAGGCCTTGAGGCCCGACTGCTCGTCGATGAATCGCTGGGGCGGCGCCCAGACGACCGCATAGTCGGCCTGGGGCGCGCCCGGTTGCCAGACGGAGATGTCGGCGCCGGGCAGCGCGGCGGACAGGCCCTGCAGCCAGGGTTCGGCCCGGGTGTCGGTGCAGCAAAAGGTGATCTTCATGCCGCAAGCGTAGCGCGCCGGGTGGATTCCTGCGCTCAGGCGGCGGAAAGCCTGAGCAGCTCGGCGCCTTCGGTCACCTGATCGCCAGGGACGTAGAGCAGCTCGGCCACCACACCGTCTGCCGGAGCGGCGATGGTGTGCTCCATCTTCATGGCCTCCATCACGGCCAGGGGCTGGCCCTTGGCGACCTTGTCGCCGGCCTTGACGGCGAACGACACGACCTTGCCCGGCATGGGAGCCGTCAGGCGCCCGCCCTCGGACGGCGCCTCGCCCGCATGAGCCAGCAGGTCCAGCGCCTCAATGCGCGTGGCGCCGCGCGGCATGAATACGTGACCGGTCTCGCCCTGGGCGTAGACCACGGCCTGCGTGCGCTGGCCCGCGTACCGCAGATCCATGCCGCCACCGGCGAGCGGCGCAAAGGCCAGCGAGCCGCGCACGGCCGCGTCGCCCTCGCCCACCTCCAGGCCGTAACCATCGGCCTGCTCGTACGTCAGCCAGGCCTTGGCGTGATGGCCGCCGAAGTCGAACTCGAAGCGGCGCCGGCAGGGCGTCAGGGAGCGCCAGCCGTCGCGGCGGCTGAAGGGACTCGTGCCCTCTTGCGCCTGCTCGCGCAGCAGCTGGCTGGCCACGGCGGCGGCGGCGGCCAGCGGCAGGCCCACCTTCTCCTGGCCGAACAGTCGGGCCTCCTCGCGCTGGATCAGCGCCGTGTCGAGCCGCGCCTGCGCGAACGCGCTGCTGCCCACCACATGGCGCAGGAACTGCACATTGGTCGCCAGGCCCACGATATGCGTCTGGGCCAGCGCGTCGTCGAGCCGCCCCAGGGCCTGCGCGCGGTCCTCGCCATGCACGATGAGCTTGGCGATCATGCTGTCGTAGAACGGGCTGATGGCGTCGCCCTCGCGCACGCCATCGTCGATGCGCACCGTGCTCCGTTCAAAGCTGGTGCACGCGGGCTTGCGGTAGACGACGAGGCGCCCGGTGGCGGGCAGGAACTGGTTGTCGGGGTTCTCGGCGCAGATGCGTGCCTCGATGGCGTGGCCGATGATGCGCAGCTCATCCTGGCGTTTGGGCAGCGGCTCGCCGCTGGCCACGAGCAGCTGCCATTCGACCAGGTCCTCGCCGGTAATGGCCTCGGTCACCGGGTGCTCGACCTGCAGGCGCGTGTTCATCTCCATGAAGAAGAACTTCATCTGATCGGGCGCGTCGTAGCCGCCGGGCTGCTCGACGATGAATTCCACCGTGCCCGCGCCCACGTAGCCCACGGCCTGGGCGGCGGCCACGGCGGCCTGGCCCATCTTCTGGCGCAGCGCCTCCGTCATGCCGGGCGCGGGGGCCTCTTCGAGCACCTTCTGGTGGCGCCGCTGCACCGAACAGTCGCGCTCGAACAGGTAGACGCAGTTGCCGTGCGTATCGCCAAACACCTGGATTTCGATGTGGCGCGGGCGCAGCACGTATTTCTCGACCAGCACGGCGTCATTGCCGAAGCTGTTGATGGCCTCGCGCTTGCACGACTCCAGCGCCGTGGCGAAGTCTTCGCTTTTCTCCACCAGGCGCATGCCCTTGCCGCCGCCGCCCGCGCTGGCCTTGATGAGCACGGGGTAGCCGATGGCGTCGGCCTCGCGCTGCAGCAAGGCAGGATCTTGGTCTTCGCCCTGGTAGCCCGGCACCAGCGGCACGCCGGCGCGGGCCATCAGGCGCTTGGACTCGGCCTTGAGGCCCATGGCCAAGATGGCGCTGGCCGGCGGGCCGATGAAGACCAGGCCGGCCGCGGCGCAGGCCTTGGCGAACTCTTCGTTCTCGCTCAAGAAACCGTAGCCTGG
>JAFECU010000153.1 GCA_018242005.1 Pseudomonadota bacterium | reverse complement strand
TGGAAAACGGAGGCACCGTGGGGATCGGCGGTATTTTTGAAATGGAAGAAACCAATCAGGAAAACAAGATTCCCGTGCTGGGTGACGTGCCTGTGGTGGGAAATCTTTTCAAAAGCCGGACCAAGGAATCCATGAAGCGTGAAATGTTGGTGTTTATTACGCCCAAGGTCATTACGGATCGTGGCCCTGTGCGTTGACAACTGAAAGTAAGAAAGTCATGAAAGTAGTGAAAGCGATATTTGCTGCCGCAACCCTTGCGGGCGCTTTGGTTGCCTGCGGCGGTGGAGGCGGCTCCTCGGGTAGCCAGCCAGGAAAGACATTTCAGACAACGGCGCCCTCACCGGTTACCTTGTTACCAGGCTCTAGTGGTCAATATGACATCGTGGGGGGAGTGCCGCCGTACCGGGTGGGCAATAGTGACACGGCAATAGCTATTGGCGCGGTCAGTGGTACGAGGCTGTACATCGGCGCAATAAATGCGGGTAGTTCTCTGATCAATGTGGTCGACAACTCGGGTGCTGCGGTTGGCGTGACTGTGAACGTAGGCAGTAGCATTCCGCTGACCAGCACAGCCCCTGAGGCACTCACGATCGGAGTCGGGGCGGCATCAATGCGTACGTTCACGATCCGCGGAGGTGTTCCTCCCTACACTGTGGAAAGTTCGAACAGCAACACCTTCATCGCCACCAAGATTGGCACGAATCAGTTCGGCGTGACTGGCGTGGCAATTGGTTCTGGAGTGGTTACGGTGACCGACGCGACCAACACCAAGTTAGGCGTCAATGTAACGGTGGGAGCGCCCGAGTTGAGGGCGTCCCCCACCGACCTGAAAATTTTCCCCGGCGTTGACGCGGTGGTGAAAATCTCTGGCGGGCAACCACCCTACAGCGTGGCTGGTGGCATTCCCTCGGCCATCCAGGCCGATATCTCGGGTGATGAGATGCATATCAAAGGCCAGTTGGCATCGAAGCTAGAGGTTGGGATTGCCGATGCCACCGGGCAGACGGTCAAGGTGACGGTCGAGGTGACTACTGGCACCGGTGTGTTTAACATCATGCCGGGCTCTCTCTCGATTACTGAGGATGACAATCAGGACATTCGTCTGAACATTTATGGGGCAGCGCCTGGTCCGGTTTGTTTCTTCACCGACCGAACGCAATTGCAGCCTCAAGTTGGTGGCTGCCCCAGCAACCCGACCACCTTAACTTTGGTGACCGGTTCTGCAGGCTCTCGCTGTGTGAGTGGCAATACCAACGTTACGCTGACAGCTGTTGACAGCAATGGGGCCGTCGCCAACGCAACAGTCGTCATTGTGGACAACGGCAAATGCGCAGCGCAAGCGTTGACTGCGTCCGCAAATGCTGTGACGGTATCTGCTAAGACCGCGACAACCGAAGCCACCTCAGCCCAAGTGTGGATCTATGGCGGTTCGGGGACCTACGCGATAACCAGTTCCAACACGGGCGTTGCATCTGCCACCATTGCCGGCAATGTGCTTACGATAAAAGGGGGTGATCACACTGGCACGGCCGGCGTAACGGTGTATGACCAGCAGCAGCCCTCATCCTCGGTGACGATTGGCGTGACCGCGAATTGACGGCCTTACCAGAGCCGGCTAGGCTTGCTCGGTTTTTGTCCTATCTTCCCCGGCTAGCCGGGGATTTTTTTCGAGTGTTTCACCATGACAGGCCTTGCACAAACCGGCCCCGTTGGTACCCTGACCATCGACCTGGGCGAGCGCAGCTACCCCATTGATATCGGTAGCGGCCTGCTGGCCGACCCCGCCACCTACGACGGCCTGCCCGGCGCACGCAGCGCCGTCATCGTCAGCAACACCACCGTCGCTCCGCTGTACGCGGCGCGCCTGCGGGCGGCCTTGGCGGGGCGCTACGCGCAGATCCATGAGGTGCAGCTGTCCGACGGAGAGGAGCACAAGAACTGGCAGACCCTTCAGCAGATCTTCGACACCCTGCTGACCCAGGAATGCGACCGCAAGACCGTGCTCTACGCCCTGGGCGGCGGCGTGGTCGGCGACATGACGGGCTTTGCCGCCGCCTGCTACATGCGTGGCGTGCCCTTTGTCCAGGTGCCCACCACGCTGCTGGCGCAGGTGGATTCGAGCGTGGGCGGCAAGACCGCCATCAACCACCCTCTGGGCAAGAACATGATCGGCGCCTTCTATCAGCCGCGCCTCGTGGTGTGCGATCTGGCCACGCTCGATACGCTGCCCGCGCGCGAGCTGGCGGCCGGGCTGGCCGAGGTCATCAAGTACGGGCCGATCGCCGACATGGAGTTGTTCGCCTGGCTGGAGCAGCACATGGACGCGCTGCTGGCGCGCGACCGTGCGGCGCTGGCCCATGCCGTCAGGCGCAGCTGCGAGATCAAGGCCGCGGTGGTCGGTGCGGACGAGCGCGAGGCCGGCCTGCGCGCCATCCTCAACTTTGGCCACACCTTCGGCCACGCCATCGAGGCCGGCATGGGCTATGGCGTCTGGCTGCACGGTGAGGGCGTGGCCGCCGGCATGGTGATGGCGGCCGAGCTGTCGCAGCGGTTGGGCATGGTGGATGCGGCCTTTGTGGCGCGCCTGCGCGCATTGATCGAGCGCGCCGGCCTGCCGGTGCATGGCCCGGTGATCGATGAGCGGGACAACGCGGGCCGCTACTTGGAGTTGATGCGCGTGGACAAGAAGGCCGAGGCCGGCGAGATCCGGTTCGTGCTCATCGACGGTCCGGGCAGGGCCCTCATGCGTGCCGCGCCCGATGCGTTGGTGCGCGAGGTGATCGACACCTGTTGCACGTGATGATATTGATTTGATAGCTGTTCGTGCTTTGTCTATAAGTGCCACAGCCAAATTTGATGCCTGAAACCCTGCTGGCCCCCTACGCCTGTGATCCGGCGCGCAGCCGTGGGCGCCGCTACCCGGAGCCGCCCGCGCCCACGCGCACGGAATACCAGCGCGACCGTGACCGCATCGTGCATTCCACGGCCTTCAGGCGTCTGGTCTACAAGACCCAGGTGTTTTTGAACCACGAGGGCGACCTGTTTCGCACGCGGCTCACGCATTCGCTGGAGGTGGCGCAGCTCGGCCGCTCCATCGCGCGCGCGCTGCGGCTCAACGAGGATCTGGTGGAGGCCGTGTGCCTGGCCCATGACCTGGGCCATACGCCGTTCGGCCATGCGGGGCAGGACGTGCTCAACGAGTGCATGGAGGGTTTTGGCGGCTTCGAGCACAACCTGCAAAGCCTGCGCGTGGTGGACTGGCTGGAAGAGCGCTATCCGCAATATGACGGCATCAACCTGACCTTCGAGACGCGCGAGGGCATCTTGAAGCACTGCTCGCGGCGCAATGCCGAGTGGCTTGAGACGCGCGAGCGCGGCGGCGTCGGCCAGCGCTTTCTGCTCGGCCACCAGCCCAGCCTGGAGGCGCAGCTGTGCAACCTGGCCGACGAAATTGCCTACAACGCCCACGACATCGACGACGGCGTGCGCTCCGGCCTGATCACATTGGAGCAGCTGCGCGAGGTGCCGCTGTTCGACCGCTACCGCGCACAGGCCCTGGAGCAATACCCGCAGCTGGGCCAGACCACAGGCCGACGCCGGCTGCTCAGCGAGGCCATTCGCCGCATGCTCAGCGACCAGGTCTACGACGTGATCGCCGCCACGCGCGCCGCCCTGGGCGCGCATGCGCCCGCCGATGTGGACGCCGTGCGGCGCCTGCCCGCGCTGGTGGGGTTCTCGGCCGAGATGCGCGCGCAGTCGCGCGTACTCAAGCGCTTTCTGTTCCAGGAGCTCTACCGCCACCCCCAGGTGGTGCAGACCACCGACCGCGCGCGCCAGGTGGTACGCGAGCTGTTCGCCATCTACCAGGCAGACCCGCGCCAGATGCCGCCGGCCCAGGCCGCTTCGGCGCTGGAAGGCGACGCGCAAACGCGCGCCCGCACCGTCGCCGACTTCATCGCCGGCATGACCGACCGATACGCCGCGCGCGAGCACGAGCGACTGACGGGCCAGCGCCTGCTGGGCTGATAACGCCCGCCCCTGCGATGCATCGAGCCGCAGCATGGGCACCGCCCCCAGCCGACCCCGTCCGTGGTGTGGGACGTGGTGTGCTGGCCGGGGCGCGCCATCATCGGCCTGAACCTGTGCCCGTCTGCCGAGAGCATGCACAGCAAGGACCGGATCCACTGCGCCGTGAGCCGCATTTCGTTCTTGCCGACGCCATGCACCGACGCATGTTTGTCAAGGCAACTCCGCGCTTCCCATCCTCCCCACAATCGTCCGAGTCCTCCCCGCCAGATACGCCGAATTCGGCGTCTTTTCAAACCGTTTGGGCGCGGGCAGCATGACGGCCAGGCGGGCGGCCTCGGGTGCGGTCAGCTGGCGGGCGCTTTTCTTGAAGTAGTGCTGGGCGGCGGCCTCGGCGCCGAAGATGCCGGCGCCCCATTCCACGTTGTTGAGGTAGATCTCCAGGATGCGCTGTTTCGAGAGCAGCCGCTCCAGCAGCAGCGTGAGCACGAATTCCTGCGCCTTGCGCAGGTAGTTGCGTTCGCCCGATAGCAGCAGGTTCTTGGCTAGCTGCTGGGTGATGGTGCTGCCGCCGCGGATCCTGGGGGCGCGTTGGGGGCGGGTGGGGGCGCGGTCTTGGAGTCTGGCAGCCTGGGCTTCGGCCTTGGCGTTGCGTTCCCAGGCCTTTTCTATGGCATCCCAGTCCACACCGTCGTGGTTGACGAAGTTGTCGTCTTCCGAGGCGATCACGGCGCGTTTGAGCTGGTCGGAGATTTGCGCGTAGGGCAGCCACTGCTGGCGCCAGCGCAGCCTGCCGTCTTGCTGCAGCTGCATCCAGGCCTCGGATCGCTGAAAGCTCGTCGATTCCGGGTCGAGCACGGCCATGGCCGCGATGCGGGCGACGAAGAACAGCTGCAGGGCGACGAAGGCCAGCAGTACCAGGGTGATCCAGCGCAGCAGGCCGCGCATTTCAGTAGCTCACTGCACGCTGCACATAGCGCGACCCACGCACTTGGCGCGACTCATGCGAGAGCGGGGGGAAAGGTGCATAGCGCCACAAGAGGTGTCTCATTTCAGGCGCCGGCGGCGATGAAGGCGCGCAGTTCCTGCAGCACCTGGGCGGCGGGCGGGCGCAGGCCGCGCCAGATCAGGAAGGCCTCGGCCGCCTGCTGCACCAGCATTCCCAAGCCGTCGCGCGGCCGTGCGCCGTGCGCTGCGGCCCAGTCCATGAAGCCCTGAGCTGCCGGGCCGTACATCATGTCGTAGGCCAGGCTGCCCGCGCGCAGCACGCTGGCGGGCATGGGCGCGGCGGCGCCCTGCAGGCTGCTGGCGGTGGCGTTGATGATGACGTCGAAATCGGCCTCTGGCGCTTGTATATCAAGCGCTAGCAGCTCTGTTTTTTGTAGTTCGGCGAGCGCCGCGTGACTGGCGACCAGGGCCTGGGCGCGCGCGGCCGTGCGGTTGACGACGGCGACGCGCCGCGGTCCCTGGCGCAGCAGGGGGCCGAGCACGCCCGCGGCCGCGCCGCCCGCGCCGACGAGCAACACATCGCGCCCGGCCAGGGACACGCCCGCGCCCTGCTCGATGTCGGCCACCAGGCCCAGGCCGTCGGTGTTGTCGGCGTGGATGGCGCCTTCACGAAAGCTCAGCGTGTTGGCGGCGCCGGCCAGTTGCACGCGTTCGCTGCAGTGCTGCGCCAGTTGAGCGGCCTCGAGCTTGAACGGAACGGTGACGTTGCAGCCGCGCCCGCCCACAGCGGCGAAGTCGCGCAGCGCCTGGGCAAAGCCGTCCACGGGCACCAGGCGGCGCTCGTAGTGCAGGGGCTCGCCCGTGAGCTCGGCAAAGCGCGCGTGTATCCAGGGCGAGCGGCTGTGGGCGATGGGGTTGCCCATCACGCAGTAGAGGTCGGGGTTCGTGGTCATGGCTGATTGGGGCCCAAGTTGCGGGCTTTTTTTGTTGAATGGTCTCGCCGATCTCCCGTCATCCCCGCGCAGGCGGGGATCCACGGCTGTGACGGATCCACTGCTCGGGTGGCGCTTGGATCCCCGCCTGCGCGGGGATGAC
>JAFECU010000152.1 GCA_018242005.1 Pseudomonadota bacterium | reverse complement strand
TTGCCTGCGCCCCACCCGCCGGAGACACCAACGGATATAGGCTCCCCTCGAGCTTGCTGAAGCAACTTCGCGCACGCATCTGCCACTACACCGAAGTTCAGATAGTCGACAGTCGTTTCATTGTCATGCCACACAGACTTCCCTCTCGCGTTTGCATCACTCTGGATCTACCAAGCCAACGTTCTTCTTCGAACAAGTACGTCGTTGGTGTTTATAGTGCACTAGTGTAGTGTTTCGTTCTGTTTGGAACTTAAGCGGCGATTGGCGCGAATGACCTTCTGCAAGATGTCGCGGGCGCTCCTGGTCCAGATGAACGGCTTGGGATCGGTGTTGTGATGTGCGACGTACCCATCGATGGCGGTGATCAGCTCGGGCACGCTGGTGAACACCCCTCGGCGCAGCCGCTCGGTCGTCAGATCGCGGAAGAAACGCTCGACCATGTTCAGCCACGACGCCGAGGTCGGCGTGAAGTGCATGGTGATGCGCGGATGCTTGGCCAACCATTTCTGCACGGCCGGGTGCTTGTGGGTGGCGTAGTTGTCGGCGATCAGATGCAAGGCCTTGTCCTTGGGCGTCTCGCGCTCGATTCTGCGCAGGAACTTCAGCCACTCGGCGTGGGTATGGCGTTGCTGGCACTGGCCGAGGACTTTGCCGTCGAGCACGTTCAGCGCCGCAAACAGCGTGGTCGTACCGTGGCGCTTGTAGTCGTGCGTCATCGTCTGCGCGCGGCCCTTCTTCAGCGGCAGCCCGGGCTGCGTGCGATCAAGCGCCTGCACCTGACTCTTCTCATCGCAGCACAGCACGATCGCATGCTCGGGCGGGGACATGTACAGACCGACGATGTCTTCGAGCTTCTGGGCGAATTGCGGGTCGCGCGAGACCTTGAATCCGCGCACCACGTGCGGCTTCAGGCCGTGGGCCTGCCAGTGGCGCATCACCGTGCTGGGGGCTACGCCGAGTACGGCGGCCATCTTGCGCGTGCTCCAGTGCGTGGACGCCTCGGGCGTCGTCTGCGTGGTCAGCTCCACGAGCTTGTTCACGTCCACCTTCTGCGGCGGCGCGCCGCGCGGCAGGTCACGCTCGATCCCTTTGAGGCCGCTGGCCGCATACCGATCGCGCCAGCGCCCGACTTGCACGCGTCCGATACCCAATTGATCGGCGATATCCTTGTTCAGCATGCCCTGGGCGGCCAAGAGCACGATGCGTGCACGCTGAGCCAGCCGCACACTCGTCACCTTGGAGCGCGCAAGCTTCTTCAGATCCGCTTCTTCTGCGTCGCTCAGCACAATCGTCGGGGCAACTCGCATGTGCTCTCTCCAATGCAAAACCAAAGTCGAGCATTGGAGCTGTCCTATCTAAGTTCCTGCAAGAATCAAACACTACACTAGCCTGTCTGCGATGGCTTGCCTGTTTTTTGAGCATTGCAGGGCCGGTCCATGTAAATCAAGGGCTTGCAATCGTCATACAGGACTTGTCAAAACTTATCCACATGATTGTCCAATTCGGGTTGGGATAAGCCGGTCCGGGTTGCCTAAAAACCAGGCATGGCGTATGGAATCTTTGCAAATCAATAACTTGCACGCGTCATACAGCGCTTGTCCGCGGTTACCCACAGGATTATCCAGCGCGACCAGGGATAAGCCGACGTAGTTCAGGCAAGCAGTGCCTCGAAGCCTCTGTTGTGGCGATGGCGTAGAGTAGTGCGCGTCGCTACGAGCGGGCGTGGTGGCCTTTCATCATCAAGCACAAGAGTGAATACAGCATGGAACTGAATTTCAAGGGCCGCGTGGCCATCGTGACGGGCGCCGGCGGCGGCCTGGGCCGCCAGCATGCGCTGGCGCTGGCGGCGCGCGGCGCCAAGGTGCTGGTCAACGATCTGGGTGGGGCCGTGGACGGCAGCGGCGCCACGGGCGGTGCGGCTCAGGCGGTGGCCGACGAGATCTGTGCCGCGGGCGGCCAGGCGCTGGCCAACGGCGCCTCGGTGACGGACTTTGCTGCCGTACAGGCGATGGTGCAGCAGGCCGTGGATGCCTGGGGCCGTGTGGACATATTGGTGAACAACGCCGGCATCCTGCGCGACAAGAGCTTTGCCAAGATGGACATGGCCGACTTCGCCCTGGTGGTGCAGGTGCACCTCATGGGTGCGGCCCACTGCAGCAAGGCCGTGTGGCCGCTCATGCAGGCGCAGAACTACGGACGCATCGTCATGACGACCTCGTCCACGGGGCTATATGGCAACTTTGGCCAGGCCAATTACGGCGCTGCCAAACTGGCTCAGGTGGGGCTGATGCAGACGCTGGCCATCGAGGGTGCAAAGCATGGCATCCATGTGAACGCGCTGGCGCCCACGGCGGCCACGCGCATGACTGCTGGCCTGATGCCCGAGGAGGTGCTGGCGCGATTGGCACCTGAGGCCGTGGTGCCCGCCATGCTGGTGCTGGCGCACGAGAGCGCGCCCACGCGCACCATTGTCTGTGCGGGCGCGGGCAGCTTCGAGGCCGCTCACATCACGCTCACGCAGGGCCTGTACCTGGGGCGCGGCGACGACGTGCCCGAACAGCTGGCCGCGCGCCTGGCCGAGGTGTGCGAGCGCACGGGCGAGCAGGTGCCGCGCAACGGCTCGGGCCAGGGCTTGCACGAGTTGCGCCTGGCCGAGTCCGCAGCGGCGGCCGTATAGCGCAGGGCCGCGCGCGGCAGTGCCTCATGCTCGGTTCCCGGGCGTGCCACGGGCGCTTGACCTGACGGCAGGCAGGCGCGGGCGCGGCGTGCTAAGTTCCGGCCCCAAGCCAAAGATGGAACAACAATGAGCACTCTGCAACAGAGAATCGCCGCCCTGCCGGCTGAGCGCCTAGCCGGCATGCGCCGCGGCATAGAGAAGGAGGGGCTGCGCGTGCTGCCCGAAGGGGGGCTGGCGCTCACGCCGCACCCGCAGGCGCTGGGTTCGGCCCTCACGCACCCGAGCATCACCACCGACTACAGCGAATCGCAGATCGAGCTCATCACGGGTGCGCACCCCAGCGTCCAGGGCTGTCTGGATGAGCTGACCCAGATCCATCAGTATGTGCTGCGCACGCTGCGCGATGCGGGCGGCGAGATGCTGTGGGTTTCCAGCATGCCCTGCGGCCTGCCCACGGACGAGACGATTCCCATCGGCCGCTATGGCAACTCGCACATAGGCCGCGCCAAGAGCATCTACCGCATGGGCCTGGCGCACCGCTACGGGCGGCGCATGCAGACCATCTCGGGCATTCACTACAACTGGTCGCTGCCCGGCGTGACGAGCGAGGAGTACTTCGCGCTCATCCGCAACTTCCGCCGCCACGCCTTTGTGCTGCTGTACCTGTTCGGCGCCTCGCCCGCGCTCTGCCCCTGCTTCGTCGAGGGTCGCGCGCACAGCCTGCAACCCCTGGGTGACGCGGGCCAGGCGCTGTATCTGCCCTATGCCACCTCGCTGCGCATGGGGCGGCTGGGCTACCAGAGCGACGCTCAGGCCAGCATCAGCGTGAGCTACAACGGCCTGTCGGGCTATGCCGACTCGCTGCACGAGGCCTTGACGCAGCCCTATCCGGCCTACGAGGCGATCGGCATACGCAACATCGGTGGTGACTACAACCAGCTCGGTACCAGCCTGCTGCAGATCGAGAACGAGTTCTACGGCACCATCCGCCCCAAGCGCACGGTGCGCCGCGGCGAGCGCCCGCTGCACGCTCTGCGCGAGCGCGGCGTCGAGTACGTCGAGGTGCGGCTCATGGACCTCGATCCGTTCGAGAGTGTGGGCATCACGGCCCCGACCATGCGCCTGCTGGACTTGTTCCTGCTGCACTGCCTGCTCACCGACAGCCCGCCCGACACGCCGGCCGAGATCGCCGAGTGCAAGCACAACCAGCACCAGACGGCCGAGCGCGGGCGCGAGCCGGGTCTGCTGCTGCAGCGTGGCGGCCGGCCGGTGCCGCTGTCCGACTGGGCCGCCGAGGTGTTGGCCGAATGCGTGCCCATTGCCGTGGCCCTGGACCGGGCGCAGGGCGGGCAGGACTACGCCACGGCCTTGCGACAGGCCGAGGCCGTGCTGGCCGACAGCGCGCAGGCACCCTCGGCCCGCGTGCTGGCGGCGCTGCGGTCGCTGGCCGACTGCAGCTTCGAGAGGTTCTCGTTTGCGCAGTCGGCCCAGGCGCGCGACAAGCTGCTGGCCCTGCCATGGAACACCGGGCAGCAGGCTCACTACGATGCGCTGGCCGCCCGGTCGCTCGCCGAACAAAAGGACATCGAGGCGCAGGACCAGCTACCCTTTGAGGACTGGCGCCAGCAGTACATGGACCCGCGCCAACTCGGTTAGACGACCCGCTCCTGGCGGCAACATTCGACCATGCCCATCGCCTTCGAGTCCCGCCTGCGCGAAGCCTGGCGTGTGCTGCTGTCCCACTATGTCGCCAACGGCGTGGCGGTGGCGCTCGGCCTGGTAATCATCTCGGCTCTGGTACAGCTGTGGCTGGGTGCTGCCGCCGCATCGGCCGCCACGGTGGGCGTCATCGTCGCGATACCTCCGGACGTGCCGGCGCCGCGGCGCGGCAAGCTCCTGCACATGCTGCCGGCGCCGCTACTGGCGCTGCCGCTGTTCTTCGTGGTGCAGCGCCTGCACGACCAGCCCTGGCTGCTGGGCCTGCTCATCGTGCCCGCGGCCTTCCTGGCCTTTCTGGCCATGGCCTGGGGCAAGCGCGGCGCTCCCGTGGCCATTGCCGCGGTGCTGGCGCTGGTGTTCTCCATGGCCGTGCCGGCGCCTGCCGAAGGCGAGGGCTGGCGCGTGGCACTCACCACCACCTTTCACTTCGGCCTGGGCGCGCTGCTGTATCTGCCCTGGGCGGTGCTGGCCAACCGCCTGCTCAACGGCCGCTACCGCGTGCAGCTGATGGCCGATGTGTTGCATTCGCTGGCCGATCTGATGCGGCTGCAGGCCCTGCAGTTCACGCCCGTGCTGGCGCCGGGTGATCGCGACAACCCGCTCATGGGCGCCCTGCTGCTGCGCCAGGCAGCCCTGGCCGACCAGTTGCAGTCGGCGCGCGACATCGTCCTCGAATCGCCCACCAGCGCGCGCCAGCAGCGGCTGGCCGGCATGCTGCTGTGCGCGCTGGAGATGCGCGACCACCTGCTGGCTTGCGCCCTCGATCTGGAGCAGCTGCGCAGCCAGCCCGAGCACGCCGCTGCCTTGGAGCGCTTGCGCGCAGAACTGCTGGCGCAGGCCGGCGCGCTGGTGCAACTGGCCGATGAGCTGCTGCTCGCGCGCAGGCCCCAGTCGGCCGCGCGGCCGCGGCCCGAACTGGGCGCCGTGGAAGACCCTTCCCAGGTCGGCTTCACGCCCGAGCACCTGGTGCGCGGCCTGTTCTACCGGATCGGCCATATCCACGATGAGGTGGCCCAACTCATCGCCCTGGCACGCGGGGATGTCGCACCCGACCTTGCCCTGGTGCGCATGTACTGGCAGATGTTCGTCAGCCCCACGGGCTGGGGCTGGAAGCCCTTCTGGGGCTTGTGGCGCTGGCGCGCGGCGCCGCTGCGCCATGCCATACGCGCGGCCCTGGCCATAGGCGTGGGCTACGCACTGTCGCAGATGATGCCCTGGCACCAGCATGCCTACTGGATCGTGCTGACCATCGTCGTCGTGCTGCGCGGCAGCCTGGCGCAGACCCTGGAGCGGCGCAATGAGCGCGTCGCCGGCACGCTGCTAGGCTGCGTGATCGCCTCGGCCCTGCTGGCGGCCGACATGCCGCCCTGGGCGCTGCTGGCCAGCGTGACCGTGGCCCAGGCCGTGGCCCATTCCTTTGCGCTGCGCCGCTACCTGTTCACCGCCGTGGCGGCCACCGTGCTGGGCCTGGTGCAGGCGCATCTGCTGCTGGGCGCGGGCGGCAGCACCGGCTTTGTGCTGCTCGAGCGCATCGCCGACACCCTTATCGGCGCGGGCCTTGCCTGGGCCTTTGCCTATGTGCTGCCCTCGTGGGAGCGCCAGCAGATCCCCGCCCTGGTGGCGCGCACACTGGCGGCGCAGACGCGCCATGCGCGCGAGGCCCTGGGCCTGGGCCAGCTGCAGGCCGTGGACAACCGGCCGGAGCTCGCCTGGCGCCTGGCCAGGCGCGAGGCCTACGACAGCCTCGGCGCCCTGGTGCAGGCCACGGCGCGCGCCTGGAAGGAGCCGCGCGCCGTGCGACCGCCGCTGGCGCCGCTGGAGCGCATGCAGGCGCATTGTTACCAGCTGCTCGCGCAGCTCACCGCCGTGAAGTCCATGCTGCTGCTGCGCCGCGGGCATTTGGCCAGCGAGCAGGTGCAGGGGCCGCTGCAGGCTGCGGCTCAGCGCATCGAGGCCATCCTGTGCGGCCAGGATCTGGCCACGCAGGAGGAGCGGGCGGCCGACGACGGCGTCGGCGTCGAGCTGTTGCCGCCCCTGGTGGAGGCCGACCTCACTCCCTGGCTGCTGCGCCGCCTGCGTCTGGCCGAGGATCTGGCGCGGCAGCTGCGCGCCGAGGCGCGTGAGGTGATAGCTCCTCTTGCCATAGCTAAAGATGCCTGATGGATGGCGGTTTGGTCGAATCAACGCCGGCGCGAGAAGAGCGCGCGCGCAACCAGCGCGGCGCCGAGCACGAGTGAAAACCAGCCCACGAGTGCCGCCTGGCGCATCAGTTCCTGCACGCTG
Source organism: Pseudomonadota bacterium (assembly GCA_018242005.1). Classification (GTDB taxonomy): domain Bacteria; phylum Pseudomonadota; class Gammaproteobacteria; order Burkholderiales; family Burkholderiaceae_C; genus Alicycliphilus. The sequence goes on along the minus strand of JAFECU010000152.1, from coordinate 18,685 downwards.
GGCGAGCGCGCGACGTAGGGCGCGAGCAGGATTGCGGCGCCGATCAGCGCGCACACCAGTCCCTTGAAGAGCATTTCGTTGTTTTCTTTGGGCGAAGGGCTGGCGGGCATGGCGTAAATGGCGCGAAGGTCGAAGCGGCAGGGCAAGACGCGATTATCCTTGCGCCCCTGAACAACAGCACACAGCAGTTCCATGTCCATACAGTGGTTCCCCGGTCACATGCACCTGACGCGCAAGGCGATAGGCGAGCGCATCAAGGACATCGACGTGGTCATCGAGCTGCTGGACGCGCGTCTGCCGGGCTCGAGCGGCAACCCGCTGCTGGCCGAGCTCACGGCGCACAAGCCCACGCTCAAGGTGCTCAACAAGCAGGACCTGGCCGACCCCGCGCGCACCCCCGCCTGGCTGGCCTGGTACAACGCGCGGCCCGCGACCAGCGCCATTGCGCTCGACGCGTCCGACGCCGCGCCCGCGCGCCGACTCATCGACGCCTGCCGCCAGCTTGCGCCCAACCGGCGCGGCCTCTCGCGGCCCATGCGGGTGCTGATCTGCGGCATACCCAACGTGGGCAAGTCCACGCTGATCAACACCTTGTCGGCCAAGCGCCAGGCCAAGACCGGCGACGAGGCCGGCGTCACCAAGCAGGAGCAGCGCATCGTGCTCGACGATGACTTCTACCTCTGGGATACGCCCGGCATGCTGTGGCCGCGCATCATCGTGCCCGAGAGCGGCTACCGCCTTGCCGCCAGCGGCGCCGTGGGCCGCAACGCCTACGACGAGGAAGAGGTGACGCTGGAGCTGCTGGCCTATCTGAAGCACCACTACGCCGCGCTGCTCGATGCGCGCTACCGGCTGGGCCTGGACGCGGAGACCATTGGCGCTGCCCACGACGATGAGCTGCTGGAACGCATTGCCCGAAAGCGCGGCGCGGTGATGAGCGGCGGGCGGTTGAACATGCAGAAGGCCGCCGAGATCGTGCTGACCGACCTGCGCAGCGCCTCCCTGGGCCGCGTGACGCTGGAGACGCCCGAGGAGTTCGAGACCTGGCTCGCCGCCGCGCGCGTGCAGGAAAAGCTGCGCGCCGAGCGCAAGGCCGAGCAGCGCAAGCGCGACGAGCGCCGCGCGCGCAACGCGCCGCGGGACGAGTAGGCCGGCGGCTCAGCCCCCTGCTTGAACTCTCGCGTGTTCTGCGCGCGCACCTGCTTGTCATTCATCTCTCAACTCCTTGTCGGTATTTTCAACAAGGGCTAAGAACTCCACTTTTCGGGGGCAGGGTCAATTCAATCCTGCCCTTCCGCACTGATCGGCAGTGACAGCCCTACCTTCACCCGGCTCATCGTCACAAAGGTCTTGAAGCGCTTGACGTTGTTGTTCTCGAAGAACAACTGCCGCGTGAGTGCGGTGTAGTGCTCCATGTGGTTCACCGTGAAGATGAGAATGAAGTCCCAGTCGCCAGTCACGTAGTAGCACTGCTGCACCTCGGGGCACGAGGCGAATGCCTGCTTCATCTCATCGAGCAGATCAACGCGCTCGCTCTCTGTCTCCACCCCCGCAATGATCGTCAGCGGGTATCCCACTGCCGCAGGCTCCACCTCTGCCGCGTAGCGCTTGATGACGCCGTCATCGGCCATGCGCTTGAGGCGACGGTTGACGGCGGCCGTCGAAAGGCTCACCCGCTCCCCCAACTCGGCCTGCGACAGGCGGGCGTTCTCTTGCACCAGCGCCAGCAAGCGCAAATCAAAGCTGTCGAGGGAGGGGCGCATAGCTGCAATATTGTTCCGGTATTCGTTCATGAAAATGCAAAAATGTTGCGTTTTGCGTACTATCTTGGAGATTTATTCAGGGTATTCGAGAAATATGATTTCGTCCAGATTCAACGAACAGAAGGTACTTCATGTCCCTGTCTTCTTTGTCACTGGACGGCGAGCAGTTGCTCTCCCAAATCCACACCCTGGGCGCAATCGGCGCTGACACCACCATCGGCGGTCGCACTCGCATCGCGCTCACCGATGCTGAAAAAGCAGGCCGCGACCAGGTCGTGCAATGGATGCACGAGTTGCAGTTGGAGGTGCGCATCGACCGCATCGGCAACATCTTCGGCATCCTGCCCGCCGCCACCGAAGCGGGCAACCAGCGCCCCTTGATGATGGGCTCACACATCGACACGGTGCGCAATGCCGGTGCGCTGGATGGCTGCTACGGCGTCCTGGCGGGCCTGGCAGTGGCCCGCGCCTACCGTGCCGCCGGCGTGCTGCCGCAGCGCGCCATCGTCATCGGCGCGTTCACCAACGAGGAAGGCGTGCGCTACCAGCCCGACATGATGGGCTCGCTGGTCTATGCGGGCGGGCTGGCGGCGGACGAAGCGCTGGACACCATCGGCACCGACGGTACGCGCCTGGGCGACGAACTGGCGCGCATCGGCTACGCGGGGGACATGGCGCCGGGCTCCCTCGTGCCGCACGAGTACATTGAACTGCACATCGAACAAGGCCCGGTGCTGGAGGCCGAGGGGCAGCTCATCGGCGTGGTCGAGAACCTACAAGGCATCTCGTGGCAGAAAGTCACTGTCCAAGGCACCGCCAACCATGCGGGCACCACGCCGACCCGGCTGCGCCACGACGCGGGCTATGTGGCCGCTGCCATCGTGGCCTTTCTGCGCGAGCAGGTGGTGGGCGCGGCGCCCGACACCACGCTGGCGACCACCGGCTCACTTCGCTTCGAGCCCGACGTGATCAATGTCATCCCGCGCAAGGCTATTTTCACGGTGGATCTGCGCGACCCTGACGAAGGCCGCTTGCGGGCGGCAGAAAAACGCCTGGCTGACTTCCTCGTGGGGATCGCCGAGCGCGAGGGCGTGAAGATCAACACCGAACGCCTGGTGCGCTTCGAGCCCGTGGTGTTCGATGCAGGCTTAGCCGATGAGATTGAAGCATCGGCCAAGCGCTTCGGCTTCAGCCATCGCCGTATGACTTCGGGTGCGGGCCACGACGCCCAGATGATCGCGCGCATCGCCCCGTCGGCCATGATCTTCGTTCCCAGCCGTGGTGGCATCAGCCACAACCCGCGCGAGCATACGGATGACGCGCAACTTATCCAAGGCGCGCAAGTGCTGCTGGACGTGGTGCAGCGGCGCTTGGCCGCTGCCTGAATACGCCTCTTTCATTCCAAGGAGATTATTCCCATGCTGTTTGCCAACCCGCGCGCCACGCGCGCACCTTACCCTACTGAACTGCGCACCATCATGAGCATCGAGCGTGCCGCGGAAAGCCGCCGCTGGATGAAGGACTGGAGCGGCATCGCCCGCGAGGCCACGCCGCTGCGCGACCTGCCCGGCCTGGCGCAAAAAGTCGGCGTGGCGCGCTTCAGCGTCAAGGACGAATCCGCACGCTCACCGCTGGGCAGCTTCAAGGCCCTGGGTGCGCCCATCGCACTGGTGCGCCAGATCCTGCGCCTGTACCCCGATCTGGACCCGGCAGCCGTCCTCACGGGCCGCTACGCGGACTTGCTCAAGAACTACACGGTTATCAGCGCCACCGACGGCAACCACGGCAAGGGCCTGGCCGCCGCCGCGCGTGATGCGGGCTGCCGCTGTGTAATCGTGCTCCACGCGAACGTGAGTGTGGAGCGCGAGCAGGCCATTGCCGCGTTTGGTGCCGAGATCCGCCGCATCACCGGCAATTATGACGAATCGGTGGAAGAAGCCGCGCGCCTGTCCGCCGCCCTTGGCTGGCAGGTCATCTCCGACACCTCCTACGAAGGCTACGAAGATATTCCTCGCGACGTGATGCAGGGCTACGGCACCATTGCTGCGGAGATTGTGGAGCAGACCGACGCCAAGCCAGGCGAGGCTGGCGCCTTCACCCACGTGTTTCTGCAAGGCGGCGTGGGCGGCATGGCCGCGGGGCTGGCGAGCTACCTGTGGGAATACCAAGGCGCGCAGCGGCCGCACTTCATCATGGTCGAGCCCGAGCAGGCTGACTGCCTGCTGCAAAGCGCCATCCAGGGCCGCCCGGCCAAGGCCACGGGCTCAGTCGATTCGGTGATGGCGGGCCTGGCCTGCGGCGAAACCTCGCCGCTGGCATGGAAATTCCTGGAGACCAGCGTCGATCACTTTATGACCATCACCGACGAACACGCGGTAGCGGCGATGCGAGCGCTGGCGACGGGGGGCGACAAAGACATTCCCATCGTCGCCGGTGAATCGGGCACCGCCGGGCTGGCGGCCCTGGAACTGCTGCGCGCCGATGCCGGGCTGTCCGCGCAAGTCGGACTCGATGCGCAATCGCGTGTGCTCATCGTCAGCACCGAAGGGGCCACCGCACCGCAGACCTATGCGGAGCTGGTCGGCGAATCCGCGGAATCGGTGGAGCAGCGCCAAGCTGCATTCTCAAAAAAGTGAGCTGCTTGCCCTTGTCCTGAGCCATTTTCATGGTGTTTTCAATCTGAAAGTGCTTGTTAGCAAGTGCAGGCAGCTACGGCTTTTGCAAGCACGCCGAAGGCCCGTGTCCTCGGCGCTGGCTGAACTCGTCCTGAAATAGGAGAAACGATATGTCCGAAACATCCTCCCGCGCCGCGGCCATTGCCGCCGCCGTGCAGTGCTACGACAGCGGCCGCCTCCTCGCCGACCTGGATCGGCGCGTGGCCTACCGCACCGAGAGCCAGGAGCCCGCCCAGGCACCCGCGCTGCGCGCCTACCTCACCGACGAGATCGCACCCACGCTGCACCGTTTGGGCTTCGAGACCAAATTGGTGGAGAACCCCGACGGCGTGGATGCCCCCTTCCTGCTAGCCGCCCGCCACGAAGGCGACGGCCTGCCCACGGTAGTGAGCTACGGCCATGGCGATGCAGTGCGCGGCTATGACGATCAATGGCGCCCCGGCCTGCAACCCTGGAAGATCACGGTGGACGGCGACCGCTGGTATGGCCGCGGCATCGCGGACAACAAGGGCCAGCACTCCGTGAACCTTGCGGCGTTGGAGGCCGTCATCGCCGCGCGTGGCGGCAAGCTCGGCTTCAACGTCAAGCTCATCTTCGAGACGGGTGAAGAAATCGACTCGCCCGGCCTGAACACCGTGTGCGCCGCTGAGCACGACTATCTGGCAGGCGATCTCTTCCTGGCCTCGGACGGCCCGCGCGTGTCGGCCGAGCGGCCCACGGTGTTTCTGGGCTCGCGCGGCGAGCTGAACTTCGACCTGGAAGTGAACCTGCGCGAGGGCGGCCACCACTCCGGCAACTGGGGCGGCGCACTGCGCAACCCCGCCACGGTGCTGGCCAACGCCATCGCCACGCTGGTGAACAAAGATGGGTACATCCTGGTCGATGGCCTGCGCCCGCCCCCTTTGAGCGACGCCGTGCGCCAGGCGCTGTCGGACATCGAGCTGGGCCGAGACCCCAGCGCACCCGCCGTGGATAAAAGCTGGGGCGAGCCCGGCTTGACGCCTGCCGAGCGGGTACTGGGCTGGAACGCAGTCGAGGTGCTGGCCTTCACGTCGGGCAACCCGGCTGCGCCGGTGAACGCCATTCCGCCCACGGCGCGCGCGCACTGCCAGTTGCGCTTCGTGGTGGGCACGAATTGGCAGAACGCGCAGGACTGCCTGGACGCACATTTCACCCGCCACGGCTTTCCCGAGGTGCAGGTGAGCGTGAAGCCCGCGGTCACCGCCACACGGCTGGATCTGGAGGATCCCTGGGTCGGCTGGGCACTGGCGTCCATCCAGGCCACCACAGGCAAGAAGCCCGCGCTGATTCCCAACCTGGGCGGCACGGTACCCAACGCCGTCTTTGCCGACACCCTGGGCCTGCCCACGGTGTGGGTACCGCACTCCTACCCGGCCTGCTCGCAGCATGCCCCCAACGAACACCTGCTGGGCTCCGTGGCCCGCGAGGCGCTGGCGCTGATGGCTGGCTTGTGGTGGGACCTGGGCGAGAGCGCCACCGCCATCCGGGCCGGGCGCCTGGCCCGCCAGTCGTGAATGAAATCCATCCACCCAACGACAAGGAGACAAACCATGCGTCGTTCCACCTTCATTGCCACACTCGCCGGCCTCTCGCTGTGCGGCGGCCTCGCGGTTGCTCAGGACAACAAGTCGCCCGTGCGGCTTCTCGTTGGGTTCTCGGCCGGAGGCTCTTTCGACGCTACGGCGCGAGCCTTGGCCGACAAACTGCGCGTGTCGCTGAACCAGCCTGTGGTCGTCGAAAACAAACCCGGAGCCACCCAGCGGCTGGCGCTTGGCGAGATCAAGCGCAGCAAGCCGGACGGCCTAACGCTGATCCTCGCCAACAACGCACCGTTCACGATCTTTCCGCACATTTACAAGAAGCTGGAATTCAATCCGGTGAAGGACTTCACGCCCCTTGGCCGCATCGCGACCTATGACTTGTGCATTGCCGCCGGGCCCAAGGCGCCGCCCGGCGGCGTACCGGAATTCCTGGCATGGGCCAAAGAGCATCCACAGGAAGCAGCCTTCGGCACAGGCGGCACCGGCCAATCCGCCCACTTCATCGGCGACATGCTCAGCAAGCGCACCGGCGTACCACTGATGCATGTGCCTTACAAGGGCGGATCCCCCGCCCTGACCGAACTGGCGGGCGGCCAGATCCCGATCCTCATTGACACGATCCTGGAATCGCTGGAAATGTCCAAAAGCGGCAAGGTCCGTATCCTGGCGACTACCGGCGAAGCGCGCCTGAGCATTCTTCCCGACGTGCCTACGCTGCGCGAACTGGGCATCGACATCACCGCGCCAGCCTACCTGGGCCTCTATGGCCCGCCCGGGATGTCGCAGGACAAGGTGCAACGCATCAGCAAGGCGCTGAACGAGGCCACGCAGTCGCCCGACTTGCAGCGGCGCATCGTTTCTTTCGCTATGACGCCGGCCTATTCAAGCCCCGCCGAGTTGGAGGGCATCCAAGCAGACGGACTCAAGCGTTGGGAAGCGCCCATCAAGGCCAGTGGCTTCACCGCCGATTGAAAGACCTATCCCATGCGTCACTTTGAATTCCCCAGCCGTGCCGTCTCCGTCGGCTCCAACGGCATGGTGGCCACCTCCAACCCGCAAGCCGCGCTGGCGGGGCTGGATGTGCTCCGAGCTGGCGGCAATGCCATTGATGCAGCAGTGGCGATAGCTGCCATGCTGGCCGTGGTCGAGCCCACGCAGACTGGCATCGGTGGCGACTGCTTCGTTCTCGCCAAGAAAAGAGGCCAGCCGCCCATTGCATTGAATGGCGCTGGTTGGGCGCCGCGCGCAGTGAGCGCAGATCATCTCCGCGATGCAGGGCTGACTAGCATCGCGGCGGACAACGTCAACGCCGTGACCGTGCCGGGAGCGGTACGCGCATGGGAGCGGTTGGCGGCCGACCATGGAACGATGCCGCTGGCCGCCCTGTTCACGCCCGCAATAGCCGTGGCCGAGCATGGTTACCTCGTGACCGAGCGCCTGGCGCGCGACTGGGCTCTCAACGCTGCCAAGGTGTCGGCGACGCCTGAGGCTCGGGAGATTTTCATGCCGGGCGGTCAGGCACCGCGACTGGGCGATCGGCGCACCAACCCACGACTGGGGCGTGCATTGCGGTCGATTGCCAGCGATGGCGCCGATGCTTTCTATACCGGCTGGATTGCCGAGGACATCGTATCTGCGCTGCGGCGTAGAGGCGGTGTCATGACGCTGGACGATATGGCCGAATACGCCCCAGAGTATGTTCAGCCTATCTCCACCGAGTACCGCGGCTACCGCTTGTGGGAGTGTCCGCCCAATGGGCAGGGCATCGTTGCGCTGCAAATTGCGTCCATGCTCAACGCCTTCGACCTCTCTGCCTATCGCGCCTTGAGTGCAGAGCGCTTCCATTTGCAGGCCGAAGCGTCACGGATTGCCTATGCGCAACGCGATGCCTTTCTGTGCGATCCCAAGTTCCACCCGGTAGACGTCAAGCAATGGCTGTCCGCGGAGCGCGTGCGCCAATGGGTGGCTCAGATCGACCCAGACCAGCGAAATGCGCATCTACCCCTCGTGCCAATGCCAGAGCACAAGGACACGGTGTTCATCGCGGTCGCTGATGCCGACGGCACCGTCGTGGCCTTCATCAATTCGCTGTTCGATGACTTCGGCAGCGGCCTGGTGGCGAGCGCCAGCGGTGTGTTGCTGCACAACCGTGGTTGCGGCTTCAGCCTGGAAGCGGAACATCCCAACGAGATTGCCGGCAGGAAACGCCCCATGCATACGATCATTCCGGCACTGCTCACCAAGGATGGCGAGGCGGTCATGTCGTTCGGTGTCACCGGCGGTCACTTTCAGCCAGCAGGGCAATTGCAGGTGTTGTCCAACATCGTGGACTACGGCATGTCGGTGCAACAGGCCATCGACCATCCGCGCATGCTGGCTCGAGGTGACTTGCTTGAGTTGGAGCGGACGGTACCGGAGTCCATTTGGGACGACCTACGCGCCAAGGGGCACTCACCAGTGGTAGCGACCAATCCCTTGGGCACATGTCACGCCATATGGGTAGACCAGAGCCGTGGTGTCTTCTTGGGGGGCGCCGATGGGCGACGTGATGGTATGGCCTTGGGCTTGTGAGTAGCAGCGGGCTTTATTCAGAGCACAGGGGAAAACACTGTCTGCCATGCGGTTGCGAGTTTAGGTGGTTGCCAGAACCTCCACTTTGGCACTTTGATGCCGCTTCTGCGAGGCCCCACCCGGCACTGGATGGCGACCTCGGTTCAGCAGCAGCGCTCTAGGTGGGCGGACCATGCCATCTATCTCAAGGATGTGCTCACGCGCCTGCCCACGCACAGGGCCAGTCGCATCGACGAACTCTTGCCGCACCGCTGGCAGCCCGGCGCCAGTTGATGACGCTCGGCCATGACTACCTTCCGCGGTCAAAAAGCTGCGCGCCGAGCGCAAGGCCGAGCAGCGCAAGCGCGACGAGCGCCGCGCGCGCAACGCGCCGCGGGACGAGTAGGCCGGCGGCTCAGCCCCCGGCCGCCACGGGTTCGCAGCGCACGTCGGCCGTCACCGAGTTGGCAATGAAGCATTCCTCATGCGCCTCGTGGTGCATGGCCAGCAGTTCGTCGGGCGTGGGCTGGCGGTCGCCAAAGCGCACTGCGGGCCGCAGCGTGACCCGCGTCATCGCCAGGCGCCCTGCGGTATTGCGCGCCATCAGGCCCTCGGCCGCGTCGCGGTAGCCGTCCACGCAGAAGCCCCGGCGTGCCGCGATCGACAAAAACCACAGCATGTGGCAACTCGACAGGGCGGCGACGAAGGTCTCTTCGGGGTCCACGGCGGCCGCCTCGGACCAGGGCAGGGGCACCACATGCGGTGACGACGAGCCGGGCAGTTCCACGCCGCCGTCAAAGCGCATCACGTGGCGGCGGCTGTAGCGGTTGTTCAGGAAATCCTCTGGCGCTGCCTCGCGCGCCCAGATGATTTCGGCATGGTAGGTGGCCATGGTGTATTGAATGAAAGTGCCGCTTGCGCCTTTCCATCAAGCGCTTGAAGCTATTGAAAATGAAGCTACCAGGCCAGCGGCGCTGGCGCATCTTCCCAGAAAATGAAGCGCCGCTCCTCCGCGTAGCGCGAGGTGCTCGGTAGATAGGGGTCCATGCCGCTGCCCTTGCGCAGCAGCACCAGGTAGCCGCCGGCGCTGCCCACGGCCAGCGCCTGGCCGTCGGGGGCTATGGCGATGCTGCGTATGGCGCCGCCGATGTGGTGGCGCCACAGCGTGCTGCCATCCTCGGCCAGGCCCCGCAGGTCGCCCTCGGCGTCGCCGCGCACCGTGAGGCCGTGCGCGTCTGCCGTGGTGGTGTCTGCGGGCAACTCCATGTCCAAGTCGTGCCCTGCCTGCGGGGCGGGCGCGATGCGTAGACCATCGGCGCTGACAGCCCACCAGGCGCCGGCCTGCGCGCCATGTGCGGGCGCCACATACGCCAGCAGGCCGCCGTCGGCCTGCCACAGCACCGGGCCGATGGCCCGCCCATTCTGGACCGCGCGGTGGGAGAGGGCGCCGGGCGCGAAGGCAAAGCGCCGATGAAAGCGCGCCGACAGGTCTGCGTCGCCCCAGTCGTGCACGGCACGCGCCAGCAAGAGCACCGCGCCGGCCTGTGCGCCGCGTGGATCGACCAGGGGCAGGGCGGCCGGGTCGCCGTTTCCAGGTGCCTCGGCCTGTAGCGCCCAGCGCTCGCGCACCCGTGCGGCGTGGGCGCGGCCAGCGCACTGCCAGTCGCGCGACAGGCCCATGATCTTCGCGCCAAAAACCTCGGCGTCGGGAAGATCGGGCGCAAACGGCGGCGCGTGTGGCAGGGGTGGGGTGGGAATATCTTCCGGTGGCGCCGCCTGCAGCGCCTGTTGTTGGCGTGCATGCTCGGCGTGAAGGCGCTGCTCCAATGTGGTGAACAGCCGCAGCAGGCGCGCCATGTGGTCCACGGCATCGTTGGAGAGGCTGACGCGTGCGTCGCTCTGGCGCTGGGCGTAGCTCAGGCGCAGACCGGGAGGGTGGGCCGTGCCCTCGTGCGGCGCGTCGTCCTCGACCAGGTCGATCTGGTAGCAGGCATGGGCGTCATCCTCCTCGTCGCCCGCCGCCTCGCGGCCGTTGCGCCAGCTCAGCTTGAGCGCGCGCCCCCAGTGCCGACCGCCCTGCTGGCCGGGTTGGCGTGCGCCTATCCACACGTCGCCCTCCCACCATCCATTGCGCTCGGGGTCCCACCAGTCGTTGTAGCGGCCGGTGAAGATCGGCAGCAGGGTCAGGGCCCGCACGCGCTCGGGCGTGAGCGCGGCGTGCAGGCGCGCCCGCAGCGGGCGGCCGGCGCGGCGCTGGCCCTCGGCGCGGCGCCAATAGGCAATGACGCCGCGCCAGGCCTCAACGCAGGCCTGCAGCGCCTCGGGTGGCGTGTCAGCGCCCTGCAGGGGCCGCCAGGGACCGGGTTGGCCCGTGGCACCGTAGCCGCGGTATTGGTACACCAGCCCGTCCGTTACCTGTGGCGCTGCCGGCTGGCGTAGCCGCGCCCAGGCCTGACGCAACAGGCTGGGCTGGGCCGCAGCGGGGCCGTCGTACGGCAGGGCCAGCCAGAAGTCCCAGCGTTTCCAGACGGTGATGAACAGACCGTCGAGGAAGGCGTCCTGCTCCTCATCGACATGGCTGCGCGTGAACAGGAAGTCGGTCTGGTCGAACCAGCCCGCGGCCTTGTGGCGGCTGCTGTCTGGCAACGCCGCCCTGAGCAGCTGGCGCAGGGCCGGTGCGCTCAGTGCATTGCCAGGGCAGAGTGTGCCGTCCTCCGGCAGTTCTTCGGGGCTTTGGGCGTCCGTGCCGGGCGCGTCCGGCGTATCCATGGGCGTTTCGGCGGGCGGTGTGGCAGGCATGGTTGTGCTCGGTGCGGGCGTGCCCGGCATGGTAGCGCCGCCAGGGGCTATAGCGCCACCCATGGCAGCGTGAACAGGCGTGCCTGCCAGTCCTGCCAAGGCGGCGGTGCGCCGGCCACTTGCACTGCCGCGCGGGGCCAGGGCAGGCCGGTATCGATGGTGACGGGGCGCCCGTCCTGCGGGTGCGGCAGCTCAAGCCGCCACGCGTGCAGCCACAGTCGCTGCAGGCCCAGCTGCTCGGCCCACCAGCGGTTGAGCGGGCCCTTGCCATGCGTGGCGTCGCCAATGATCGGGTGGGCGATGTGCTTGAGGTGGCGCCGGATCTGGTGGCGCCGGCCGGTCGTGGGCTCGGCCAGAACCAGGCTGGCGCGGGTGGTGGCAAAGCGCGGGTCACCGGACCCCGGCAGTTCCAGCCGTGCCAGGCATGTCAGGCGCGTGTGCGCGGGCTGGGCCGGCGCACAGGGCGGGGCGTCGTCGGGGCGCAGCGGGTGGTCCACATCGGCCTGAAAGGGAGCCCAGCCGCGCACCAGGGCCAGGTAGCGTTTCCTCACCGCATGGCGCGCAAAGGCATCGGCCAGGGCGCGCGCTGCCGCCGGGTGCAGGCCCATGACGAGCACGCCGCAGGTGCCCTTGTCGAGCCTGTGCACGGGATAGACATGCCGGCCGATCTGGTCGCGCAGGGTCTGGACGACGAAGCGCGTCTCGCCGGCATCGAGCCCCGTGCGGTGCACCAGCCAGCCGGCGGGCTTGTACAGCGCCACCATATGCTCGTCCTGCCATAGCAGGTGCAGCGGGGGATGTGCGGATCGGCCCAGGTTCAACGCCCCGGCGTGAGCTGTATCGTGCTCAGCCCCGTGTCCTGCGCCTCGTGGCGTGGCGTCAGCCAGTACACCCACAGGCCGCGCAGCCAGGCGCACAGGTAGACGAACGACACGGCAAAAATGCCCCATTGCCCGGCCTGCCATGAGGCGTAGAACCAGAAGGGCTGGCCCAGCAACCCGAAGATGCAGGCCCAGCGGCGCAGGCCCAGGCTGCGCGCCTGCGAGGCCCAGGCGGCGGTGGCGCCCAGCAGGGCGATGGCGATCTGGTCGAGTCCCATGGTGGTTACTGGATATCTGTACAGGAATGATAACAGGCGAACGACTTGCCTGAGCGGCACAATGCGCCGCCATGATGATCAGTTCACATTCCACGATTTTGCCGTTGCCCCTGCTGGCCGCACCCCGTACCGACGACCCCCAACCCCTGGTGCTCTACCACGGCCGCTGCGCCGACGGCTTCTGCGCGGCCCTGGCGGCCTGGCGCTTTTACGGCGGACAGGTCGAATGCCTGGGCCTGTCGCACGGCCAGGCAGCCACGGTGGCCGACCTGCCGCCGCTAGCAGGTCGCGCCGTCTATGTGCTGGACTTTGCCTTTGCGCCCGAGCTGCTGGGCGAGATCGACGCGCGCGCCGCCAAGCTGGTGCTGCTGGACCACCACAAGAGCGCGGCCGAGCAGCTGGCGGGCTTTGCCTGCCGCTGCGGTGCGCTGCATTTCGATATGACCAAGTCCGGCGCGCGCCTGGCCTGGGAGTTCTTCCACCCCGATGCGCCGCTGCCCGAACTGGTGCGCTTCGTCGAGGACCGCGACCTTTGGGCCTGGAAATATCCCGAGACTGCGGGCTTTGTCGCGGCGCTGGACATGGAGCCCTTCGACTTTGCCCGCTGGCAGCAGATTGCCGACTTTGCGCCCGAGCAGACCGCGGCCTTCGTCGCGCGCGGCCAGGCCATGGACGAGAAGTTCCGCCATCTGGCGCAGGACGTGGCCGGCGGCGCCCAGCCGCTGGTCTTCAACGGCCAGCAGGGGCTGATGGTGAATGCGCCCGGAGCCTTTCACAGCCTGGTGGGCGAGATCCTGTCGCGCCAGAGCGGTAGCTACGCGCTGATGTGGGCCGTGGGCAAGGACGGGCAGGTCAAGGTGGGTCTGCGCTCGCAGCGTGGCTACGACTGCTCGCCCCTGGCCGTGAGCATGGGCGGCGGCGGCCATGCCCAGGCCTGCGGCTTTCGCCTGCCGCCCGAGCGCCTGGGCGAACTGCTGAGCGGCCGGCTCGATGCCGGAATCAATGCCTGAACCGGGCTTAATGGGCGATTGGTGTTGATGAGGAAACCGCCGTCATCCCCGCTTTCGCGGGGATGACGGGCTTTGCAAAAATCAACAGGTTCTGCTGTTTGGGCCATGAATAGGCCTCTGAGACTTGTGCAACAACCGCAACAAGCTATTCAATTGATAGTGCGCTTGTACTGCCGCCGATAGTCCCAGGGCGCGAGCGGCCGCTTTTGCGACCACAGGCCGGTGCGCCGCTGGCGCGCCTGCCGCTCCAGCGCCACGAGGTCTGGATGCCGCGCGGCCTGCGGCGCGTAGACCCAGGCCAGGCCCGAGCCCACCTGGGCCGCGGCCACGTCCCGGCCCTGGCAGCGCACCTGGGCCAGGGTGCGGCCATAGTGGTCGTGGCCCAGCCGGTAAAGATGGGCCTGCTGGCGAAAGCACAGCTGCGCCAGGTTTTGCCGCGCGCGCTGGCCAAAGGCCTGGCGGCTCTCGGGCGCGTCGATGGCGGCGATGCGCACGCGCTCGCGCCGCCAGGCGCCGGGGCTGCCGCAGCGTGCGGTGAGGGTGTCGCCATCATGGATGGCGACGACGAGGCAGATCAGGGCGGCGGTGGATGCGGGCACGGGGGGGCGAAAGAACGTGGTCTCAGGGCAAAAGGGGCGCCACTATACCCGCGTGGGCCCGCGCCTGATCGGCATTCAACGGACATCGAACCGGCACCGCGCATCTGCCCAAAAAATGGGCAATACGCCGCAAGCCAATACGGGCGCGGCCTGCGCGGGTTTGTCCCGGTGCTTGTCCACAGGTCGGCCCACAGCCGGTGGGCATAACTTGCGGCGCAATCGCCGACAATCACAGGCTTTGCTTCTTTGCCCCGTCTGCCGTGATCAAAGGCCTGGCCGCGTCCATCGTGGCGTCCGTTCTGTTTGGCGCCATGTACTACCTGGCGCCGCTGCTCGTGCCCCTCGATGGCGAGCAGATCTTCGGCTGGCGCGTGCTGGCCACGCTGCCGTTCACCACGGTGCTGCTGCTCTGGCGCGGGCAATGGCCGCGCGTGCGCCTGCTGGCCCTGCGCGTGCGGCGCCAGCCATCGTTGGCACTGGGCCTGCTGGCCAGCGCGGCGCTGCTGGGGGTGCAGCTGTGGCTGTTCTTGTGGGCGCCGCTGCATGGGCGGGCGTTGCCGGTGTCGCTGGGCTACTTTCTGCTGCCGTTGGTGATGGTGCTGGCCGGGCGCGTGCTGTACCGCGAACGGCTGTCGCACCTGCAGTGGCTGGCCACGCTGCTGGCCGCGCTGGGCGTGGCGCACGAGGTGCTGCGCGCGGGCGGCATGTCGTGGGAGACCTGGCTGGTGGCGCTGGGCTACACCGTGTACTTCGTGCTTCGCAGGCAGCTTTCCACCGACCACCTGGGAGGCCATTGGCTTGACATGCTGCTGCTGGTGCCCGCGGCGCTGTGGTTTGTGCAGCGCGCGCCCTCGTCCGTGGACCTGGTGACGGGCCATGCCCATCTGTGGGTCATGGTGCCGGTGCTGGGCGTGGTCAGCGCCGTGGCGCTGGCGCTGTACATGGCGGCCAGCCGCCTGCTGCCGCTGGGGCTGTTTGGCCTCTTGAGCTATGTGGAGCCGGTGCTGCTGGCGCTGGTGGCGCTGCTGCTGGGCGAGAGCATCGGGCCGGAGCAATGGCCCAGCTACGGGCCGATCTTTGCGGCCGTGGCGGTGCTGGTGCTCGACGGTGCGCTGCGCCTGCGCGCGCCGCGCAACGCATGAACCGAGGTGGCGCAAACGGGTTGAGTCCGGCAAACCCCATCAAAGAGATCGTGGACATACCGGTAGCGGTTTTGCGAGGGGCCAGACCCTATCGGGCGTCTGCCCTGCGTGGGCCTGGTGTGGGCGGCGCCCGTTGCAGCACGCCAGCCGATGTGCAGGGCCCGTTGCATGGCGCGGAGATGCGCGGGCGGCGGCGAGAAAGCACGAGCTGGCGGGCGCGCCGGTACAGCGGCTCGGTGGTCGTCATGGGCCATCATCATCGGCCTGGGTTCGACGGCCTGCGTCGAAGTGCGTGGCCTCAGGCAAGACATGCCACCGACGCTCGGGCCGCAAGCGTCAGCAGCCAAGCCTTTCAGACCGCCAGCCCCTGGAGGTAGGCGCGGAACTGCGCGCCCACCTGCGGGTGCTGCAGCGCCAGTTCCACCGTGGCCTCCAGGAAGCCTTCTTTGCTACCACAATCGTAGCGTTTTCCGCTGTACTGGTAAGCGTAAACGGCCTCATGCTGCATCAGGCGGGCGATGGCGTCGGTGAGCTGGATCTCGCCGCCCACGCCGCGTGGCTGGTTGCGGATTTCTTCAAAGATGCGCGGCGTGAGCACGTAGCGCCCGGCCACGCCCATGCGCGAGGGGGCCACTTCGGGCGCTGGTTTTTCCACGATCTGATCGACGCGGATCAGCGGCCCGCCTGCGGCCTCACCTTTGACAATGCCGTAGCGTTTGGTGTGCTCCTGCGGCACTTCCTGCACGGCCAGGAGCGAGCGGCCCTGCTTTTCAAACGCGGCGGTCATCTGCGCCATCACGCCCGGGCCGCCGATACCGTTTTCCGTGGTGCCTACCATCAGGTCGTCGGCCAGCAGCACGGCAAAGGGCTCCTGGCCGACGAGCGGCTCGGCGCAGAGCACGGCGTGGCCCAGGCCCAGGCTGCGCGGCTGGCGCACGAACAGGCAGTTCATGTCGGCCGGCGCAATGGAGCGCACCAGTGCCAGCATTTCGCTCTTGCCGGCCTGCTCCAACTCGTTTTCCAGCTCGTAGGCGGTGTCGAAATGGTCTTCGATGGCGCGCTTGCTGCGGCCCGTCACAAAAACCATGTCGCGGATGCCGGCCTCGTAGGCTTCTTCCACGGCGTACTGGATCAGCGGCTTGTCCACGACCGGCAGCATTTCCTTCGGGGACGCCTTGGTGGCTGGCAGGAAGCGGGTGCCCAGGCCGGCGACAGGGAAAACGGCTTTGCGGATACGGGTGGTGGTCATGGCGTTAGCCCAGGCGGGCGAGTTGTTCCTGGATGCGCGCGAGCGTGGCGCCAAAGTCGGCCACGCGTTTTTTCTCCTGCTCGATCACGGCCGGCGGCGCCTTGGCGACGAAGGCCTCGTTGCCGAGCTTGGCGTTGGCCTTGGTGATTTCGCCTGCGAGGCGCGCGGCTTCCTTGGACAGGCGGGCCTTTTCGGCGGCCACGTCGATTTCGACGAACAGCGCCAGGCGCGCGGCGCCCACCACGTTGACGGGGGCGTTCTGCGCCTCTTTGGCCCAGGCCGCGGCGTCGTCGAACACCTTGACCTCGCTGAGCTTGGCCAGGTTCTGCAGCACGGCGGCGTTGGTGCGCAGAAACTGCACCTCGTCGGCGTTGTCGGCCACGGCCAGCAGCGGCAGGCGCTGGGCGGGCGATACGCCCATCTCGCCGCGCAGCGTGCGGCAGGCGTCCACCATGTGCTTCAGGCGCTCCACATAGCCCTCGGCCGCCTCGTCGATTTTTGCGGGCTGGGATTGCGGGTAGGCGGCAACCGCAATCGATGCGCCCGGCAGGCCGGCCGTGGGGGCGACCACCTGCCACAACGCCTCGGTCACGAAGGGGATGATGGGGTGGGCCAGGCGCAGGATGGCTTCGAGCACGCGGATCAGCGTGCGGCGCGTGGCGCGTTGCTGTGGCACGCTGCCGGTCTGGATCTGCACCTTGGCGATCTCCAGGTACCAGTCGCAGAACTCGTTCCAGACGAAGTCGTAAATCGTGTTGGCGACGTTGTCCAGGCGGTACTCGGCAAAGCCCTTGGCGACTTCGGCCTCCACTTTTTGCAGCAGCGAGACGATCCAGCGGTCGGGTTGGCTGAAGTGCAGGTAGTCGGTGCTGCAGCTGCCGTCGCCGTCAAAGCCGCAGTCGTAGCCCTCGCAGTTCATCAGTACAAAGCGCGATGCGTTCCACAGCTTGTTGCAGAAGTTGCGGTAGCCCTCGCAGCGCTTGCTGTCAAAGTTGATCGAGCGGCCCAGGCTGGCCAGCGACGCAAAGGTAAAGCGCAGCGCATCGGCGCCGTAGGCGGGAATGCCGTCGGGAAATTCTTTTTCGGTGGCCTTGCGCACCTTGGGCGCCGTCTCGGGGCGGCGCAGGCCTTGCGTGCGTTTGTCCAGCAGGGGTTCGAGGGCGATGCCGTCGATCAAATCGACAGGGTCGAGCACGTTGCCCTCGGATTTGCTCATCTTCTTGCCCTGGGCGTCGAGCACCAGGCCGTGGATGTAGACATGCTTGAACGGCACACGCCCGGTGAAGTGCGTGGTCATCATGATCATCCGGGCCACCCAGAAGAAGATGATGTCGTAGCCCGTGACCAGCACGGAGGAGGGCAGATAGAGGTTGTAGTCGTCGGTGGCCGAGTCGGACTGGTGGGGCCAGCCCAGCGTCGAGAAGGGCACTAGCGCCGAGGAATACCAGGTGTCGAGCACGTCGGGGTCGCGCTTGAGTGTCTTGCCGGGCGCTTGTGCCTGGGCCTCGGCTTCGGACTTGGCGACGTACACATGGCCGTCCTCGTCGTACCAGGCCGGAATCTGGTGGCCCCACCAGAGCTGGCGCGAGATGCACCAGTCCTGGATGTTGTTCATCCACTGGTTGTAGGTGTTGACCCAGTTTTCGGGCACGAAGGACACCTGGCCGCTGGCCACGGCGTCGATGGCTTTTTGCGCGATGCTCTTGCCCGTGGCGTCGCCCGTGCCGTCCTTGGCCACTTGGTTCATGGCGATGAACCATTGATCCGTCAGCATGGGCTCGATGACCTGGCCGGTGCGCGTGCAGATCGGCACCATGAGCTTGTGCTTCTTGGTCTCGACGAGCAGGCCCAGGGCTTCAAGGTCGGCCACCACCGCCTTGCGCGCGGCAAAGCGATCCATGCCGCGGTATTTCTCGGGCGCCTGGTCGTTGATGGTGGCGGTGAGCGTGAGCACCACGACCATCGGCAGCTTGTGGCGCTGGCCCACGGCGTAGTCGTTCTGGTCGTGCGCGGGCGTGACCTTGACCACGCCGGTGCCAAAATCCTTGTCGACGTAGGCATCGGCAATCACGGGGATTTCGCGCTCGCACAGCGGCAGCTTGACCCTCTTGCCGATGAGGTGCGTGTAGCGCTCGTCCTCGGGGTGCACCATCACGGCCACGTCGCCCAGCATGGTCTCGGGCCGGGTGGTGGCCACGACGAGCTGGCCGCTGCAGTCGGCCAGGGGGTAGGCGATG
>JAFECU010000151.1 GCA_018242005.1 Pseudomonadota bacterium | reverse complement strand
GTGTTCAACCGCATCACGGGGCTCAAGGACAGCTGGGGCAAATAAGGCATGCACGCATGACACCCGAGTCCATCCTGCAGTTCTGGTTCGACGAGCTCACGCCCGCGCAGCATTTCGCCAAGGACGCGGCGCTCGACGCAGCCATCGCCAACCGCTTTGGCGCCACGCTGGAGGCCGCGACGCGTGGTGAGCTGTGGGCCTGGCGCACGAACGTCCAGGGGCGACTGGCCGAGATCCTGGTACTGGACCAGTTCTCGCGCAATGTCTACCGCGACACGCCCCGCGCCTTCGCGCAGGACGGCATGGCCCTCGTGCTCGCGCAGGAACTGGTCGCCAGCGGCCAGGCGCACACGCTGCCCGCCGGGCGCCGCGCCTTTGCCTACATGCCCTACATGCACAGCGAATCACCCCTCGTGCACGCAGAGGCGCTGCGGCTGTTCGCCGAACCGGGGCTGGAGGCCAACCTGCCATTTGCGCTGCGCCACCAGGCCATCATCGAGCGCTTTGGGCGCTACCCGCACCGCAACGCCATACTCGGGCGCCCGTCCAGCGATGAGGAGCTGGCGTTCCTGCGCGAACCCGGCTCCTCGTTCTAGCCCCCCCGCATCCAAGACTGCCATGCACCGCAAACAAGCCAACAAGCCCCTGGCCGCCCTGGCCCTGGCGGCCCTCATGAGCGCCTGCGCCAGCACCCCTTCGCAGCAAGAACCCATGCCCAGCGCCGCCGCGCAAGCCAGCGCCCCCACCCTTGCCGCCTACGACTGGAGCCTGGCGGCCGCCCTGGACGCCCAGGGCCGTCCCGACGGCCGCTGGCTGCTCGCCGGACACGCTCCGCTGCAACTGCACTTCGAGGGCCAACACCTGAGCGTGCGCCAGCTGTGCAACCTGATGGGCGCCAACTTCGCCACGCAGGGCGAGGACATGCAGCTGAACCCACTCATGTCCACCAAGCGCGCCTGCGCCGATCCGTCTCTGATGCAACTCGAAGACCGCGTGGGCACGCTGCTGCCCACCGTCAGGCGCTACAAGCTGCTCGCCGGCGCCACGCCGCGGCTGCAGCTGTTCTTTGCCGATGGCAGCCGCTGGGAGTTGACGGGCCAGCCCACGCCGCAGACGCAGTACGGCGGTCCGGGCGAGCGCATCTTCCTGGAGGTGGCGCCCGAGCGGGTGGCCTGCAGCCATGGCGTGGTACGGAACGCCCAATGCCTGCGCGTGCGCGAGATCCGCTATGCCGACAACGGCGTCAAAACCCATGTGGGGCCATGGCAGCCGTTCTACGACGAGGTGCAGGGCTACACCCACGAGGCGGGCGTGCGCAACGTGCTGCGCATCACCCGCTTCAAGCGCCAGAACCCGCCGGCCGACGCATCGGCCTACGCCTATGTGCTCGACATGGTGGTCGAGAGCGAGCGCGTGAAGTAGCCGTCACCACCTGAACCTCTCGAGATCTTCAAGCCTTTTTCATCCGGCAGGGCGCAACGGAAAAACCGGAGTCAGCGATGAACGACGCTCTTGATGCCCTTTCCCAGCAACTGGGGCTTGGTCTTGCCTGCGCCCACGAACGCCTGCGCCTCGCGTTTGGCCACGCTTGCGCCTGTCGCGTCGAGCAGTTCATTGAACAGGAAGATGTGTCGCACTGCCTGCACGGCCTGGGCGCCTACCTCGACGGCACCATCGGCCAGGCGGAGCTTGCGGCGCTGGCGGCACAGGCCACGCGGCTGGCCAACCAGCACCAGGGCTCGCGCTCGCTGGACGGCTCGGGCCACGCAGCGGTGTCTGCCACCTATGCGGTAGCCAACGCGCTCGCGGGCAAAGCGCGCCAGACAGCCGACTATGCAGCCTATGCAGCGGTCTATGGCCAGGGTGGCTATGGCGCTGTAGCCGACCGCCAATCGTTCGAGCCCGAGCTCGCCTGGCAGCTCGGCTGCCTGGCGCGGTTGGCAACGCAATACCCACAATAGCAATAGTGCGCCCCGCATCACCCCACTGCGCGCCGTGAAATCCATGCCCGACTACTCGCCCTTCCCCACCCCTATCGCATCACACGGCGCAAGTCGCCGCACAGCGCTGCGGGCCCTGAGCCTGGGGCTGCTACCCACCTCTGCCCTGCTGGCCCAAGCCGCCACGGGACCGAAGGGCTGGCCCCAGGCGCTGCAAGTGCCCGGCGGCGTGGCCCGGCTGGCACTGGGCCCGGCGCCCGAGCGCCCCGTGGTGCACGCGGGCGACATCCCCGCGCTGGTGCTCGGCGATGCCCACTCCTGGACGGCCATCGTCGGCATACCCCTGTCCGCACCTGTGGGCGAGGCCCATGTGGCGGTGCAGGCCACGCCTTCCGCACCCGCGCGCCAGCTTGCCTACCGCGTGGCAGCGAAGCGGTACAGCGAGCAGCGCCTGACAGTGTCACCGCGCACCGTGGACCTGGCGCCCGAGGATCTGGCGCGCCACGAGCGCGAACGTGCCCACCAGCAACAGATCATGGCCAGCTTCTCCACGCCACTGCCGGAGCAGCTGCTGATGCAGCAACCCGTGCCGGGGCGGCACTCGAGCAGCTTCGGCCTGCGCCGGGTGTTCAACGGCCAGGCGCGCAATCCGCACAGCGGCATGGACATCGCGGCCGCCACCGGCACGCCCGTCGTCGCGCCGCTGGCGGGCCAGGTGATCGACGTAGGCGACTATTTCTTCAACGGCGGCACGGTCTGGCTGGACCATGGCGGCGGCCTGCTGACCCTGTACTGCCACCTGAGCCGCGTGGACTGCCAGCCCGGCGACCGGCTGCAGGCCGGTCAGCACTTTTGCCGCGTGGGAGCCACGGGCCGCGTGACCGGCCCGCACCTGCATTGGGGCGTGATGCTCAACCGAACCATGGTGGACCCGGCCCTGTTTCTGCCCGCATGACAGTACGCCTCATCCGCTTCAACAAACCCTATGGCGTGCTGAGCCAGTTCACGCCCGAGGGGCGTTGGCGCGGCCTCAAGGACTTCATAGACCTGCCCGGCTTCTATGTCGCCGGCCGGCTGGACGCCGACAGCGAGGGCCTGCTGCTTCTGACCAACGACGGGCCGCTGCAGGCCCGTATCAGCGACCCGCGCCACAAGATGGAAAAAACCTACTGGGTACAGGTCGAGGGCATTCCCGATGACGCGGCGCTTGCCGCCCTGCGCCGCGGCGTGCGGCTGAACGACGGTCCTACCCAGCCCGCGCGCGTGCGCCGGCTCGACACGCCCCTCGCCCTTTGGCCACGCAACCCGCCCATACGCGTACGCCGAGCCATTCCCGACTGCTGGATCGAACTCGTCATCCGCGAGGGCCGCAACCGCCAGGTGCGCCGCATGACCGCGGCCGTGGGTCACCCCACGCTGCGCCTGGTACGCACGGCCGTGGGGTCGTGCACGCTCGACGGCCTGGCCCCCGGACAGTGGGAAGAAGTCGCGGAGTCTCCTCGCAGCGACTATAAAAAGTGACCACGTGGATAGAGGTTTTCGGAAATCGCTTTCAAGGTCAGCTCCACCAAGGTTGTGAACAGGCTGTGTAGCAAGCGAGATTTAGCCTCCAAGCAAAAAGGCCTTGATTTCCAAGGAAATCAAGGCCTTTTTGCTTGCTTTGAGTGTTTTTTGGGGTGGCTGATGGGACTCGAACCCACGACGACAGGAATCACAATCCTGGACTCTACCAACTGAGCTACAGCCCCCGTAGCTTTGCATTATAGCGTGATATTTTTGGATCTCGGCCCTCGCGCTGGTGGTTGCCGCAACCTATGGAAGAACCGTCATGCGGCGCGAGCAGCGTCCGCCAGGCGCTGGGCGCAGTGACGCGCCTGATCCGCGTCGCGCGCCTCCACCATGACGCGCAGCAGGGGCTCGGTGCCGCTGGCGCGCACCAGCACGCGGCCGTCATTGCCCAGGTCGGCCTGCACCTCGCGGGTCGCGCGTGACAGGGCCTCATTCCTCGTCCAGTCCTGCCCCGGTTGAAGCCGGACGTTGAGCAGCACCTGCGGAAACAGCGGCACGTCGGCCAGCAGCTGCGCGAGTGACTTTTGGCTGCGCACGCAGGTCTGCAGCACCTGCAGCGCACTGACCAGACCATCGCCCGTGGTGTGGCGGTCCAGCGCCAGCAGGTGGCCCGAGCCCTCGCCTCCCAGCAGCCAGCGCTGGCGCTGCAGTTCTTCCAGCACGTAGCGGTCGCCCACCTTGGCGCGCACGAACTTCACGCCGCGGCGCAGCAGTGCCTGTTCCACTGCCATATTGGTCATCAGCGTGCCAACCACGCCGGGCACATGCTCATCGCGCGCCAGCCGGTCGGCCGCCATGAGGTAGAGCAGCTCATCGCCGTTGTACAGCCGACCGTCCGCGTCAACTACTTGCAGGCGGTCGGCGTCGCCGTCGAGCCCGATGCCGAAGTCCGCACGGTTGTCACGCACGGCGCGTACCAACGCATCTGGATGAGTGGCGCCCACCTCGTGGTTGATGTTCAGGCCATCGGGCGCGCAGCCGATGGCGATGACGTCGGCCCCCAGTTCATGAAACACCTTCGGCGCGATATGGTAGGCCGCACCATGCGCGGCATCGACCACGATCTTCAGGCCGCGCAGCGTGAGGTCATGGGCGAAGGTGCTCTTGCAGAACTCGATGTAGCGGCCAGCGGCGTCGTCGAGCCGGCGCGTCTTGCCCAGCGTCGCCGAATCGGCCCACACGGGCGGGCGCTCCAACTCGGCCTCCACCTCCTGCTCCCAGGCGTCCGGCAGCTTGGTGCCCTGGGCGCTGAAAAACTTGATGCCGTTGTCCGGATAGGGGTTGTGGCTGGCGCTGATGACAACGCCCAGGCTGGCGCGCTGTGCGCGCGTGAGGTAGGCCACGCCAGGCGTGGGCAGCGGGCCGAGCAGAATCACATCCACCCCGGCCGAGTTGAAGCCCGACTCCAGCGCGGCTTCGAGCATGTAGCCCGAGATGCGCGTGTCCTTGCCGATCAGCACCGTGGGTCGCTCCTCCGAGCGGCGCAGCACGCGCCCCACGGCATGCGCCAGGCGCAGCACGAAGTCCGGAGTAATGGGCGGCTGGCCTACCGTTCCACGAATGCCATCGGTGCCAAAGTATTGACGGGTCATAGGGAGCATCCTCTCTCTCAATGGGTTTGATTTTGCATGGCCTGCCAGACGGCCAGGGCTGCCACGGTTTCGCGCACGTCATGCACGCGCACGATGCTCGCACCCCGCTCCACGGCCAGCAGTGCCGCCGCCACGCTGGGCGCCAGGCGATCCTGCGCGGCCAGGCCGGTGACATTGCCCAGCGAGGACTTGCGCGACCAGCCGGCCAGGAGCGGATAACCCAGGGCCAGCAGTTCGGTCTGGTGCGCGAGCAGTGCAAAGTTCTGCTCAACGGTCTTGCCAAAGCCTATGCCATAGTCCAGCACGATGCGCGGTTTTTCCACGCCCATTCCTTGCAGGCGCAGCGCCTGATGCTCAAGAAACGAGAGCACTGGCGGCACAGGGTCGCCCTCCATGGGCACCGCTTGCATGGTCTGCGGGTTGCCATGCATGTGCATCAGACACAGGCCGCAGCGAGGATGGCTGGCGACGGCCTGTACCGCCCCGGGTTGGCGCAGGGCCCAGATGTCGTTGACGATGTCGGCCCCCAGGTCCAGCACCGCACGCATGACCTCGTGCTTGTAGGTGTCCACGGAAACTGGAACGCCCAGGCGTACGGCCTCGCGCACCAGCGGTACGACACGCTCCAGTTCCACCTCCAGGGGCACGGCCGGGCTGCCGGGGCGGGTGGACTCGCCCCCTATGTCGAGGATGTCGGCCCCGTCCTTGAGCAGCCGTTCACAGTGGCGTAGCGCGGCCTGCAGGCTGGCATGCTGGCCGCCGTCGAAGAATGAGTCGGGCGTGACGTTGACGATGCCCATGACCCGCGGGCGCGTCAGGTCCAGGTCAAAGCGAGAAGTTTGCCAAAGCATGGTAGAAGCAGGGCGTAGACGAAAAACGGGGCTCAAGGCCCCGTTGGACGCATGCCGTGGCAGTCAAACCACCGACGGCGCAGGATCGGGCTTCACTGCAGGAGTGCCACCGCCCGAGCCATCACCACCCGACGAGGGCGTGCGCGGCGTCCAGTCTTTGGGCGGACGGGGGGGCTTTCCGGCCATGATGTCGTCGAGTTGCTCGGCGTCTATGGTTTCCCATTCGAGCATGGCCTTGGCCATGGCGTGCATCTTGTCCTGGTTGTCCTCGATGAGCTTCCTCGCCAGGGCATATTGCTCGTCGATGATGCGGCGCACCTCGGCATCGACCTTCTGCATGGTTTCTTCCGAAATGTTGGTGGTCTTGGTGACCGAACGGCCCAGGAACACCTCGCCCTCATTCTCGGCATAGACCATGGGGCCCAGGGCCTCGCTCATGCCGTACTTCATGACCATGTCGCGTGCCAGGTTGGTGGCACGCTCGAAGTCGTTGCTGGCACCGGTGGTCATCTGGTGCATGAAGACTTCTTCGGCAATGCGGCCGCCAAAAAGCATGGCGATCTGGTTGAGCATGTACTCCTTGTCGTAGGAGAAGCGGTCCTTTTCGGGCAGGCTCATGGTCACACCCAGAGCGCGGCCGCGCGGGATGATGGTCACCTTGTGCACCGGGTCGCACTTAGGCAGAAGCTTGCCGATGAGGGCGTGGCCGGCCTCGTGGTAGGCGGTGTTGCGCCGCTCCTCCTCGGGCATGACCATGCTCTTTCGCTCGGGGCCCATGATGATCTTGTCTTTGGCCTTCTCGAAGTCCTGCATCTCCACCACGCGGGCATTGCGCCGCGCGGCCATCAGCGCGGCCTCGTTGCACAGGTTGGCCAGATCGGCTCCGCTCATGCCGGGCGTGCCGCGGGCGATGATGCCAGGATTGACATCCTGGCCCACGGGGATCTTGCGCATGTGAACGTTCAGGATTTGCTCACGGCCACGGATGTCGGGCAGCGTCACATAGACCTGGCGGTCGAAACGGCCCGGGCGAAGGAGCGCCTGATCGAGAATGTCGGGCCGATTGGTGGCCGCGACCACGATCACGCCCATGTTGGTCTCGAAGCCGTCCATCTCGACCAGCATCTGGTTCAAGGTCTGCTCGCGCTCATCATTGCCGCCACCCAGGCCGGCACCGCGCTGGCGGCCCACCGCATCGATCTCATCGATGAAGATGATGCAGGGCGCGTTCTTCTTGGCGTTCTCGAACATGTCACGCACACGCGCCGCGCCCACGCCGACGAACATCTCGACGAAGTCGGAGCCCGAGATGCTGAAGAACGGCACCTTGGCCTCGCCGGCAATCGACTTGGCCAGCAGCGTCTTGCCCGTGCCCGGGGGCCCGACCAGCAGCAGGCCGCGCGGGATGCGGCCGCCGAGCTTCTGGAACTTCTGCGGATCCTTCAGGAAGTCCACCACCTCCTTGACCTCTTCCTTGGCCTCGTCGCAACCGGCCACGTCGGCAAAGGTGACGGTGTTGTTGTTCTCGTCCAGCATCCGGGCCTTGGACTTGCCGAAGCTGAACGCGCCGCCCTTGCCGCCCCCCTGCATCTGGCGCATGAAGTAGACCCAGACGCCGATGAGCAGCAGCATGGGGCCCCAGCTGACCAGCAGGGTCATGAGGAGCGACCCCTCCTCGCGCGGCTTGACGTCGAACTTGACGTTGTAGTTGATCAGGTCGCCGATCAGACCCCGATCCAGGTAGGTGGCGGTGGTACGGATGCGTCGGTCATCATTGGTCGTGGCCAGGATCTCGGTAGCGCCCCCGGGCCCTTCCTGGATGGTGGCGTTCTTGATGCGGTGATTGCGCACATCTTCCAGGAACTGGGAGTAGCCGACGGCGCCCGCGCCCGCGCCCACTCTGGTGTCAAACTGTTTGAACACCGTAAAGAGCACCATGGCAATGACCAGCCAGACGGCGACTTTTGAAAACCACTGATTGTTCAAGCGGAGCTCCAGATTCAGAAAGAGGTGGACGGCCACGACCGTGTCATGCGGACGCCCAAGTGCATTTGGGGTTCATTTTAGGCGTTTCAACCCCGGCACTGCGCCTACAAACCCCGGAGTGACCCATGGTCAAGCCGCGTTCACGCGGGGTGCTTGAGGCCTATGCCCACCAAGAAGGTTTCCGACGACTTGTCGCGCGAGGCCTTGGGCTTGATCGGCTTGACCACGCGAAAGCTGTCCTTGAACAGCTGCACCAGCTGCGTGTAGCCGCTGCCGTGAAACAGCTTGACGATCAGTGCCCCTTCGGGCCTGAGATGGTGCAGCGCAAAATCGACGGCCAGCTCGATCAGGTGGGCAATGCGCACGGCATCGACCGACTCCACGCCCGAGAGGTTGGGCGCCATGTCCGACACCACCAGGTCCACCGGGCGGCCCTTCACGGCCTGCTGCAGGCGCGCCAGCACCTCTTCGTCGCGAAAATCCCCCTGCAGGAACGTCACACCCTCAATGGGCTCCATGGGCAGGATGTCCAGCGAGATGATGGCGCCGTTGAGCTGCCCCACGGCTGCACCAGCGGGCGCCAGGCGCCGGCGCAGATACTGGCTCCATGCGCCGGGCGACGAGCCCAGGTCCACCACCACCTGGCCGGGCTTGACGAGGCCGAGCTGCTCGTCGATCTCCTTGAGCTTGTAGGCCGCGCGCGCGCGGTAGCCGTCCTTCTGGGCGGCCTTGACATAGGGATCGTTGACGTGCGCGTTGAGCCACGCCTTGTTCACCTTTTTGCTTTTGGTCTGGACTTTCATGTGATTGAGATAATACGACCATGCCTCACATTCAATTGACTCCCGCCGAGCGCCGGGAACACCGCGCCAACGCCCACCACCTGGACCCCGTGGTCCTGATCGGGGGGGATGGCCTCACGGCCGCCGTGCAAAAGGAGGTCGATGCCGCGCTTGCCGCCCATGGCCTGATCAAGGTGCGCGTGTTCAACGACGACCGCGTGGCCCGCGAGGCGATATACCAGCAGCTCGCCGACGCGCTCGGCGCCGCCCCCATACAGCATATCGGCAAGCTGCTGGTGCTGTGGCGCCCCGTTGCCCAGAAGCAGAAGACCCCGGACGAGAACCGCAAGCCCGGCCCGCGCGACGTGAAGGTGCTGAAGTTCGGCCGCCCCGGACAGCGCCCCGAGGTCAAACAGCTGCGCGTGCTGGGCAACCAGCGCCTGACCACCGGCGGCCAGATCAAACGCGCCAAGCCCAAGCAGAAATCGGTCAAGAAGGGCCAGGCAGACTGATGACTGCCCCCACCACGTCGCAGCGCCATGTGATCTGCATGAAATGGGGCACGAAATACGGCCCCGAGTATGTCAACCGGCTGTATGCCATGGTGCGCCGCCACCTCAGCGGCGACTTCAACTTCGTCTGCCTGACGGACGACACCACCGGCATCAGAAACGAGGTGCAATGCCTGCCGATTCCGCCGCTCAAGCTGCCCTCGGGCATACCCGAGCGCGGCTGGAACAAGCTGGCCACCTTTGCCGCGGATCTGTACGGACTCAAGGGCACGGCGCTGTTCCTGGACGTGGATGTGGTGGTGGTGGGTTCTCTCGACGGTTTTTTCACCCAGCCGGGTGAATTTCTCATCATCCACGACTACAAGCGGCCCTGGCGCATCACCGGAAATTCTTCGGTGTATCGCTTCGAGCTGGGCGCGCACCCCGATGTGCTGGAGTATTTCCGTGGTCACTTCGAGGAGATACGGCGCAAGTTCCGCAACGAACAGGCCTATCTGTCCGACGTCATGCACAAGCAGGGCAAACTGGCCTACTGGCCCAAGGACTGGTGCCCGAGCTTCAAGTACCACGGCATCCCCCGCTGGCCGACCAATTACTGGAAGGCGCCCTTCGTGCCGCCGGGCGCGCGCGTGGTCATCTTCCACGGCGAATGCAACCCACCGGACGCCCTGGCCGGCCGGCGCAACCGGCGCTTTCGCCATATCGAGCCCGCCACCTGGGTGGCCGAGCACTGGCGCGAATAGGCGCGCGCCCCGCACGGCCGCGGGGCGCCATGCGCGTCGCATCAGCGCATGGCGAACAGCTCCTGATGGAACCTCCGATCCACCGGCAGGCCATGGGCGGCAAAGTCCCTGCGCAGCGCAGCACCAAAACCGGCGGGGCCGCAGAACCAGAGGCTGGCCTGCTGCCAGTGCGGCACGGCCTGCCGGATGCGCTCGCCCGTGAGCCGACCGTCGCGCGCATCGTGCAGCACATGCAGGCGTATGCCCGCCGCGTCGGCGTCAGCCCTGAGCATTGCGATGGCGTCCTCGCTCCAGTCGGCCGTGGTGTGAAACAGATCAATCTGCTGGACCCGGGGGCGGCCTGAATAGGCCTGCCGGTCCATGGCCCGCTGCTGCATGCGGGCGATGAACGGCGTGATGCCGATGCCGCCGCCAATCCAGATCTGGCACGGGCAATCGTCCTCGAAGGTGAAGCAGCCGTAGGGGCCTTCGACAAGCGCCGGCTGGCCGATGTGCAGCACCTCGGGCAGGCGCTGCGTGTAGTCGCCTAACTCCTTGGTGACGAAGGTCAGCCGGGGCGCTGCCGGGTTCCAGGCCGAGGCAATGGTGAATGGGTGCGCATCTTCGGCAACACCTGCCGTCACGAAGGCGAACTGCCCCGGCTTGTGCCCCGGCCAGCCCTGCGGAATGTCGATGTCACCCTTGAGCACGCGCAGGCTCGGAAAGTAGTGCAACTGCGTGATCGTGCCGCTGACCTTGCGACGCGCTCCCACACGCCTCAACAGCACCACCACCGCGGCCCAGCTTGCGTAGGCCAGCAGCGCCACCATGACCAGACCCAGCGGGCTGCTCCAGTACGGCAGCTTCATCAGCACCACGGTGTGAAAGACGAGGATCAGATAGGCGAGCGCCAGCAGCCTGTGTGTCTTGTAGAAAGCGCGATACGAAATGCGGTGGATCAGGGCCACGGCAATCAGCACAACGGCGGCGTAGAAGGCCCATTCACCAATGCCTTCGGCCACGCCGCGCCACGATCGCAACATCTGCTCGGCCGCACTGCCGGCCGCGGCCCGCGGGCCGCGCCCCGGGCGCGTGATCCAGCCGAAACCGACGGCCCACTTGGGCCCCTTGGCCCAGAGCCAGTGAACGATGGCGAGCACCAGCGCGGCGATGCCCAACCACTTGTGCAGGCGGTACATCTTGTCCAGCCCGCCTATCCAGCGCTCGGGCCAGCGCGGGCGCAGCGCCAGAATCATCGCTGCGCTCATGCAGGTCATGGCCAACAGGCCGCTGATCTGCACCATGGAGCCGCGCAGCGGGAAGAACCCGGATGCCTGCAGCGCGGCGGGATCGGCGGCAAACCAGAGGGCTGCCACCAACGCCAGCAGGCCCCAGAAGACGATCTTGACGGGTTTCACTCCGAGCCCCCCATTTCGGCAGCAGGCCTGCCGGTCTTGTCCGATTTACGGCCGGTACTTCAGGCCCGTGCCGTGCACCACAGCACGCGCAGAGCGCACAGCCACTGCAGCACATACATGGCGCTGCCCGCGCCATGCCACAGGCGCAGATTCTGGCGCGCCACGATGCGCGGCGCGACGCCGTATTGCACCAGCAGGGCCAGCAGCAGGCCGGCAATCACAAAAACAATAGCTGCCTGCGCCCATGGCTCATGCTTTTCTGCATGTTTTTTCTTTGAAATGGCCAGCAACAGCGCGCAACATGCTATCGAAATATAGGTCTGCGCCTCGAACAATCGCGCCGCCATGTTCCCCGCCATGGCAGGTGTGGGCAGATGGGCGAACAGCAGCGGCACGGCCACGAAGCCGATCACCGACAGACTGCCCCACCACAGGGCGGCTGCAAACACGGGCAAGCGCGCGCGCATGGCCTGCAAAGCGTCAGATGTAGCTGACGGCGACCACTTCGTAGCGGCGCAGGCCGCCCGGGGCCTGCACCTCGGCCGTGTCGCCCTCCTCCTTGCCGATCAGGGCGCGGGCGATGGGGCTGGAGACATTGATGCGGCCATGCTTGAGGTCGGCCTCGTCCTCGCCCACGATCTGGTATTTGACGGTGTCGCCGCTGTCCTCATCCTCGAGTTCCACGGTGGCGCCAAAGACCACGCGGCCGCCGGCGTCGAGCTGCGCGGGGTCGATGATCTGCGCGGCCGACAGCTTGCCCTCGACCTCCAGGATGCGGCCCTCGATGAAGCCCTGGCGGTCCTTGGCGGCCTCGTACTCGGCGTTCTCGCTCAGGTCGCCCTGGGCGCGCGCCTCGGCGATGGCATTGATGACCGCGGGGCGCTCAACGGTCTTGAGCCGGTGCAGCTCGGCCTTGAGTTGCTCCGCGCCGCGCTTGGTGATGGGAATGGTGGCCATGGTTCAGTCTCCGGATTCCAAAAAGCAAAAAGCAAACCGCCGCGCGTTGCCGGGCGGCGGTTAATTTCATGGGCGAATTATGCCGCGTTTGCCGCGGCCATCACCCCTCTCGACCTGACTTGAGGCTCAGGCGGCCACGGCAGCAAGCCGCGCATGCAGCTCCTGCACCGAGTACACGTCGAGCTTGTCCAGATGCTTCATGCCCTCCACGGCCGCCTCGGCGCCGAAGATGGTCGTGAAGGTGGTCACACGCGCCTGCAGCGAGCTGGTACGAATGGCACGCGAGTCGGCAATCGCGTTGCGACGCTCCTCCACCGTGTTGATGACCATGGCGATCTCGTCGTTCTTGATCATGTCCACGATGTGGGGGCGCCCCTCGGTGACCTTGTTGACCACCTGCACGGCCACGCCGGCCTCGGCGATCGCGGCCGCCGTGCCCTTGGTGGCCAGCAGCTCGAAGCCCATGGCCGCCAGGTCGCGTGCGATGGCCACGGCCCGTTGCTTGTCGGCGTTCTTCACGGTGAGGAACACCTTGCCTGAGCGCGGCAGGCGCGTGCCTGCGCCCAGCTGGCTCTTGACGAAGGCCTCGCCAAAGGTGCTGCCCACGCCCATGACCTCGCCGGTGGACTTCATCTCGGGGCCAAGGATGGTGTCCACGCCGGGGAACTTGACGAAGGGGAACACGGCCTCCTTGACGCTGAAATACGGCGGCGTGACCTCCTTCGTGATGTCCTGCTCGGCCAGGCTCTGGCCCGCCATGCAGCGCGCCGCCACCTTGGCCAGCTGCACGCCCGTGGCCTTGCTGACGAAGGGCACGGTGCGGCTGGCGCGGGGGTTCACCTCGAGCACGTAGATCACGTCGCCGGCATCCGTTTCCTGGATGGCGAACTGCACGTTCATCAGGCCGACCACGTTCAGGCCCTGGGCCATGGCCGTGGTCTGGCGCTTGATCTCGGCCACCGTCTCGGCCTTGAGGTAATACGGCGGCAGCGAGCAGGCGCTGTCGCCCGAGTGCACGCCGGCCTGTTCGATGTGCTCCATCACGCCGCCGATGAAGACGGCGCCGGTGGCGTCGCGCACGCAGTCCACGTCGCACTCGATGGCGTTGGACAGGAAGCGGTCGAGCAGCACGGGAGAGTCGTTGCTGACCTTGACGGCCTCGCGCATGTAGCGCTCGAGGTCGCGCTGCTCGTGCACGATCTCCATGGCGCGCCCGCCGAGCACATAGCTCGGGCGCACGACGAGCGGATAGCCCAGCGCGGCGGCCTTCTCCAGCGCCTCGGCCTCGGTACGGGCCGTGGCGTTGGGCGGCTGGCGCAGCTTGAGGTCATTGAGCAGCTTCTGGAAGCGCTCGCGGTCCTCGGCGGC
>JAFECU010000150.1 GCA_018242005.1 Pseudomonadota bacterium | reverse complement strand
TTGCACCGCCTTCGCGGCATGGGTCAGCGCCTGGCTGACCAGGCCCAGGTAGTCGGGGTCGAGCTGCATCGCCTCGAAGGGTGTCAGCGGTTCGTCGTGCAGCACGTAGAGGTTGCCCAGGATGCGCCCGGTCTTCGGGTCGCGGCGCCGTCGCACCAGGCTCAGCCAGCGCGTCAGCCGCAGCAACGTCAAGGCGCGCGCCACGGTCTCGTGCGAGGCTTGTGCCGCGCATGGCATTGAGGCAAGAAAGGGCCGGAGCTGGTCGTAGGTCGGGAAAGCCGTCACGCCGTCGCTCTGGAGCTGCAGGCGGAACACCTGCCAGGCGTTGCGCTCCAGCGGCGTCAGGCGACGGTCGAGGAACAGCGCGCGCGGCACGCTCTCGTGCCGGTTGCCGCTGTACAGGAAACCGTCGCTGACCGGCGCGGCCTGCGCCGCAGGGGCAGTGCCGCGCGGGGCTGGCGGTGCCGATGGTGTCGGGGGGACCAGTTCGCGCAGCGCGTCGTCGAACAGTGCCGACAGCGCCACGGGGCCATCGCGCCGGGGTGAGCCGCCGGTCGCCATGGTCTACACCAGCCCCTGATCGATCCAGTTGCGTATCGCCGACCAGATCACCGACATCGGCAGGTTCAAGGTCTCGGCCAGGTCCATGGTCAGCGCCAGCATCGCCACCTCGTCGTCCAGCGCGACGCCGCGCTCCGTGACGCCGGCCTTCCATTGCTTCCACAACGCCGTGTCCTGCGCCTCGTCCAGCACTGGATGCCGCCCCTTGCGCTTGGGCAGGCCGAGTATGTCGCGGCGCAGGGCCACCTCCTGGTGCGTCAGGCCGTAGAAGCGGCTGACCATCTCGGTGCTAGCGCCCAGGCGCAGCATGCGGTCAACCGTGGCGATCTCGCGCTCCACGTCGTGCACCTGGCTCAGCAATCGCTTGAGCACCTCGCGATTGACCGACACCGAGCACCACGAGACCGTGGCATTGACCAGCATGCTCACGAGTTCGGGATGCTTCAGCGCATCGAGTTCTTCCTCGCCGAAGCCCATCGCCTTGCAGCGTCGCAGTTGCCCGTTGCGCAGGTCGTGCAGCGCCTGCGCGATCACGGCCTGGTTGAGCGGGTGCGGTGCGGACATGGCTGGTCTCCGCTCAGGCGCCAGGGGCATTGGCGCCCGCGCCGGCTTCCAGATCCAGAAGCCGACGCGCCAGGCGCAGCAGCCGGAACAGTTTGACCAGCCCAGCATCGCTCAGGCGCGGATAGGCACCGCCGCCATACAGCAAGGACGCCAAGTCATCGGCCAGCCGGGCGTGATCGAGCCCGGCCACGGCACGGGCGGCGCACAGCGCTTGCAACAGCGTC
>JAFECU010000014.1 GCA_018242005.1 Pseudomonadota bacterium | reverse complement strand
AACCTAGGGTTTGCCCTGTATGCGCTGAAGTGTCAGTCATTTAAATTATAGATATATCTAAATTAACAAGTGATACACATGATTCCCGAGCTGAACATCCAGGATCACATCGCGACGATCACGCTCAGACGGCCGCAAGTGGCAAATCGACTGGCACCGGAGGACTTGCCAGTTCTTGTCTCTTATGTGGAGCGCATCAATGCACTGGATGATGTGCGCGTGCTGTTGCTCCAGGGTGGCGGCAAGTA
The DNA here is from genome assembly GCA_018242005.1 of Pseudomonadota bacterium. Lineage (GTDB taxonomy): Bacteria > Pseudomonadota > Gammaproteobacteria > Burkholderiales > Burkholderiaceae_C > Alicycliphilus. The sequence continues at coordinate 1,222 of JAFECU010000014.1, read as the reverse complement.
CTTTTGCAGTGGGTATGATATATCAGATGTAAAAAACAGCCAGCAAAAGGGCAGCAGCTTTGGCGAAATGGTCGATGTCATAGAGCAGTGCCGGGCCGTCACCATCGCCGTGATCCATGGCGGTGTCTATGGTGGCGCCACGGATATGGCACTCGCCTGTGACTTTCGCATCGGCACGACCGCCGCGGAAATGTTCATGCCCGCGGCGCGGCTGGGCCTGCATTTTTACGAGGCGGGGCTGGAGCGTTATGTCACCCGTCTTGGTCTGGACACCGCCAAGCGCCTGTTTTTGACCTGCGAGCGCCTGACTGCCCAGGAAATGAAGACCTGCGGCTTTCTCACGCACCTGGTCGAACCAGATGTCCTGCAGACAACCGTTTCGGGCCTGACCGAAACCTTGAGCGCCATGGCGCCGCTGCCGCTGTTTGGCATGAAAAAGCACCTCAACCTTATTGCGCGCGGTAGCCATGACTCCGACGCCATTGCGCGCGATGTCTTTCAGACGGTGCACTCCGAGGATCTGAAAGAGGGCGGAACCGCCTGGCGCGAGAAGCGCAAACCGGTATTCAAAGGGCGTTGACCCTGCCAGAGAACCACATCACGAGCTTTAAAGGAGACAATTCATGTTCAAGAAGACTTTAGTAGCCGCCTTCGCCGTCGTTATGAGCACCGCCGCGCTGGCCGATGCCTACCCCACGCGTCCAATCACGCTCGTGGTCGGATTCCCTCCGGGGGGCGGCGCGGATGCCGTGGCGCGCATCATCAGTGAAAAGCTTGGCCGCGAGCTGTCGCAGGCCATCATCGTGGACAACCGGCCAGGCGCTGGCACCACCATCGCGTCGGATCTTGTGGCGCGCGCTCCGGCCGACGGCTATACGCTGCTGCTGGGCAGTTCGAACCTCTATGGCTCGGATCAGCTTCTGTACAAGAGCGCTCGCTACGACGGAAGCAAGAGCTTTACGCCCATTGCGCGCTGGAGCAATTCGCCGATGTTGCTTGCGGTGAAGAAGGACTTTCCCGAGAACTCGGTCAAGGGTTTGGTGGAGAGGGCTCGCAAGAATCCGGGGAAGCTGACCTACTCGTCGTCTGGCACCGGCGTCGTCACACACCTGGCAGGCGCATCGTTTGCGCATGCTGCGGGTGTCGATATGCTGCATGTGCCGTTCAAGGGGGGCGCCCCTTCGATCCAGGCCGTTGGCGCCGGCGACGTCGATATGACTTT
>JAFECU010000149.1 GCA_018242005.1 Pseudomonadota bacterium | reverse complement strand
GACTGTGCCTGTACGGCGCAACAGCCTATGGCTGGGTCTGGATGCGTCGCCGACTGCTGGCGCGCGAGGCCCAGCGCGGGGCGGATAGGCAGGCGCGGCGGCGCCTGTTGCGCAGCGAGATCGCCGGCGTCGCCGCCATTGTGGCGTTGGAAGCCAGCCTGTTGATGCAGGCCGCTTGAGGGGGCGAGGACATGACGCTTTTCACCACCGACTACCTGGAGTACTACCTCACGCTGGTGTCGTGGATCGTCCATAACGGCATATGGGCCGTGCTGGTGGCGAGCGGTGTCTTCGCGCTGCCTTTCATTGCCATCATCGTGCAGGAATGGCTGAAGGCCCGTGCGGAGGGTGCCGACGAAGGCAACAAGGGCGTGCTCTCGGCTGCGCGCATCGAGAACCGGGTGTTCGTTGCCATCATGGTGGTGATGTTCGCCGGTATTCCATTCATCGACGTGGACCTCAACACCATCCGCTACGACAGCGCACGCTCGGCCCAATGCCAGGTCAGCGTGCCGCAACCCACGGATACCGGCTGGTCACAGTCCTTCAGCACTATCAACAACCAATCGGCGAAGGTGCCCGTCTGGTGGGCCTTTATGCACACACTCTCGCGAGCAGTGACCGGTGCCTCTGTGGCGGCGATTCCCTGCGGCACCGACTTGCGGCAGATGCGCATGGAGATCGACGCGACGCGCATCGACGACCCGGTATTGGCTCAGGAAGTGGCGGATTTCTCGCGCGACTGCTACGGATCGGCGCGCGCCAAGCTCTTCATGCAGCGCCCGAACCTCGATGAGGCGCAGATGCACGACGTGACCTGGATCGGCTCGCGCTTCTTCACGGATACGGGCGGCTACTACGACAGCTACCGCTCCAGCACACCACGCGATGACTGGCCCTACGACAGCACCCGCGACGCGGGGCTTGCGCAGGTGGCCAGCGGTGGCGGTTATCCGTCCTGCAGGCAGTGGTGGGCCGATGGCAGCAATGGCCTGCGCGCACGCCTGCTGGGGCAGGTAGACCCAAGCCTGCTGAATCGCTTGGCGGGCTGGGCCGGCTTTCTGAGCCGAGCCGAGGTGGACGACTCGGTGATCCGCACCATCGCCTCGCCGAGGCAGCAGAAACTGAACCAGGGCAGCGTCTATACGGACTACGGCGGCCAGATCGACAAGACCCTGCCGAACATCGTAACGCGGGCCACGGGCGACGTCGGCATGGCTTTCGGCGCGATTGCCGCGTTTCCCGCCATGGACGTGGTGCGCCAGGCGCTGCCCATGGTGCTCGCCTTGCTCAAGATGGCGCTGGTCATCTGCATCCCGCTCGTGCTGGTTGTGGGCACCTATGACCTGAAGACCGTCGTTACCGTGAGCGTCGTGCAGTTCGCGCTGTTCTTCGTTGATTTCTGGTTCCAGTTGGCCCGCTGGGTCGACAGCACCATCCTCGATGCGCTCTATGGGTGGGGTTGGGGCTGGAACCGGCCACACAGCAATTTCGATCCGGTGATGGGACTCAACAATGCCTTCGGGGATATGCTGTTGAACTTCGTTATGGCGACGATGTTCCTGGTGCTGCCAGCCTTTTGGATGACTGCCCTCACTTGGGCAGGTTTCCATGCTGGAGCCATTGCACAGGCATTGATCAATGGCACCAAGGATGCGCAGACCGCGGGCAGTAAGGGAGGTGGCGCACTGATGAAGGCAGTGGGCAGGAAGTAGGCAACCCGGAGTTCTACGCCTCGGCATCAGGGTCGTGAGGGTCGATCCTGGAACCATCGAGATGGTACAGGCCGAATCCCAGCGGCCCAGTACGCCATTCGGCTTGTGGCTCATCATCCAGTTCAGCGTTCCCCATGACTCCAGCTGCAATCACCGCAAACACCAGCAGCAATGCCAGCCAAAACGCGAAATAGAGCAGCACACCGAGGACGGCTAGCTCGACGATCCAAAGCATTGCCGCAGCCCCCTTTGCGGGCACCCCAAGCGTCACCAGCCAGCTAACGACACGTTGTTCACGATGCAGGTACCAACGCCAAGCACGGACAAAGCTGCGGCCGAGGCGTTATGCGGTGCTGATCCGGGTTGTAGTGTTCATGGTCGTCACCTGCTACATGCGAGATAGCTACTCCAGTTTGCTCCAATCCTGCTGGCTTGCCAGTACCAATGCGTCCCAGTCGTCTGGCGGGTTTCCGCGCCCCAGCATCTTCTCGAACACGGCATACGGGTCTGACTTGCTACCCGATGACCGCAGCGTCTGCTCGTCGTT
>JAFECU010000148.1 GCA_018242005.1 Pseudomonadota bacterium | reverse complement strand
GTCATCCCCGCGCAGGCGGGGATCCGCGGCTGTGACGGATCCACTGCTCGGGTGGCGCTTGGATCCCCGCCTGCGCGGGGATGACGGCGGCTTTTTGGAAGCTTTTTACCGGAAATCGCCGCTGGAGCCATGAAGGATCAGCGCACGTCGGTTTCCAGCGTCTTCTCGCGCGTGAACTTGAAGCGCGAGACGACGGCGATCTGGTCGGCCTTGGCACGCATGGCCGGGCCAAAGTGGCCGAACGGCCCGGCCGCGCGCGCGATGGCCTCGGCGCGGCGGTCCAGCTGGCGGTTGCCCGAGCCCTGGACGACCTCGGTTTCCAGCACCCGGCCGTCGTGGTTGACGGTCACGATCATGATCAGCTCGCCATAGAGCTTTTTGCCGCCCTGCTCGGGGAAGTTCTGCGTGCCCTTGTCCTCGACCTTGCGGCGGAGCTGGTCGTAGTACACGGCGTACACCTCTTCGCGTGTCGCAGGGCTGATGTAGCGCTTGCGTGGGCGGGCGTTCTCCTCGTTGATGCGCTTCTCGATCTCGGCCAGCAGCTTGACGAGCTGGCGGCGCTTTTCGTCCTGTGCCTGGTTCTGGCTGCTTTCGCTCGCCTTGCGCGGGTCGGGCCGCGGCAGCACGGCCAGTTGCTGGCGCACCTGGGCCAGCAGCTGGGTTTGCTGCTCCAGCATCTGGTCCATCTTGCGCTGCGCCTCTTCGAGGTCGTCGCCGATCGAGGTCAGGGCCGAATAGGGCAGGGGGCTGGTGGCGCGGCCTTTCGCGGCGTCGCCCCCGCCGGCCAGCGACGCCTGGGCAATGGCCTGGGCCTTGTCCGGGCGCTCGCTGGTCTTGGCGTTGACCAGGATGACCTCCAGCGGCGTGTCCTGGAACACGCGGTTGAAACGCTCGGGGTCGATAAAGCGCACGCTGAGCAAGAGCGCGTGCACGCCGACGGACAGGGCCAGCGCGATCTGCAGGGTGCTCAGGCGGCGGAGGGGAGAAGCAAGTTTCACGGCGCCAGATTATCCCGGCTGATCGGCGTTGGGCTCGGTGCCTGCCCCATCGGTTTCGTTGATGTCCACCGCAATGGCGATAGGCCCGGCCACGGTGTCATCCTCGTCCTCGTCCACGGGGCCGTCGTCGCTGGCGTCAGCGGGGTCGTCCAGGCGTGCGATCAGCGTGCCGTTCACGTCGAGCGTGATCTCGTCGATCTGGCCGAGTTTGACGCGCACGCGCGCGCCGCGTGACAGGCCCTGGGCGCCCAGCACGGGCAGCACCAGCGGCAGGCTGTCGGCGCGCACGAGGAAGTCGCCGTGCATGCCGTCCTTGATGACGGTGGCTTCCAGCTCGGTGATGCCGTTCTGCTCAAGGTATTTGAGCGTCCAGAAACGCTCCATGCCGGCCTGGTAGCCGTTGTAGGCGCTGTAGGTGGCGTCAAAGCTGCTGATGATGGAGAACAGCTCGGCGTCCTTCGGTCTAAAGGGCGCGGCCAGCGCGGCCGTCTTGCCGTGGCGCGCGCAGGCGATGATCTGCCATTGGTTGACCAGGTCCACATAGCGGCGCAGCGGCGAGGTGGCCCAGGTGTAGCACTTGACCCCCATGCCGGCGTGCGGCAGGGCCTTGGTGCCCATGCGCACCTTCATGCCGGGCGCCAGGCTCGCCTGGCTGCGGTAGATGCCGGGCACGCCGTGGTCGGCCAGCATCTGGCCCCAGTGGCTGTTGGCGACGATGGCGGCCTCGGCCACGATCAGGTCCAGCGGCGCGCCGCGCTGGCGCGTGCTGATGTGCACGGTTTCGCTGCCCGTCGGCTCGGCCTTGCCATTGCCGAATGGAGAGGCCCCCACGCTTGCCACTGCGTTGGCTGCGCCGCCCCCCGTGGGGGCGTTCGCGCCTTCGGGCGGCCGGGCGGCGCTCAGGCGGAAGTTGTAGTCGGGCCGGTTGAAGCTCTCGGGCTTGCCGCGCACCTGCTCGCGCCCGGCCTTGAGTTGCTTGGCGAAGCGGTGCAAAAAGGAGAGCTGCTCGCGCAGATCCAACAAGGCCTTTGGCGTGTTTTCATGTTGAATTGACGCGTCGTGCAGCCATTGCTCGGTGACGATGTGGTCGAGCTGGTCGTGGCGCAGGTTCACGGCCACGGGCACGCGCTCCAGGCGCGTCTCGGTCGCGGTAATCGCCAGCGTGGCCTCGTCCACCGTCACGTAGAGCGACACGGCGGGGTTGGCGCGGCCCTCGTCCAGGGTGTAGATCTGCACCACCTCGTCGGGCAGCATGGTGATCTTGTAGCCCGGCATGTAGACGGTGGACAGGCGCGCGCGACCGAGCTTGTCCAGGTCGCCGCCGGGCTGTATCGCCAGGCCCGGCGCGGCGATGTGGATGCCCACGGTGACGACTCCCGTGCCCAGGCCGCGCACCGAGAGCGCGTCGTCGATCTCGGTGGTCTGCGAGTCGTCGATGGAATAGGCCTGCACGTCGGCCAGCGGCAGGTCCTCGGGCGGCTGCGGTGCGGCCAGCTGGGGAAAGCCCGTGCCCTTGGGGAAGTTCTCGAACAGAAAGCGCTTCCAGTGGAACTGGTAGGACGAGTCGATCGCGCCCGCCGCCTGCAGGAGCGCCAGCGGCGCCTTGTGCGTCTGGCGGCTGGCCTCGACCACGGCCTTGTACTCGGGCGCGTTCTTGTCGGGCTTGAACAGAATTTTGTAGAGCTGCTCGCGGATGGGCTGCGGGCAGGTGCCGGCCGCAAGCTCGGCCGCCCAGGCCTCGATCTGCGCCTGGATCTGCTTCTTTTTCTCGATGCCGGCCAGCGCCTGCTGCAGGATCTCGGCCGGGGCCTTCTTGAAGCGGCCCTTGCCCGCGCGGCGGAAGTAGTGCGGCGCCTCGAACAGCGCCAGCAGCATGCCGGCCTGCTCGGTCACGGGGGCGTTGGCGGAAAAGTAGTCGCGCGCCAGCTCGGCAAAGCCGAATTCGTCCTCGGGGGCGAATTCCCAGGCCAGGGGCAGCTCGATGGTGGCGGCGATCTCGCGTGCCTGCGCCAGCAGCTCGGCCGGGGCGGGCTTGTCGAACTTCAGCAGGATGTTGGCGGCCTTGGCCTTGACCCGTTTGCCCGAGTCGAGCTCGATTTGCGCCGAGGTGTCGGCTTCGGAGAGGATGCGGCCGGCCAGGAATTTGCCGGCGTCGTCGAACAGTGCGTGCATAGGGCGCGATTTTCCCATGCCGGCCGGGGCCGGCATGGAGTTGCCCCAGGTGGCCTTGTCCCTGCCCCTATTTGCCCACCAGCACCGCCGTATAGCCGCCCACGAGCACGCCGGCCACGCGCTGGCGCACGCGCACCACGGCGGCCTCGCCGGGCTTCATGTCGGCAATGCCGGCGTGCAGTTGCACCACCAGCGGGTCGCAGCCGCGCTGCACGGTCTCGCGCGGGCGCAACAGCTGGGCGCGCTGGGCGAGGCCCAGGCCCGCCACGTCCAGCAGGCGCGCGCCGCGCGCCTGCACCGGCAGCAGGCCGGCCACCACGGGCTGGGCCGGCGCTGCAAAGTGGGCGTTGCGCGCGTTGGCGTAGAGCTTGAGCCAGTCCATGGCGTTGGCGTCCTCGGTGACGACCTCGATCTCGGCCGGGCCCGTGTGGTCCAGGAAGCCCAGGTCCAGCGCCAGGTCCAGCTGCGCGGGCGAGCTGGAGGTGATCACCGCGATGTTGCGCTGCGCCACATGGCGGTCGGCCGCGGCGCTGAACTGGGCCGGGGCCACGGCGTCCATCATGGGCTCGCTCACGCGCACCACCAGGCATTCGTGGCCGTTGTTGACGTACTCGGGCACCCATGTCGTGGGGCAGCGCACCATGACATGCGAGCCCATGGACAGGTAGGCGCCCGCAGGCCCTCGCACTTCCGTCCAGTTGTTGCCACGCGTGAAGCGGTTGCCCAGGTCCACCCACGTGGCGCCTATCAGGTGGGCGTCGGCGCGCGATATGCCCAGGCTGGGGTTGAACCAGTAGAACTCCACGCGCACACGGTAGGCCGGTGCCTTGCCCAGATTCCAGACCTGGGCGTAGAGCGTGTTCGGGGCGCCGGCGCGGGCCACGCCGCCCACGGTCGCAGGCATCAGCGGGGCTGCCGCGGCCTCCACGCCGGGCACGACGAAGATGTCGGGCGACTCCCAGAACACGCCGTTGAAGGGGCGGGCGCCGGCATCGCCGGCGCTGCTGCGCACCAGCAGGAAGGGCAGGTATTCGTCCTTGCGCGGGCCGAAGCGCGGGCCGTCGCTCAGCGTGCCGCGCACCTGGTCGCGGAACCACCCCAGGTCGGCCGGCGTGTTGCGCGGCGGCCGGCCCGGATCCTGGCCAGGGCGCTGGGGCTGAACCTTGACCTTGGGCGGCGGCTGATCCTGGGGCACGTCCACGGTGCCGGGATCGGGGCAGCGCGGCGGGGGCTCGCAGTGGCGGCTGTGGTGCGGGTCGCAGCAGCCGCAGTGCGGGCGTTCGGGCGCGCCGTCCGTCCCCGGGTGGCAGGGCAGGGTGGCGCCGCAGCGCGGGCACCGGGTGACGCTGGCATGGTTGGCGGGCTGTGTCATGGCGCTACCTCTTACCTGTACCTGGGTTGGGCTACTTGATCGGCGGCGGTGGTGGGGGCGCGTCGTTGCAGCCCGGGTCTTCCAGGCCGAAGCCCACCCAGTGCAGCTTCAGCGTCGGGATATGGCTGCGGTCGTAGCTGCCGTCGTCTTTCTGCACCTGGGGCGGCCAGACGCAGGGCGGCGGGTACCCGTTGCCCTCGGGATCTGTGTGCTTGGTGGCCGTCGCGTTGCGGTTCCAGTCCCAGGCCTTGTAGCCATAGCCGCGATCGCCGTCCAGGTTCCAGTCCACGTAGGGCACCTCGGTTTTCTGGTTGGGCTGCGGGCTCTGCCGCGTGTGCAGCCAGATCTGATAGCAGGAGAAGCTCACGGCGTCGCCCAGGTGGGCGTCGGTGCGCAGCAGGGTTCGGTTCGTATCGTCCGGCGAGGTCGAGGTCTCCAGCTGGTCGCGCACATTGGCGTCGGTGGGCACGGCCTGGAACAGCACCGAGGGCAGCGAGCGCTGGGCGTAGGGTCCCACTGTGGTCTGCGCCAGCTCGGCCGGCTGGGCCGCGGGATAAGCCCAGGGCCGGTGGAATTCTGTGGGTGTGCGCCCGTCGGACTCGGTGGAAAACAGGTGCGGGTAGAGGCGGTCGGCATACGGGGTCTTGCCGGGCGGCGGCAGGGCGCCGGCGGGGAAGATGTCGCCGATGTCGCCCATCACGGTGCGGAACACCGCGCTATCGGGCAGGCCTATGGCCACCAGGCCGAGGCTGATCTCGTCGTCCATGGGCAGCATGTATCCGGTCATCACCAGCGCCGAGCGGAAGGTCTTGAGCAGGTGGTACAGCGGCAGTTCCAGCGCGTAGTACAGGCCCAGGCGGATGGGGTAGGTGAGGAGGTCGGCCAGCACCGCCCAGGGCAGCGTGGCCAGGTACAGCGCCACTTCCACGATGTAGGCCAGCGCGTTGATGATGGACAGCAGGAAGTCCAGCAGGTCGTCGAACCAGCTGGAGTCGCCGCTGTCGCTGCCGGGTGCCGACTCTTGCGGGTCGCTGGGCGTGGGGAACTGAAGGTTGGGGAACACATCCGGCGGCTCGGGCGGCTCGTGCGCGAAGCCGTCCACCGTGGTCATCTTGAGGAAGGAGAACAGCAACCGGTAGGTTTCCTCGATCAGCTCCACGGTGGGCCGGCCGTCCTCGTCGCGCAGGATTTTCGGGTGCACGCCGTTGCTGTAGAACACGTCCTTGATGGCGTCGTGCAGCAGCGTGGCGATGGGCTCGGCCAGCGTCGAATCGAGGTCCAGCAGGCGCCTGCGCTCCCAGTTCTGGCGCAGGGTGCCGCCACCGGGGTAGGCGGGACGGGAGACCACGCCGGCGTCGGCTTCGGCAAACGCGATGTCGTAGTACAGCGCCGACTCGGTCAGCTGCGGGTATTGGGTGCTGGAGCCGGGACGGTTTGGGTCGCGCAGGTACCAGAAGGCGTCCAGATGGTTCTCAACCAGGTGGTGCCGTTGCCAATGCAGGCGGAACGGCCCGCCGGCGATCGCGTTCACGAAGGGGTGACCCGTGACGTCGGCCCCCACATGGGTGATGTAGCCCAGCGCATAGGCCTGGGCGCGGGCGCGCAGTTCGGCGTCGTCCTGCGCCGTTGCGGCGCGCCACAGCGCGCGCCCGAACTGGCCCGTGCGCCGGTAGTGCAGCATGTCGGACCAGAGGAAGGCCTGCTCGTCCCAGCCCTTGTTGTGGCCCAGCGAAAAATAGGTGAACAGGTCCCAGTTCTGCGTGGCCAGGTCTTCGAGCGCCGTGGTGAGGATGGCGCTGAGTTCGCCCGCGACATTGCCCACCACCTCCGACAGGCCGCCCGTTAGGCGGCTGATTTCCTCCTCGGTATCCTCGGAGATCGGGCCTATGTATTTTTCCCACTTGGTGATGTAGGGATCCACCGCGTCGTACAGGCCATAGAGGTAGTGCACGAAGTTCGCCAGCACGCTCGACAGCGGAATGCTGATGGGGCCGAGCTTGGTATCGCGAAAATCGGGCAGGAAGAAAAACAGATCCGGCCCAATGGCGCCGAGCGCGGCAAAATTGCTGTGCGTCTGCATGAGCCGCCCAAGCTCCCTGGGGTCTGGGCCCACCCATTCGGGGTTGATGCGCTTGCTGGCCTGCGGGACGTAACCCTGTGCGGCCAGCTGCTTGGCAACGCCGCGCATGACGCTGACGTGAATCATCGGTCCGGGCATATCAACCTCCAGGCACAGCCCATGGCTGCCTATGATGAAGTGCGCACAAACTTCCCGTGAGCAATGTACGCTGTGACCTGTACCCGCGAGTGGCAGCAAATATTTCATCTGGCGCCCGGTGAGGCTGCTTTGAATCGTTCCTAAAGTCTTGATTGGTCTATGAAAACTGAATGTGCGCCAGGGCCGTATTTGCAAGCGGTCGATTGCAACTATGGGTTTTGCTTGCAATTCTTCCCGGAACATTCGAATTGGCCGCGGTAACACCTTTGTCCGTGGCGGCCTGCAACGTCATGCGCCTCAGTGCTGCGCCGCTGGTGGTTCTGGCCGTCGCACTGCCCTTTGTGTTTGGCATCACCGAGACGCCCTATGCCAACTTCTGGCCGCTCATGGCGAGCGCTGCCTGCGCCTGGCTCATCGCCGCCCTGGCCTGGCTGCGGGCCTGGCGTGCGGACGAAGCGGGCCTGGCGCGCTGCCTGGCGGCGGGGCTGTTGCTTGCGGCGCTGCTGGGGGGCGTGATCGGCCTGCTGCAGTTCTTTGACGGCGCCCTGGGCTGGGCGCCCTGGATCCATCCTTCCACGCCGGGCCAGGCCATAGGCAACCTGCGCCAGCGCAACCAGCAGGCCACGCTGCTGGCCCTGGGGGCCTGGGCGCTGCTGTGGTGGGTGGCGCGGCTGCAGAGCTGGGCCGAGGCGCTGCCGGCGCAGCGCGGCCTGCGCCGCTGGCTGCCCATGCTGCTGGCTGCGATGGTGCCCTGGGCCCTGGTGCTGCTGGCCGCCTCGGGTGCGGCCACGGCCTCACGCACGGGGGCGCTGCAGTGGCTGCTGCTGCCGGGCCTGCTGCTCCTGTGGCGGCGCAGCAGCGGCACGCTGGCGCTGGCCGTGGCCGGTCTGGGGCTGGTGGTCTACCTGCTCGCGGCCTGGGGCCTGCCGCAGCTGCTGCTGGACTGGATGGGCGTGCGCATGGATGGCCTGTTTGTGCGCCTGACGGACGAGTCCCAACCCTGCGGCAGCCGGCTGGCACTGTGGTCCAACGTGCTGCGGCTCATTGCTCTGCGGCCGTGGACCGGCTGGGGCTGGGGTGAGCTGGACTACGCGCACTACATCACGCCCTTTGCGGGCGAGCGCTTCTGCATGCTGCTGGACAACGCGCACAACCTGCCGCTGCAGCTTGCAGTGGAGCTGGGCCTGCCGCTGGCGCTGCTGCTGTGCGGTCTGCTGCTATGGGCCGTGCTGCGCGCAAGGCCTTGGCGCGAGGCCGCCGCCCCGCGCCAACTGGCCTGGGGCGTGCTGGCCATCGTGGGGGTGCACAGCATGCTGGAGTTCCCGCTCTGGTATGGGCCGTTCCAGCTGGCCACGGCCCTGGCCGTGCTGGTGCTGCTGGCGCCATGGCTGGCCTCATGGAGCGCGCGCTGGCGCTGGCTCGCGTGGGCGCTGGCGGCGGCAGTTTTGCTGGCCGCGCCGGTGCTGGGCGCGGTCCTGGTGAGCGACTACGGTCGCGTGAACGCCCTGTACCGCCCCGTGGCAGAGCGTCCCGCCTATCTGCGCGGACTCACGGCCGCCGACGTGGCGCGGCAGGTGCAGTTTTTTCGCTCACCTGCGGAGTTCGCCGAGCTCACCACCGCCACGGTCACCCCGGCCAACGCGCGGCAGATGCACGGCTTGGCGCTGCGCCTGCTGCATTATTCGCCCGAGCCGCGCGTGATCGAGAAGCTGATCGCCAGCGCCCGGCTGCTGGGCCTGGACGACGAGGTGGCACTGCACAGCGACCGTTACCGCCGCGCCTATCCGGGAGACTTCAGGCGCTGGCAGGGCGGCGGGCAGGCCAGTGGCGAGCCGCTTTCGCAGTAGCGCCCGCTCCAGGGTCCGGCGCTTGAACGCTTGTGATCTTCAATCACGTCTTTTGGAGACCGGTATTTTGGCTTCACTGTCGTTCACCGATGACCTATTGGGCGAACGATTGGGTGAACGATTGGGTGAACGTGCTGTGCACCCGCCGGCGCGATGCGGGCAGTGTCATGCCGCGCCCTGCCGCCTTGCCTGGCACGCCCATCGCGGCACTGACGAGCGTACTCAGGTGCCGGATTCCGGGTTACACCAGACTGCAAAAGCGCAGTGTTTCTTCCAGATGCTGTGCAAAGTCGCTCAGCGCATGGTCGCCGCCCGGCAGCACGCGCTGCGTGGCGTGGGGGTAGCGGGTCACCATCTCGCGCCAGTCCAGCAACTCGTCCCCCTGGGCGGCGATGAGCAGCTCGGGGCCGCCGGGGGGCTGTTGGCTCACGTCCAGCGCCTCGAGCTCCTCTATGAATTCGGGTCGGAAGAAAAAGCGCTCCTCTGGGTCGTGCCAGGAGCTCTGCTCACCGATGTGCCGTGCCAGGTCGCGCGCCGGGTTGACGGCGGGATTCAGCAGCACGCTGGTGCAGCTTGCCTGGCTTGCCACCCAGCTGGCGTAGTAGCCGCCGAGCGAGGAACCGATCACCGCCATGGCAGGCCCCTTTGGCCATGCCGCTATGCCGTGTGCCACCAGCGCCATGGCCTCGCGTGGCGAGGGCGGCAGCTGCGGGCACCAGAAGAACAGGTCTGGATGCTGGCGCGCCACCTGTTCGGCCACCAGGCGTGCCTTGGCCGACTGGGGCGAGGAGCGAAAGCCGTGCAGGTAGAGCAGGTGGGTGGCGGGCATGGGGGCATTATCCGACGCGGGATAATCACGCCCCCATGTCTGCCGTTTTCGACCAACCCTCACTGCCGCAACGCATCTGGCCGCTGTTTGGCGGCTTTGACTGGCCGCTGATCTTCTTGCTGCTGGCACTGTCCTCCATCGGCCTGCTGGCCATGTACTCCTCGGGCTATGACCACGGCACGCGCTTTTATGACCATGGGCGCAACATGCTGCTGGCGGCGGGCATCCTGTTCATGGTGGCGCAGATCCCGCCGCAGCGGCTGATGCTGCTGGCACTGCCCATGTACGCGCTGGGGGTGGCCCTGCTGGTGGCGGTAGCGCTGTTCGGCATTACCAAGAAGGGGGCCACGCGCTGGCTCAATGTCGGCGTGGTCATACAGCCGAGCGAGCTCATGAAGATCGCCATGCCGCTGATGCTGGCCTGGTGGTTTCAAAAGCGTGAAGGCCAGCTGAGCGCGCTGGAGTTCGTCGTGGCCGGCGTGCTGCTGATGATCCCCGTGGGGCTGATCATGAAGCAGCCCGATCTGGGCACGGCGCTGCTGGTCATGGCCGCCGGGCTGTCGGTGATCTTTTTCGCGGGCCTGCCCTGGAAGCTGGTGGCGCCGCCCGTGCTGCTGGGCGTTGTCGGTATCGCCCTGGTGGTTTGGTTCGAGCCCCGGCTGTGCGCCGATGGCGTGCGCTGGCCCGTGCTGCACGACTACCAGCAGCAGCGCATCTGCACGCTGCTCGACCCAACGCGCGACCCGCTGGGCAAGGGTTTTCACATCATCCAGGGCATGATCGCCATCGGCTCGGGAGGGGTCTGGGGCAAGGGTTTCATGGCCGGCACGCAGACGCACCTGGAATTCATCCCCGAGCGCACGACCGACTTCATCTTCGCCGCCTTCTCCGAGGAGTTCGGACTGGTGGGCAACCTGACCTTGATCACCTGCTATGTGCTGCTGGTGTGGCGTGCCCTGGTGATAGCGGCGCGCGCCAGCACGCTGTTTGGCCGTCTCATGGCCGGGGCCGTGGCCATGATCTTCTTCACCTATGCCTTCGTGAACATGGGCATGGTCAGCGGCATCCTGCCCGTGGTGGGCGTGCCCTTGCCCTTCATCAGCTATGGCGGCACGGCCATGACCACGCTGGGCCTGGCGCTGGGGGTGCTGATGTCGGTGGCGCGCGCGCAGCACCAGACGGAGCAGGATCCGCCGGAGTCCATGCAATCGACCTTGTAGGTGCCGGCCTGGCGGCGCCTGCCTACAATCGCCGCATGATTTCCCGCGAACCCACCATTGAACGCCTGGCCCTGGCGCGCGAGCTGCTGCTCACGCCCTTTGGCCTGGATGAATCCCACCTCTCCCGCGCCCTGGCGGAGATCCGCGCACACCGCGTGGACGATGCCGATCTGTACTTCCAGTACACGCGCAGCGAGGGCTGGAGCCTGGAGGAGGGCATCGTCAAGACGGGCTCGTTCAGCATCGACCAGGGCGTGGGCGTGCGCGCCGTCAGCGGCGAGAAGACGGCCTTTGCCTACTCCGATGACATCTCCGAGGCATCGCTGCTCGATGCGGCCCGTACCGTACGGTCAATTTCGGCTGTGGCGAAGGCTGGGAGGGCGCGAGTAGCTTCCGAAAAAATAGCAAAAAGCCGATCGCTGTACCCGCAGATCGACCCCATCGCCACCATGGACAGCACGGCCAAGGTGCAGCTGCTGGAGCGCGCCGAGCGCATGGCGCGCGCCAAGGATCCGCGCGTGCTGCAGGTCATGGCGGGCCTGGCCAGCGAGTACGACGTGGTGCTGGTGGCGCGCGCCGACGGCACGCTGGCGGCCGACGTGCGCCCGCTGGTGCGCATGTCGATCACCGTCATTGCCGAGCAGGGCGGGCGGCGCGAGGTGGGTTCGGCCGGCGGCGGCGGGCGCTTCGGCCTGGCGTATTTCAGCGACGAGCAGGTCGCGCAATACGTGGATGAGGCCGTGAACGCCGCCCTGGTCAACCTGGAGTCGCGCCCCGCGCCGGCCGGCGAGATGACCGTGGTGCTGGGCCCGGGCTGGCCGGGCGTGCTGCTGCACGAGGCCGTGGGCCACGGTCTTGAGGGCGACTTCAACCGCAAGGGCTCGAGCGCCTTCAGCGGCCGCATCGGCCAGCGCGTGGCCGCCAAGGGCGTGACGGTGCTGGACGACGGCACGATCGCCGACCGGCGCGGCTCGCTCAACGTGGACGACGAGGGCCACGCCACGCAGAAGAACGTGCTCATCGAGGACGGCATCCTCAAGGGCTACATCCAGGACGCGATGAACGCGCGCCTGATGGGTCAGGCGCCCACGGGCAATGGCCGGCGCGAGAGCTACGCCCACATCCCCATGCCGCGCATGACCAACACCTACATGCTGGCCGGCGACAAAGACCCCAAGGAGATCGTTGCCAGCATCAAGAAGGGCCTGTACGCCACCAACTTTGGCGGCGGCCAGGTGGACATCACCAGCGGCAAGTTCGTGTTCTCGGCCAGCGAGGCCTATTGGGTCGAGGACGGCAAGATTCTCTACCCCGTCAAGGGCGCCACATTGGTCGGCAGCGGCCCCGAGTCGCTCAAGAAGGTGAGCATGATCGGCAACGACATGCGGCTCGACAGCGGCGTGGGCACCTGCGGCAAGGAGGGCCAGAGCGTGCCCGTGGGCGTGGGCCAGCCGACGCTGCGCATCGACGGCATCACCGTGGGCGGCACGGCCTGACCTTCAAAGAGTGGCTCCGTGGCAACGATTTCCCTATGTTGCGGCGCCGCAAATCGTGCTACATTGCCACGCATGTCAGTTCGCAGCGCGTTTTATTTTTACTTTTGGTTCTCTGTCCATGGCGGATGAGAGAGGTAGACGCGCACCCTGACCGAGCCCCTTCTCCAAAGAACCGCCGAAGCTGAAAAGCCCGGCGGTTTTTTTGTTTTTGCCCTGTTCCACCTTCATTCCATCATTCAAGGACGCCCCATGACTGCCAATGTTTCGAGCACCGATGCCTGGTATCGCTCTGTCGACAAAACCAGCCAAACCGACGACCAACGCATCGAGGACATCACCGTGCTTCCCCCTCCCGAACACCTGATCCGCTTCTTCCCCATCAGCGGGACCGAGGTCGAGGCGCTGATCGGTCATACGCGCCGCAGCATCCAGCGCATCATGAACGGTGAGGACGACCGGCTGCTGGTCATCCTCGGCCCCTGCTCCATCCACAACCCCGTGGCGGCGCTCGAATACGCGCGCAAACTCAAGACCGTGCGCGAGCAGTACAAGGACCAGCTCGAGGTGGTGATGCGCGTGTACTTCGAGAAGCCGCGCACCACCGTGGGCTGGAAGGGTCTGATCAACGACCCCTACCTGGATGGTAGCTACCGCATCGACGAGGGCCTGCGCATTGCGCGCCAGCTGCTCATCGACATCAACCGCATGGGCGTGCCCGCGGCCAGCGAGTTTCTGGACGTCATCAGCCCGCAGTACATCGGTGACCTGATCAGCTGGGGCGCGATTGGCGCGCGCACCACCGAAAGCCAGGTGCACCGCGAGCTGGCCTCGGGCATCTCGGCGCCGATCGGCTTCAAGAACGGCACCGACGGCAACATCCGCATCGCCACGGACGCCATCCAGTCCGCCAGCCGCGGCCACCACTTCCTGTCGGTGCACAAGAACGGCCAGGTGGCCATCGTGCGCACCACCGGCAACAAGGACTGCCACGTAATCCTGCGCGGCGGCAAGACGCCCAACTACGACGCCGCCCATGTGGCGGCCGCCTGCAAGGACCTGGCGGCCGCGGGCCTGCCGGCATCGTTGATGGTCGATTGCAGCCACGCCAACAGCAACAAGCAGCACGAGCGTCAGCGCGACGTGGCGCGCGACATCGCGGCGCAGATCGCGGGCGGCTCGCGCAGCGTGTTCGGCGTCATGATCGAGGGCCATCTGCAGGCCGGTGCGCAGAAGTTCACGCCCGGCAAGGACGACCCTGAGGCGCTGGAATACGGCAAGAGCATCACCGACGCCTGCCTGGGTTGGGACGATTCCGTGGCCTGCCTGGCCGAGTTGGCATCCGCCGTACAGGCGCGCCGCTCGGTGTAAGCTGCGCCCGCACATCACCCCTACGTCACGAAAGACAGTCCATGCACAGCGAAGTATTCGTCACCTTGTCGTCTGGCCAGGAATTCACCCTGGATGCCGAGGCCGCGCCCAAGTTCACGCATGAGGAGGCGCGCCGCTGGCTCGATGACGAATTCCTGCGCCTGGAATGCGAGCCCCTGCGCGCCAGCGGCAAGGTGCTGCTGGCCGACAAGGTGCTGACCGTGGCGGCCGCGGCAGGTGCAAAGCTGCTGGCAGCCCCCGAATGGTCCGCCCAGTTCGCCGGCGCCACCGTGGCCGCCCTGGCGCGCCCCGTGGTGCGCGTGGACGTGCCGGGCATGGCCGTGACTTTTTGAGAGAAAATAGCCGCTATCGCTTATCCATAAAGCGTTAGAAGCTATATTTTTTGAAGTGCGTCGAGCAGCCTGGCGTGGATGCCGCCAAAGCTGCCGTTGCTCATGCACACGATGTGGTCGCCCGGCCTGGCCACAGCCGTCAGCTGCGCCACCAGCGTCGCGATGTCGGCTGCGGTACGGGCGCGTTCGCCCATGGGCGCGAGCGCCTCGGCCGCGTCCCAGTCCAGCCCGGCGGTGTGGCAGAAGGCAAGGTCGGCCTGCTCCAGCGCCCAGGGCAGCTGCGACTTCATCGTGCCCAGCTTCATGGTGTTGCTGCGCGGCTCGAACACCGCCAGGATGCGCGCGCCGCTGCCTACGCGCCGGCGCAGGCCGTCGAGCGTGGTGCGCAGCGCCGTGGGGTGGTGGGCAAAGTCGTCGTAGACGCTGATGCCCGCCACGGTGCCGCGCAGTTCCATGCGCCGGCGCACGTTCTCGAAGCGCGTCAGCGCCTGGGCCGCCAGCGCGGGCGCCACGCCCACATGCGCGGCAGCCGCAATCGCCGCCAGGGCGTTGAGCTGGTTGTGTACGCCCGAAAGCTGCCACTGCACTCGCGCCACCGGCTCGCCGCGGCGCAGCACCTCGAAGTCGTGCGGCTCGCCGCGTGCCGCAAAGTCGCTCACGGCCGCGCCAAAGCTGGCCACGCCGCTCCAGCAGCCCTGGTGCAGCACGCGCGCCAGGCTTTCCTCCAGTCCGTTGACGACCACGCGGCCCGAGGGCGGCACGGTGCGCACCAGGTGGTGGAATTGGCGCTCGATCTGGCCCAGGTCGTCAAAGATGTCGGCGTGGTCGAACTCCAGGTTGTTCAGCACCGCTGTACGCGGGCGGTAGTGCACGAACTTGCTGCGCTTGTCGAAGAAGGCTGTGTCGTACTCGTCGGCTTCAATCACGAACAGCGGCCGCTCCTGCCCCGTGGCCTGCGCGCCCAGGCGCGCCGAAATGCCGAAGTTCATCGGCACGCCGCCGACCAGAAAACCCGGAGCGAGGCCCGCGCATTCCAGAATCCACGCCAGCATGGACGTGGTCGTGGTCTTGCCATGCGTGCCGGCCACGGCCAGCACATGGCGGCCGGCCAGCACATGCTCGGCCAGCCACTGCGGGCCGCTGGTGTAGGGCGCGCCGGCGTCCAGGATGGCCTCCATGAGCGGGAACTTCGCCGTGCCATCGGCCAGGCGGGCGCGGCTGACCACGTTGCCGACCACGAACATGTCGGGCTTGAGCGCCAGCTGCTCGGCGCCATAGCCTTCGATGAGTTCAATTCCCAGGGCGCGCAGCTGGTCGCTCATGGGAGGGTAGACGCCGCTGTCGCAGCCGGTGACGCGGTGGCCGGCCTCGCGTGCCAGCGCGGCCAGGCCGCCCATGAAGGTGCCGCAAATGCCCAGGATATGTATATGCATGGGTGCCGATTCTATGAATCAATCGCAGATGTCCGGATGAGGCGACAATGCAAGGCATATGTCTGGGATTGCCGCCACCATGGAAAACGCCCTGGTTACCGAAATCGCCAATGCCGCCGCCCGCTTGGTGGTCGAGGAGGGGCTGGAGTGGGGGCCGGCCAAGCGCCGCGCCATCAAGCAGCTGGGCCTGCCCTCGCGCACGGCGCTGCCCGACAACGACCTCGTCGAGGACGCCGTGCGTGAGTACATAGGCCTGTTTTGCGCAGATACCCAGCCCTTGGAGCTGCGCGCGCTGCGCGAACTGGCGCTGGTGTGGATGCAGCGCATGCAGGCATTTCGCCCCTATCTGGGCGGTGCCGTCTGGCATGGCACGGCCACACGGCTGTCCGACATCCATATTGCGCTGTTCTGCGACGACCCGAAGTCGGCGGAGATCGCCCTCATAGACCACCGGATCCGCTACGAGCCCGGTAACGTGACCGGGCTGCACGGCGAAGTGATCGACGTGCTGAGCATGATCAGCCACTGCCGCGCCCTGAACGAGGACATTGGCGTGCACCTGTTGATCTATGACCTGGACGACCTGCGTGGCGCCCTGCGCCCGGATGCGCGCGGCCGTGTACCGCGCGGAGACATGGCCGCCGTGCGCCGCTTGTTGCAGCAGGCGCCTTCTTCCGAGCCCATGCGATGAATCATCCCGCCGTGAACCCGAATCCCGAATCCT
The DNA here is from genome assembly GCA_018242005.1 of Pseudomonadota bacterium. Lineage (GTDB taxonomy): Bacteria > Pseudomonadota > Gammaproteobacteria > Burkholderiales > Burkholderiaceae_C > Alicycliphilus. The sequence goes on along the minus strand of JAFECU010000148.1, from coordinate 1,305 downwards.
CGCCCGGCAGTGCCATGGCCGCACGCCGTCGTTGGCTGATGTTGGCTGTGGGCGCCGTGGCCGGGCTTGGCGGCGCCGGCCTGGCCGCCTGGCGCCTGCGCGTCAGTGCCGTGAAAGAGGGCGCGCATGAGGCGCTGTGGAACTCCAGCTTTGAGGGTCTGGACGGCCAGGCGCTGCACATGAAATCCCTGCATGGCCGCCCCCTGCTGCTGAATTTCTGGGCCACCTGGTGCCCGCCCTGCATACAGGAGCTGCCCCTGCTGAATGCCTACTATGGTGAACATCGTGCCAAGGGCTGGCAGGTGCTGGGCCTGGCGATCGATCAACCGGCCAATGTGCAGAAATTCCTTCAGCGCGTGCCGCTGGATTTCCCCGTCGCCCTCGGTGGCCTTGGCGGCACCGAGCTTTCGCGGGGTCTGGGCAATGACAAGGGTGGATTGCCGTTTACGGTGATGTTTGCTGCAGATGGCAGCATTTCGAGGCGTAAAATAGGCCAGTTGACGACGCAGGACCTGCAAAACTGGTCCAAGAGCCTGTAGAGACAACGTCTCCTCATTGGAGATGGTGGCTTTTTAGGGTGGTTTCGGCGAAATAGTCTGAAATTAAGGTAAATTCGCCCCCCATTCTGTTTCTAGCCGTTGGAGCTCCCATGGATTTGCGAAAACTCAAGACCCTCATCGACCTGGTTTCCGAGTCGAATGTCTCCGAACTGGAGATTACCGAGGCCGAGGGCAAGGTCCGCATCGTCAAGAGTGGTGCCGCCGTCGTGCAGCAGTATGTAGCAGCCCCCGTGCAGGCGCCAGCCGCCGCGCCTGTGGCCGCCCCGATGGCCGAGTTGCCAGCCCCCGCGGCAGCCGCTGCGCCCACGGGCCATGTCGTCAAGTCGCCCATGGTGGGCACGTTCTACCGCGCGGCAAGCCCCGGTGCCAAGCCCTTTGTGGAGGTGGGCAGCCAGGTCAAGGAGGGCGAGACCATCTGCATCATCGAGGCCATGAAGATTCTGAACGAGATCGAGGCCGACAAGTCGGGCACCGTGACGCGCATTCTTGGCGAAAACGGCCAGGCGGTCGAATACGGTCAGCCGCTGTTCGTCATTGAATGATGAACGGCGAGGTAGTCCATGTTTAAAAAGATCCTGGTCGCCAATCGCGGCGTTCCTGCCGCAGGCAGGGCGGAGCAAATTGCACTGGCGCGCGCCAGCGCGCGGGCGATGAGCCGCGAGGTAGTCCATGTTTAAAAAGATCCTGGTCGCCAATCGCGGCGTTCCTGCCGCAGGCAGGGCGGAGCAAATTGCACTGGCGCGTG
>JAFECU010000147.1 GCA_018242005.1 Pseudomonadota bacterium | reverse complement strand
CGTCCGATGATTTTTGGCAGTCGGTCACCGGCAGCAAGGACAGCCTGGCAGAAGACTTCGCCGCCACTGCGGCGCGCGAGGTGCGGGAAGAGACCGGTATTGACGCGGCCGCCCCTGGCTGCCGGTTGCGCGACTGGGGGCTTGAGAATGTCTACGCCATTTACCCACAGTGGCGACATCGCTATGCTCCGGGTGTATACCTCAACACCGAGCATGTGTTCGGTCTGCTTGTGCCGTCAGGGACGCCCGTGGTCCTGAATCCACGCGAGCACACGGCGTATGCTTGGATGGGTTGGCGCGAGGCGGCGGACCGCTGCTTCTCGCCTTCCAATGCCGAGGCCATATCCTGGCTGCCACGCTTCGTTTGACGATGACCCCGCTACAGATCGAACTACCCGCTGAGCATTCGGGCATCCTGCGCGTTGCGACCTACAACATCCACAAGGGTGTGCAGGGGCTGGGGCCCGCGCGCCGGCTCGAGATCCACAACCTGGGCCTGGCCGTGGAGCAGCTCGACGCCGACATCGTGTGCCTGCAGGAAGTGCGCAAGATGAACCACAAGGAGGCCGCGTACTTCAAGCGCTGGCCGCGCGTGCCCCAGGCCGAGTACCTGGCGCCCGAGGGCTATGCCTCCGTCTATCGCACCAATGCCTATACGCGCCACGGCGAGCATGGCAACGCCCTGCTCACGCGCTGGCCCGTGATGGGCCACCAGCATGAGGACATCTCCGACCACCGCTTCGAGCAGCGCGGCCTGCTGCATGTGGAGGTCAAGGTGCAGGGGCGGCTCGTGCACGCCATCGTGGTGCACCTGGGGCTGGTGCCCGGCAGCCGCATACGCCAGATTCAGCAGCTGCAGCGCTTCATAGAGCGCGAGGTGCCGCCGGGCGCGCCGCTGGTCGTGGCCGGCGACTTCAACGACTGGGGCATGCAGATCAAGCGCATGCTGGCGGGCTTCGGCCTGTATGAGTATGACGATGCGCCCCAGCCCTTCACCTACCCTGCGCGCCTTCCCGTGGTGCAGCTCGACCATGTGTACGTGCGCGGCCTCACGCCGCTGGGCCTGCAGGTGCCGCGCGGGCGCATCTGGTGGCGCATGTCCGACCACCTGCCGCTGATCGCGGAATTCAAGCTGTGATGGCATGGGCATCCCGCGCCAGACCAGGATCGCCACTGACCACCATATCCAGCTGCTGCAGGGCACGCGGGAGTTCTTTCCGGCCCTGATCGCCGACATGGATGCGGCCCTGTCCGACATCCAGTTCGAGACCTACATCTTCGACTGCACGGGCGCGGGCGCCGACGTGGCCGAGGCGCTGATGCGCGCGGCCGGGCGCGGCGTGCGCGTGCATCTGGTCGTCGATGGCGTGGGCACGGGCCGCCTGCCGGAGCCCTGGCGCTCGCGCCTCATGGCCGCCGGCGTGCATGTGCAGGTGTATTCGCCGCTGGGGCCGCTGGGACTGCTGCTGCCCATGCGCTGGCGCCGGCTGCACCGCAAGCTGTGCGTGATCGACGGCTGCGTGCTGTTTTGCGGCGGCATCAACGTGCTGGACGATTTTTACGACCCCCACCATGGCCCATTGAAGGCGCCCCGTTTTGACTTCGCCGTGCGTGCCGTGGGCAGCCTGGTGCAGCACGCCAGCGACACCATGGAGCAGCTGTGGTGGCGCATGCGCGCCGTGAGCGACGTGCGCCACCGCCGCCTGTCGCTGGCGCTGGCCGATATGCGCGCCGCCAGCGCGGCGCGCGTGGCCGCGCGCTGGGCCAAGGCCGGCGGCCGCGGCATGCGCGCCGCCCTGCTGCTGCGCGACAACCTGCGCCACCGCACGCGCATAGAGCGCGCCTACCTGCGTGCCATTGCCCAGGCGCGGCGCGAAATCATCATCGCCAACGCCTACTTCGTGCCCGGCGGCAAGCTGCGCCGGGCTTTGGTGATGGCGGCGCGCCGCGGCGTGCGCGTGCGCCTGCTGCTGCAGGGACGCTACGAATACTTCATGCAGTACCACGCGGCGCGGCCGGTGTATGGCGCCCTGCTGGCGGCGGGCGTGGAGATCTACGAATACGAGCCCAGCTTCCTGCATGCCAAGGTGGCGGTGATCGACGCGCAGGGCGGGCGTGCCTGGGCCACGGTGGGCTCGAGCAACCTCGACCCGCTGTCGCTGCTGCTCGCGCGCGAGGCCAACGTGGTGGTGCGCGACTCCCCCTTTGCACAGGAGCTGCGCCAGCGCCTGGTGCGCGCCATGCAAAACGGCGGACGCCCGCTCGACCCGCGCGAGTACGCGGTGCGCCCCTGGCGCGAGCGGGTGCTCGACCGCATTGCCTTCGGCCTCATGCGTGCGGCGCTGTGGGTCACGGGCAATCGCTACTGAAGACTACTATTTGTATAGCTGCTCACGCTTGTCATATAAGCGATGAGGCCGTAAAACACTCATATAACCCGCGTGTGCATTCGCTGGTACCATGCCGCCATGTCTTCAGAACCCGCAGCCGCACCGAACGCCCCGCCGCCCGATGAGGGCACGCCCGTGTCCGTCAAGATCCGCGAACGGGTGCTCGCCGCGCGCCGGCGCTTTCATGCCAACGACAACATTGCCGAATTCATCGAGCCGGGCGAACTCGAGGGCCTGCTCGACGAGGTCGAGGCCAGGATGCAGGGCGTGCTCGACAGCATGGTCATCGACACGACGGGCGACCACAACACGCAGAACACCGCGCGCCGCGTGGCCAAGATGTACTTGAACGAGGTCTTCAAGGGCCGCTACGTGCGCCCGCCCGCGATCACCGAGTTTCCGAACGCCGAACATCTGAACGAGCTCATGATCGTCGGCCCGATCACCGTGCGCAGCGCCTGCAGCCACCATTTCTGCCCCGTGATCGGCAAGATCTGGATAGGCGTGCTGCCCAACGAGCACACCAACGTCATCGGCCTGTCCAAGTACGCACGCCTGGTGGACTGGGTCATGGGCCGCCCCCAGATCCAGGAGGAGGCCGTGGTGCAGCTCGCCGACCTGATCATGGAAAAGACCCAGCCCGACGGCCTGGCCATCGTCATGGAGGCCAGCCATTTCTGCATGTCCTGGCGCGGCGTGCGCGAGATGGACAGCAAGATGATCAACTCCGTGATGCGCGGCGTGTTCCTCACCAACTCCACGCTGCGCCGCGAGTTTCTGGCCCTCATCCCCGGAAGGAACTGACATGCTGGTTCGTCTGCTCTACGTCAGCCGCGCGGTCGACACCTCGCCCGCGGCCATCGAGGCCATCCTCACCCAATCGCGCCAGCACAACCCGGCCAGCGGCATCACCGGCGTGCTCTGCTATGGCGGCGGCATCTTCCTGCAGGCCATCGAGGGTGGGCGCGCCACGGTCAGCGAGCTCTACGGCCATATCCAGCGCGATGCGCGCCACAAGGATGTGGAGCTGCTGGCCTTCGAGGAAATCAGCGAGCGCCGCTTTGGCGGCTGGACCATGGGCCATGTGAACCTGGCCAAGCTCAACCATTCCATCGTGCTCAAGTACTCCGAGAAACCCGAGTTCGACCCCTACCTGAGCTCGGGCAAGGTGTCGTTCGCGCTGCTCGAGGAGCTCATGGCCACGGCCAGCATCATCGGCCGGGCCTGAGTCAGTCCTGCGCACCCTGAACCCATGCCCGCTTGCACGCGGTGGCAGCGCCGGGTTTTGTTGCACAGCTTCTCCAGGCCCCCCATCATCCCCGCGCAAGCGGGGATCCACGGCAGTGACGAATCAACCGATGTTGTGGCGCCTGGATCCCCGCTTGCGCGGGGATGACGAGGTCTGTGGGCACTGCATGCCCTGGCCACGCGAATCAACCCGCACCACTACCTGAGCCTGGGCCTTCCATGTCAACGAGCGCCTTCGCCCTGATCATCCTCGCGGGGCTGATCCACGCCCTCTGGAACATCGCCGCCAAGAAGGCCGGGGGCGACGCGCGCTTTGCCTTCTTCACGGCCGTGCTCATGATGCTGGTCTGGGCGCCGCTGGGCTGGTGGCTGGGGCGCGGCGCCGTGTCGCTGTGGGGCCTGCGCGAATGGGCCATCGTCGCGGTGAGCGGCGTGCTGCATGTGGTCTATTACGTGGTGCTGCTGCGCGGCTACCGCAAGGCCGACCTGACGGTGGTCTACCCGCTGGCGCGCGGCACGGGGCCGCTCCTGTCGGCCCTCGTGGCCGTCACGCTGCTGGGCGAGCGGCTCTCGGCCCTGGGCGTGCTGGGCGTGGCGGGGGTCGTGGGTGGCGTGTTCCTGATTGCCGGCGGCCCCGGCCTGCTGCGCGCCGCACACGAGCCGCAGGCGCGCCGGCGCGTGCGCAAGGGTATGGCGTATGGCGTGCTGACCGGCGTGTTCATCGCCAGCTACACGGTGGTCGATGGCTATGCGGTCAAGGCCATGCTGCTGTCACCCATCCTGGTGGACTACATGGGTAACTTCGTGCGCGTGCTGGTGCTGGCGCCCGTGGCGCTGCGCGACCGCGTGGAGCTCGGCCGCCTGTGGGCCGCGCAGTGGCGCTTTGCGCTGCTGGTGGCGCTGGTCAGCCCCGTGGCCTATGTGCTGGTGCTGTTTGCCATGCAGAGCGCGCCCCTGTCCCATGTGGCGCCGGCGCGCGAGGTGTCCATGCTGTTTGCCGCGCTCATTGGCGGGCATTTGCTGGGCGAGGGCGACCGCGCGGCCCGCCTCGCGGGGGCGCTGCTGATCGCGGTCGGCGTGGTGGCGCTGGGCCTGGGGTGAAGGCCTACACGGGCCCGGTCAGCGCCCGATAGGCCTTGCGCGTCTCGGGCGAGACCGAGGCCACGAGCTGCGCGTGCGAGGTCTGGTGGCGCGCCATGACACGTGCCGAGGCCACGGCCTTGGACTTGCAGAACCAGTGGCAGCTGTGCTGCATCAGCAGCAGCTCGGCCGTCATGGTGTAGGCGCGGTCGCGCGGCGAGAGGCCGTCCTCGTTGCGCAGGGCGCGGGCCATGCCGCGCGCGTGCAGGTCCAGCAGATCGCGCATGTCGAAGCTGGCCGCGGGAAACAGTTGGGTGGCAAACGGCAGGCCCAGCGGCAGGCGGCTCACGCGCGCGAGCGGCGCGGGCACGCGGCGAAAGTCGGCCGCAAAGCGCTCGAACTGCCCGGTCAGCTGCGCCTCGGTGGGGGCGAGCACGCCCAGCACCTGCAGGCGGCGCTCCAGGTCCTGCTCGCCCATGGCGCGCAGATAGCCCTGGGTCAGCGTCTCCATCTGCTGTTCGATCTGGTAGGGCTGCAGATGCTGGGCGAGCAGCGCGATGCGCCTGCGCTGTTGCTGGTGGTTGAGCAGATAGGTGCCGGTAAAGGCCAGGGCCAGCACGAGAAAGAAATCCATTGCGTAAACTGAATGCGGTCGGGCGAAAGCACCGATTGTGGCGGCAGTCCGGCGCCACTCCACCGATTCCCCCTGTCTGCGAACCCCCATGCCTTCCGTCGAAACCCTGCTGGCCTTCTTTGGCGTCTCCGTGCTGCTTGCCCTGTCGCCGGGGCCGGACAACATCTTTGTGCTGGTGCAGTCGGCCCAGCGCGGCTGGCGCGCCGGCATGTGCGTGGTGCTGGGCCTGTGCCTGGGGCTGGTGGGGCATACCACGGCGGTGGCGCTGGGGCTGGCGGCGGTGTTCGCGGCCTCCAGCGTGGCGTTCACGGTGCTCAAGTTCTGTGGCGCGGCCTACCTGGCCTGGCTGGCCTGGGGCGCCTTGCGTGCGCGTGCCGAGGTGCAGGAGGTGCAGCAGGAGGCAGCCACCCATGGCGCGACGAACCCGCCGGCTTCGCCAGCCGTCAGCCCTGGCGCGGCGCGCATGGTGGGGCGCGGTGTGGTGATGAACCTCACCAACCCCAAGGTGCTGGTGTTCTTCCTGGCCTTTTTGCCGCAGTTTGCCGACCCGGCGCAGGGCGCCATGGCGCGGCAGATCATGCTGCTGGGCCTGGTCTTCATGTTGGCCACGCTGCTGGTGTTTGGCGCGATCGCCTGCTTCTCGGGCGCGTTCGGCGCCATCTTGCAACGCTCGGCGCGCGCGCAGCGGCTGCTCAACCGCGTGGCCGGGCTGGTGTTCCTGGGCCTGGCCTTGCGATTGGCCACGGCGCAGCGTTGATGCTCACTTAAACGTAGCTTCTAACGCTTTGTGGGTAAGCGTTACAGGCTTT
>JAFECU010000146.1 GCA_018242005.1 Pseudomonadota bacterium | reverse complement strand
CTTGCCCGTCTTGATTTCCTTGGCATAGGCGCGCCAACCGCCGATTTGGCCCACGCGATCATTGGCTTCACGCCAGGATTGCACCTGTTGATCCGCATAGGCCTGGTACGCACCGATGGCGGACGAATACTGCAGCTTCGTCGGCAGTGAAGGCTGGGGGGCTTCGGTATCTGCCGGGGCTTGTGCAAAAGCCGCCCCTGCGAACAACGCCAGTGCCCAAGGCAACAGGGCCCTGAAGGATGGCAGGTGATGGGAATGGGCCATGGTCTCCTCTGAAAACATCTCTGATCTCACGTCGGAGATTCTGGAGAGCCCGCCCTTTCAGCAAGATGTTTGCAACATTACATTCTTGTCAGCTTCGTGTTGGCAGCCATCCAACGCGGCACACTTACGTGGGAACCTTTAACGGAGCATGCGGGTGAAGATACTGATCGTCGAAGACGAGCCCAAGACTGGTGAATATTTGCGCCAGGGCTTGAGCGAGGCCGGGTATGTCGCGGACCTGGTGCCCCATGGCACCGATGGGCTGCACATGGCCTTGCACGGTGCCTACGACCTCGTGATCCTGGATGTCATGCTGCCCGGGCTGAACGGCTGGCAGGTGCTGCAATCGCTGCGCGAGCGCGGCCTGCAAATGCCAGTGCTGTTCCTGACCGCACGCGACCAGGTGGAAGACCGTGTCAAGGGACTGGAGCTTGGTGCGGACGACTATCTGGTCAAACCGTTCTCGTTTGCGGAACTGCTGGCCCGCGTGCGCATCATCTTGCGCCGCGGCCCGGCGGGCAACGAAGGCACCACGTTGCGCGTGGCCGACCTGGAACTGGACCTGCTGCGCCGCCGGGTCTCGCGCAATGGCAAGCGCGTGGACCTGACGGCCAAGGAGTTCGGCCTGCTGGAACTGCTGATGCGCCGCCACGGCGAGGTGTTGCCACGCTCCCTGATCGCATCGCAGGTGTGGGACATGAACTTCGACAGCGACACCAACGTCATCGAAGTGGCGATGCGACGACTGCGCATGAAGATCGACGAGGGGCACCCGGTCAAGCTCATCCAGACCGTGCGCGGCATGGGTTATGTGCTCGACGTACCGCAGGAGGAATAGGTGGCGTTGCGGGTTCGTTGGGGCCGGTTGCCGCTGACGCAGCGCCTGACCCTGCTCTTCACTGCGGTGGCGGCCTCGGTGGTGCTGGGGCTGGGCGCTTTGTTTCTGGTCGAGACCGAGCGGCATTTCGTCGAGCTCGATCGGATGGCGCTGCAAGACAAGCAACACCTGATCGAGGAAATTCTGCGCAATGCCAACTCGGCGGACGACGCTCGCCGGCGACTGGGCGAGGCGCTGAGCTATCACCATGATCTCTACGCCCAAGTCCAGGATGGACAAGGAGCAGTGGTCTTTCAATCCCGCGGGTTCATCCCCACCATGCGCGGCGACAAGACCCCGCACGCCGGTGAAAACCAGGTGTTTGGGATGTTGCGGCACGACGGTGCCCGGTTCCATACACTGGTCTTCAAGGCCGCCCCGGCCTACTCCCCCGCTCCCCTTACCGTCTGGATCGCCGCGGATACGGATCACCACACGCAGTTTCTCGACGGCCTGCGGCGCAGCTTGGCCCTGTATGTGCTCGCCGCCATCGCCCTCTGCGGCTTGCTCTCGTGGTTCGCCGCGCGCCAGGGGTTGGCGCCCTTGCGCGACATGAAGTCACGGGCTGCCAAGGTGACGGGCCAAAAGCTCGGCGAGCGCATGCCCGTG
>JAFECU010000145.1 GCA_018242005.1 Pseudomonadota bacterium | reverse complement strand
GCGGCATGCTGGTGAAGATGGAGGGCATGTCCTCCGGCGGCGGCGGCACCCTGGTGTACTTCGCCTGCGACGACTGCGCCGTCGAGCAGGGCCGCGTGCAGCTCGCGGGTGGCCAGGTGCTCAAGCCCAAGTTTTCCATCGCGCCGCACGGCCACATCGCCCTGGTGACGGATACCGAAGGCAACTGCATCGGCCTGCATTCCATGGTCTGAGAAGCAGCCATCCTTGTCGGGCGTCACCTGCGGTGTTCATGCCCGCCGGCGTATCGTCCAATGCCAACTGAAGGAGCCACCATGCCCACCTACACCGGAAGCTGCCACTGCGGCGCCGTGGCCTTCGAGGTCGAGGGCAGCATTGAGCGCGCGCTCTCGTGCAACTGCTCGATATGCACACGCACGGGGTCGCTGCTCTGGTTCGTGCCCCGTGCCAGCCTGCATCTGACGACACCCGAATCAGCCGCTGGCACCTACCTGTTCAACAAGCAGGTCATCCGCCATCGCTTCTGCAGGGTCTGCGGCATCCATCCCTACGCGGAGGCCACCGACCCCCAGGGACAAGCCGTGGCGGCCATCAACCTGCGCTGCGTCGACGGGCTCGATCTCGACGCCATCCCCGTGCAGCATTTCGACGGGCGCTCGCGATAGACGCGCCGCGACTCACGCACCCCGCTGGCGCCGCGCCTCGTACAGGCAAATGCCGCTGGCCACGCTGACGTTCAGGCTTTCCACCGCGCCGCTCATGGGGATGCGCACCAGCAGGTCGCAGGTCTTGCGCGTGAGCTGGCGCATGCCCGGCCCCTCGGCGCCCAGCACCAGGGCGGTGGGGCCCTTCAGGTCGGCCTGATACAGGGTCTGTTCGGCCTCACCCGCGGTGCCGATGACCCAGATGCCACGCTCCTTGAGTTCGCCCAGCGTGCGCGCCAGGTTGGTGACCATGAAGTAGGGCACGGTCTCGGCCGCGCCGCTGGCGACCTTGGCCACGGTGGCGTTGATGCCGGCGGCGTGGTCCTTGGGCGCGATGATGGCATGCGCGCCGGCACCGTCGGCCACGCGCAGGCAGGCGCCCAGGTTGTGCGGGTCGGTCACGCCGTCGAGCACCAGCAGCAGCGGTTTGGTCACGCCGTCGGCCTCGAGCTGGTCGAGCAGTTCATCGAGCGAATGCAACTGCGCCACGGCCTCGACGCGCGCGACCACGCCCTGGTGGCCGTGGCTGCCGGCGAGCTTGGCCAGGCGCAGGCCGTCGGCCTCGATCAGGCGCAGGCCCGCCTCCTTGGCGCGGGAGAGAAACTCGCGCATGCGCGCATCGCGACGCGTAGGCTCGTAATACACCTCGATGATGGATTGCGGCGCCGTCTTCAGGCGCACGCCCACGGCATGAAAACCGAACAGGACTTTAGGGGAGGACATGGGGCGGCATTATCCGGGCATGGGGACCGGGCATTCAGGCCGGGCTTTTAGAATCGCGTCCAAGCCCGCTTCATGAGCCCCCTGGCCACCCGCCATGGCGCAAGCGCCATGCCTGCCACCCCCGCAGGCTCGCGCGGCTCCCAGTACCTGATCGTTTAGCTCCATGATCCTCTCTCCCCTGCTGCGCTGGGCGCAGCGCACCAGCCTGGTCACCCAGATCGTGATCGCCATGCTGCTGGGCATGGCACTGGCCCTTGCCTGGCCCGCCGCCACGCCCCCAGTGGCGTTTTTGGGCCATATCTTCATCTCCGCGCTGAAGGCTATTGCACCGATTCTGGTATTCGTGCTTGTGATGGCCGCCATCAGCAACCACCGCCCGGGCGAGAACACGCACATGCGCCCTATTCTGCTGCTGTATGCCATCGGCACGCTGGCCGCGGCAGCCGTGGGAGTGGCCGCCAGCATGTGGTTTCCCAGCACCCTCGCGCTCAAGTCCGCCGCCCAGGGGGCTGACGCGCCTGGTGCAGTCTCCGAGGTGCTGCTGAACGTGGTGAGCAGCATGGTGACCAACCCGGTCAAGGCGCTGCAGGAGGCCAACTACATCGGCATCCTGGCCTGGGCCGTGGCCCTGGGGGTGGCGCTGCGCCATGCCAGCGAATCCACCCGCGAGGCGCTGCAGGACGGCGCCCAGGCCGTCACCCAGGTGATCCAGTGGGTGATCCGCTGCGCGCCACTGGGCATTCTGGGCCTGGTGGCAGCCACTTTTGCCGAAGCGGGCACGCAAGCGCTGTGGAGCTATGCACAGCTGCTGGCGGTGCTGATGGGCTGCATGCTGTTTGTGGCCCTGGTGGTCAATCCCTTGATCGTGTTCCTGACCATCCGCCGCAACCCCTACCCCCTTGTGTTCACCTGCCTGCGCGAGAGTGGCGTGACGGCCTTCTTCACGCGCAGCTCGGCCGCCAACATTCCCATCAACCTGGCTCTGGCGAAGCGCCTGAACCTGAGCGAAGAGACCTACAGCATCGCCATTCCGCTGGGCGCCACGATCAACATGGCGGGCGCCGCCATCACCATCAGCGTGCTGTCGCTGGCCGCAGCCAATACCCTGGGTATTGCGGTGGACATGCCCACGGCCATGCTGCTGTGCGTAGTGGCTTCGGTCTGCGCCTGTGGCGCCTCGGGCGTGGCCGGAGGCTCGCTGCTGCTGATCCCGCTCGCCTGCAGCCTGTTCGGCATCAACAATGACGTGGCCATGCAGGTGGTGGGCGTGGGCTTCGTCATCGGCGTGCTGCAGGACTCGGCCGAGACGGCGCTGAATTCCTCCACCGACGTGCTGTTCACGGCGGCGGCCTGCATGGCGCCGCGGCGCACCTGAATCGCGCGCCAAACGCGCGCGCGTGCCGGGCGCGGCAATCCAACACGCCGACACGGCGCGTCGATGACCCAGGCTCATGCGGGATCGGCATGCAGCAAGTGCTGCGCAGGGTCGGCGAAACGGTCGCGTAAACCGGAAAGCCACCGCTGCCCACCGTCGGGCCACGGATCAGTTTGCGCCGTATCTGGCCGCCGACCTTCCTCCCGCTCGGGCGTTGTCCTGCGGTGGGCCTTCATGCAGATGCATGGACGCCGCACGCTGGGATTGCGCCACCCGCGTCATCGGGTGGCCGACCTCAACAGACATCACCGCTTGAGCCGTTCGATTGATGGAATTGGCCTCAAACATACGGCTTGGTGACATTTCCATGCCGCTGATGGCATGATGAACGGGAGATGCCCACACTTTGACCTATGAAGGCGCGACAGCGTCATGACTTTGCAGACGTTAGCCACCCAAACACAGCCGATCGATGGCCGGCAAAGGCTGCGCCTTCGGCGCCTGCAGCTTTCCGTGGCCGTGTACGTACCCTGTGCGCTGATGTTGGCAACGGTGAGCTGGCTAGGCTTCCTGCCGCCATGGTTCCCTCCCGTATGGGTTGCGATCTTCACCTGCACCAACCTTCTTTTCTTTACGCTGATCAAGGCCAACATCAACCTCCGGTTCAAGGATCCGAGCATGACGATGGCACAAATGGCCGTGGCCATTGGCGCTGTGGCATTCATCCTCTATCACGCAGGTGCCATCCGCGGCGGCTTGCTGATATTGCTGCTGGTGATCATGCTCTTTGGCGTGTTGCGGCTGACCACGGCCGAGCTGCTGGCCATGGGTGCACTGTGTTCGGCCGCGTACTCCGCCGTCATCTTGCTGCTTACCGTCAATCGGCCCAATCTGGTCGACACCCGTGTCGAGTGGGTTCAATGGACCACCCTGACCACCACGATGGCCGTGGCGGCGCCACTGGTAGGCTACATGAGCACCGTCCGCCGTCGCCTGACGGAGTCGTTGCGCACGATCAAGGACATGGCCCAGCGCGACGCATTGACCGGCATCTTCAATCGCCACCACATGGGCGAGACGCTGGACCGGGAGATCAGCCGCTGCGAACGCGGCGCGTCAAAGTTCTTCGTTCTCATTGCGGACATCGATCACTTCAAGCAGATCAACGACAACCATGGCCACCTGGTGGGCGACCAGGTGCTCAAGGCCGTCGCCGAAAGCATGCGGCAGGTATTGCGCAAGGCCGACTACTTGGCGCGCTACGGGGGCGAGGAGTTTGTTTTCATCATCGCGGCGGACGATGTAAGAGAGGCCAAAGCGGCCGGTGAGCGCATCCGCGCGAATGTGGAACAACTGCGAGTCCCCGAGCTGCCGACGCACGGCCTGAGCATTTCCATTGGCGGCACCTTCTTCCGCCGTGGCGACACGCAGGCGGCCGTTCTAGGCCGAGCCGATGCCGCTCTGTACCGGGCAAAACACGGCGGGCGCAACCGGGTCGAACTCGACGTCGCTGAGCGCGCGGGCACCCTTTGAAGCCAGGGCCCGGGCCGCTACACCAGCCGCCCGGCCTCGATGGTGATGCGCCGGTCGCAGCGCGCTGCAATGGCGCGGTCGTGCGTGACCAGAACGAGCGTCGTGCCCTGCTCGCGGTTGAGTGCAAACATCAGCTCCATGATGGTCTCGCCGGTGGCGAAATCCAGGCTGCCCGTGGGCTCGTCGGCCAGCAGCACGGCCGGCTCGACGACGAAGGCGCGCGCCAGGGCCACTCGCTGCTGTTCGCCGCCCGACAGCACCTTGGGGTAATGCTGCAGGCGCTGGCTCAGTCCCACGCGGGCCAGCATGTCGGCAGCTCGCCTGCGGGCCTCGCGGCTGCCGGCAAGCTCCAGAGGCAGCATCACGTTCTCCAGCGCCGTAAGGTTGCCCAACAATTGGAAGCTCTGGAACACGAAGCCCACCTGGCGCGCGCGCAGTGCCGCGCGCTCGTCCTCGTCCAGCGCAAACAGGTCCTGGCCCGCCAGGCGCACCGTGCCGCGCGTGGGAGTATCCAGCCCAGCAATGATGGACAACAGCGTGCTCTTGCCCGATCCCGAGGCGCCAACGATGGCGGCGGTCTCCTGCGGCGCCAGGCGAAAGTCGATATCGCGCAGAATGTCCAGCGTGCCCGTTGAGTCGGTGACGGACTTGCACACATGCTCCACGGCGATGATGGGCTGGCGCTTCGTGGGCGATTCGGTGGCGGTGTTGGCTGCCGCTTCAGCAAAGATTTCGGACATGAAAGGTACTCGACAGTGATGCGTATGTTTCGGCGTGACTTTATCGCGGCCGCCGCCCTGGCCCTTCTGGGCGCCGCTCCTGCGCTGGCGCAACAGGGCATCAAGGCGGCCCCAAAGCCGCCTGTGATCCTGGTCGTGGGCGACTCGCTGAGCGCCGAATACGGTCTGGCGCGTGGCAGCGGCTGGGTGGCGCTGCTTGAAAAGCGGTTGGCCCAGCACAAGATCGCCGCCACGGTGATCAACGCCAGCGTCAGTGGCGACACCTCGGCCGGTGGGCGCGCGCGCCTGCCTGCGCTGCTCAGGCAGCACAATCCCGCGGTGGTGGTGATAGAGCTCGGCGGCAACGACGCGCTGCGTGGCCTGCCACTCGGCAGCACCCAGGACAACCTGGCGTGGATGGTGGAGCAGTCGCAACTCGCCGGCACGCGCGTTCTGCTGGTGGGCATGCAGATGCCACCCAACTACGGCGCCGACTACGGGCGGCGCTTTGCCGCCATGTACGAGGCCGTGGCGCGCGAACGCAAGGTACCGCTCGTGCCCTTTCTGCTGCACGGCGTGGCGGACGTGCCGGATGCCGCGTCCCTGTTCCAGCCCGACCGCATCCACCCGCGCGCCGAGGCCCATCCACGCATGCTCGACAACGTCTGGCCGCAGCTGCGCAAGCTGCTGTAAGCCGGCTGCACCGCTCAGGCAGCGCCCTGCGGCGGCGCCGCCACGGCAGGCGCGGCCACCGCCGCGCGATAGGCATGCCAGCTCGCATGGCCCAGCACCGGGCCGACCACCAGCAGGGCTGCGCCCCACGTCCACCATAGCGAGAGCACCACGGGGACCGTGATGAGCGCTCCCCACAGCAGCATCACGCCGGGGTTTTCTAGCACCACGCGCATGCTGGCCAGCCCGGCCGTCAGCGCATCGGTGTCGCGGTCCAGGATCATGGGAATGGATACCACCGTGCTGGAGAACACCAGGGCCGCAAACACGCCGCCCACGAGCAGGTAAACAACGACAAACTGCCAGTTGCTGGGGTTGAAGATGGCCTGCAGCACGCCCGTGGTGGACGGCATGCCGGTGTTGAAGAACACCGCAAACACCACCAGCGATGCCCTGCCCCACAGCAGCTCCAGCACGACCAACACCAGCACCAGCATGCCCATGCTGCCCATGTGGCTGTCCCAGCAGGTGATGGAAGCGCCCAACTGGGGCGAAAGGCCCGCCTCGCGCCTGCGGCTAGCTTCATATAGCCCCATGGCCAGAAACGGTCCCACGAGCAGACAGCCGCTGACCAGGGACATGGTGTATTCGGGGCTGCTCCGAAATACCCAGCCCAGTACCAACGCCATCAGCCAGAAGCAGCCGCCATAGAACAAGGCAATGCCTGGCGCCGCGGTCAGGTCGCGCAGGCCTCTGGCAAGCCAGCGAAACGGATCTGCCCAACCCAAGGGGTTGAGCACCAGCGGAGGCTGGGCGGAACTACTGGGCGCGGGCATGGGGGAATCGGTCATGGCGACGGCTTGGGTAGCGGGTGATGCACCCACCTTACCGAGTGCGGGCCTTGCCCGCCATCAAGGAAATCACCACCCCAGCAGCCGCCTGCCGTACGGAGTCACCGATCAAGCGGCGAAGGCGTGCGCCATGGCCTGGGCCAGATCCCGGCGCAGGTCCTCCGCGGCCTCCAGCCCCACGGCGAAGCGCACCACCGTGCCGGCCTTCAGGTGCGGCGTGGGGCGCTCGCGCATACTGGGCAGGTCGTAGGGCACGACCAGGCTTATGGGCCCGCCCCAGCTGTAGCCAATTTTGAACAGGCGCAAGGCGTCGCAGAACGCATCGACCTGGGCCTGCGTGTAGCGAGCATCAATGACGACGCTGAACAAGCCGGCCGCGGCGCCCTCCGGACCTCCGGCGCTGCCGCACAGCGCACGCCAATGATCATGACCTGGGGCGCCAGGCAGCGCCGGATGCAGCACCTGCACCACGGCCGCCTGCGTACCCATCCACTGCGCCAGGCTACGCGCAGCCATGTCGTGCGCGCGATAGCGCAACGCCATGCTGGGCAGAGAGCGCAACACGGCCTCGACATCGTTGGCGCCCACGCCCAGGCCCAGGCGCATGTGGGTGAGCTTCATTTTCAGGTGCAGTGCTTCGTCGCGCGTGGTGATGCTGCCCATGAGCACATCGCCACCGCCGCTAGGGTATTTGGTCAGCGCATGCACGCTGATGTCCACGCCCGGCTGTCCATCACCCAGGAGGTCGAACGGTGCGAAGGCCAGCCCGGCGCCCCAGGTGTTGTCCAGCACCGTGGTCACACCGCGCGCACGGCAGAGGCGCACCTGCTCGGGCAGGTCGGGAAACTCCAGCGTCACCGAGCCGGGCGCCTCCAGCCACACGAGCCGCGTCGCGTCGCCAATCTTGGTGGCCAGGTCGGACGGATCCATCGGGTCGTAGACCTGGTGCCTGATGCCATAGTGGCGCAACTCCACCTCGGCCAGGGCTTTGTTCGGGCCATAGGCGTTGTCCGGGATCAATACCTCGTCGCCCTGGCGCAGCAGTGCCAGAGCCACGGTGGCGATGGCCGCCAGACCGCTGGGTACGAGTAGGCATTGGACACCACCCTCCAGCGTTGCCAGGCGCTCTTCGAGCTGGTAGGTGGTGGGCGTTCCATGCAGGCCGTAGGTATAACTGCTCTTGTCCTTCCATTCGCGCGCGCGCAGCGCGGCAACGTTCGGAAAGATGACGGTGGACGCCTTGTGCACCGCGGGTTGCGGCGCCTCAAACCCCGCGGGCGGGCGATAGTCGTGGTGTATGAGGCGGGTGCGGAGGTCGGAGGCGTTTGGCTGAGTCATGCGCCAATCTTAGAGCTTGTCCTCTCAACCGCCGGAAACCGTGAGCTTGTTGACCACCGAGCTCACGCCCGACACGCCCTGGGCAATCTGGCCGGCACGCTCGCGCGCCTGCTCCGATTTCACCGGACCGCTGAGCGTGACCACTCCGGCGCTGGTGGCCACGTCGATCTTGAGGGAGCCCAGATCCATGTCTTGCGCCAAGCCGGCCTTGACCTTGGTGGTGATGGTGGCGTCATCCACCAGCGCGGCTGCGTCGGATGCGGCACGGCGCGTGGCATCGCTCACCTCGCCGGCGGCAGTCTCCGCCTTTTTCTTGGCCTCCTGGGCCGCTTGCTCGGTCTTGCTGATGGCCTCATCCACGCGCTGGCCCGTCGTGCGCTCCTCGGTCTTGTTGCAGGCGCTCAGCCCGATGGCCATGGCCAGTGCCGCCGCCCATGTTGTCCAACGCAAGGCCGACCGACTGGAAGAAGTTCTGTGCATGCTCGACTCTCCGGTGTTTTGAAACCAAGGCCCACTGTAGGGGACGCCTCCTCTATCCGCAGGTCAGAAAGGGCTGAAAATTCGGTAGGACAACAACCGCTAGCGCTGGCGTGACAATCACGCCCTATGCCCACCCGCCTGCTACACCGCCTGTTCCCCTTCCTGGCCTGGCCACGCCCTACGGCCACGCTGCTTCGAGGCGAGTTCTGGGCCGGCATGACTGTCGGCCTGATGCTGGTACCCCAGGGCGTGGCCTACGCTGCACTCGCCGGCATGCCACTGATCACCGGCATCTACGCCTCGCTCGTTCCGGCCCTCGTGGCCGTGCTCTGGAGCTCGTCCACGCGCCTGGGCGTGGGCCCCACGGCCCTGAGCAGCCTGCTCATAGGCACGTCGCTCACCGGCCTGGCCGAGCCCGGCAGCGCCGACTGGGTGGCCCTGGCCGTGTGGATGGCGCTGCTGTCGGGGATGCTGCAGCTGGTGCTGGGCGTGGTGCGCTTTGGCTGGCTGCTGAACCTGGTGACCTCGCCAGTGCTCAATGGCTTCACGCAGGCCGCGGCGCTGCTGATCCTGGCTTCGCAGCTGCCGGCCCTGCTCGGTCTGCGCACGGGCTGGCATGCGCTGGCCATGAGCCCATCGCTGCACCACTTTGACCTGACCGCCCTGGCCTTCGGCCTGGGCAGCTGGACGCTGCTCGTGCTGGCCAAGCGCTGGGGCTCGAGCTTTCCGGCGGCGATCGTCGTCATCTCGCTGGCGGCCGCCATCAGCTGGGCCATGGGATACGCGGACGCCGACGGCGCCGTGATCGGCCATCTGCCCTCGGGACTGCCCTCTCTGTACTGGCCGGGTTGGTTGCCATGGGACGACATGGGTGCGCTGGTGATGCCGGTGATGGTGATCACCCTGGTCAGCTTCCTGGAGACGGCATCCAGCGCCAAGGTGGACCATCAACAAGGCGGAACACGCTGGAACGAAAACCAGGACCTGATCGCCCACGGCATGGCCAAAATCAGCTCGGGTCTGTGCGGCAGCTTTGCCACCAGCGCCTCGTTCTCGCGCTCGGCCATCAACCTGTACGCGGGCGCCAAGACCGGTTGGGCCACGCTGTTTGCGCTGCTGCTGGTGCTGGCCACGCTGCTGTGGCTCACACCCGCGCTCTACCATGTACCGCAGTCGGTGCTGGCCGCGGTGGTCGTGGCGGCCATCACCAACCTGATCAAGCCGCGCACCATGCTCAGGCTGTGGCGCATCTCGCGCGTGGAGACCGTGATCGGCCTGGCGACCTTCGGCATCACGCTGGCGACCGCGCCACGCCTGTACTGGGGCGTACTGGTCGGCTTGCTGATGAACCTGAGCCACTTTCTGTACCAACGCCTGCACCCGCGCATCATCGAGGTCGGCCTGCACCCCGATGGCAGCCTGCGCGACCGGCACCTCTGGCAGATCGCCCCACTGGCGCCGCATGTGCTGGCGCTGCGCATGGACGCGGAACTCGACTTCGCCTCCGCCAACGCGCTGGAGCGGCGCGTGGCCGACGAACTGGCCCAGCATCCGGACACCCGGCACCTGTGCCTGTTCGCACTGCCCATCAACCGCATCGACGTGACCGGTGTGGAGGCCTTTATGCGCCTGCGCGCGTTGCTGCAAAGCCACGGCGGCATGCTGCATGTGGCGGGCATCAAGCTGCCGGTGCAGCACATCCTGGAGAGCGCGGGAGCCCTCGTGCACGGCCCCAACTTCATCACCTACCGCACCGACGCGGAGGCCATCGCGGCGCTGCAACGGACGTCCGCCGTGGCGCCTGCGGCACATGGCTTGGATGGCGGCGAGGCGCTCGTGCAGCCGGCCACGCCATAACTGCTAGAATCGCCGAAAACCAATTTGTTTCTTTTTGTGACTGACGCCGCGCCCTCTGCTTCCATTCGACTGCGTGACCTGCGCCTGGCCACGGCGCATGCATTGGTGGCGCGGTCCCTGGGCTCGGAGAACGCGCTGCATGAACAGTCACCGGCGCAATACCTGCAGCGCCTGATCGACGGGCTTTGCGAGCTTTCCCTGAAGGACCCCCTCACCGGCCTGCCGAACCGGCGCCATGTGCTTGCGGTGCTCGAGCGCGAACTCGACCGCGTGGCCCGTTCGGGCGAGGCGGCGCTGCTGCTCATGCTCGACATCGACCATTTCAAGAAGGTCAACGACACGCACGGCCACCTGGCCGGTGACTTCGTGCTGCAATCGGTCGCGCGCACGCTCGAGTCCTGCGTGCGCCCGATGGACACCGTGTCGCGCTACGGTGGGGAAGAGTTCGCCATCGTGCTGCCCTCTTGCCAGTTTGCCTTTGGTGGCGTGGTGGCCGAGCGCGTGCGCCGCGCCATTGAATCCACGCCCGTGCATGTTTCCCCGACGCTGACCTTGAACGTCACCGTCAGCATAGGCGGCGCGTTTGCGCTGCAATGGATTCGCAGCACGACAGCACTGTGGACCGATCGCGCTGACGCCGAGCTGTACAAGGCCAAGCTGGCCGGCCGCAACCGCGTCAGCATCGAAAATCAGCCCGACAGCAGCGTCAGCGCCGAGGAGAAAAGCCTGCTGTTCGGCCCGCTATACGCCCCCACGGACTGGGGCCAGCTGCCTCCGCCCCTGAACGCCCCCACCAACAGCGCCTATTGAAAGCCCCGAGATGAACGACGCGCTGTCCCCGCAACCGACACCCGCCTCGGCCGGCGCCACCGCTCCGGCCCCCCTCGCCACGCCCACGGCCACGGCGCCGATCGAAGCGCGCATCATTGCCGTCACCAGCGGCAAGGGTGGCGTGGGCAAGACCTTCGTATCGGCGAACCTGGCCGCCGCTCTTACGCGCCGGGGCCTGCGCGTGCTGGTGCTGGACGCCGACCTGGGCCTGGCCAACCTGGACGTGGTGCTGAACCTGCATCCCAAGACCACGCTGCACGACGTATTTACCGGCAAGGCCAGGTTGAACGAGGCCGTGATCAAGGCACCGGGCGGCTTCTCGGTGGTTCTTGCGGGCTCGGGTATGGTCGAGTATTCACGCCTAACGCCCGAAGTGCGCAACCAGTTCCTGAACGTCATCCAGACGCTCGCGCCGCACTACGACGTGGTGCTGCTGGACACCGGCGCTGGCATCTCCGACGTGGTGCTGTTTTCCGTGTCGCTCGCGCATGAGGTGCTGATCGTGGCTACGCCCGAGCCCACCTCGCTGACCGACGCCTATGCCGCGATCAAGGTACTGACCACCCAGCAAAAGCGCCAGCATGTGCACATGGTGGTCAACCAGGCCGCACGCCCCGGCGACGGCCGCGCCATCACCAGCCAGCTGCAGCAGGTGCTGGACCGCTTTGTGACCACCGACTCCGGCCGCCCCATGCGCTTGATCCACATGGGCGACATCCCGGCCGATCCTTCGGTCCGCGAGGCTGTGATGCGCCGCCAGCTGCTGATGCAGCAAATGCCCGGCTGCCCGGCCGCACTGGCCGTGGCACAGCTGGCGAACAAGCTTGAAACCACACTGCTCAAGCCCGCGGCCAAGCGTTAAGCCTCAAAAAAAATCCCCCTGAGCCTGACTGGCAGGCGCAGGGGGCTGAGAAAACACGGAAGCGGTAAGCGGCGGCCCGTTAGCCCAGCAGCTCCTTGATCTGCTGCAGCGCCACGGGGTCTTCCATGGTCGTCAGGTCACCCGTGTCGCGGCGCTCGGCCACGGCCTGCAGGGCGCGGCGCAGCAGCTTGCCGCTGCGCGTCTTGGGCAGCATGTTGACGAAAATCACCCGTGCCGGCCGGGCCACGGCGCCCAGCTGCGCATCCACCTGCTTCATGACCTCGCCCTCAAACTTCAGGCGCGCGGCGGCGTCCACCAGGCCCGACGCGTCGCGCGGCACGGCAAAGGCCATGGCCACCTGACCCTTGAGCTGGTCAGCCACGCCGACCACGGCCACCTCGGCAATGTTGGAGTGGCCGGCGATGCATTCCTCGATCTCGCGCGTGCCCAGACGATGGCCGGCCACGTTGATCACGTCGTCGGTGCGGCCCAGGATGAAGTAGTAGCCGTCGGCGTCACGAATGCCCCAGTCGAAGGTGCTGTAGACCATGCGGCCGGGGATGCTCTTCCAGTAGGTGTTGACAAAGCGCTCATCGTTGCGCCACACGGTCTGCAGGCAGCCAGGAGGCAGTGGGCCTTCGATGGCCACCACGCCCTTCTGGTTGGGCGTGGTCAGCTCCTCGCCCGTGGCTTCGTCGATGAGCTTGACGTTGTAGCCGTACACGGCCTTGCCGGGGCTGCCAAAGCGCGGGTTCTGCCGCTCGACGCCGTTGCACAGCGTGAGGATGGGCCAGCCGGTCTCGGTCTGCCAGTAGTTGTCGATGATGGGCACGCCCAGCGCGCCGCTGATCCACTGGGCCGTGGGCTCGTCGAGCGGCTCGCCGGCCAGCCACAGGGCCTTGAGGCTCTTGAGGTCGTACTTGGTGAGGTATTCGGGGTCCTGCTTTTTCAGCACGCGCACGGCCGTGGGCGCCGAGAACATGTGCGTGACCTTGTATTTTTCGACGATGCTCCACCAGATGCCGGCGTCGGGCCGGGTCGGCAGGCCCTCGTAGAAGATGGTGGTCATGCCGGCGAGCAGCGGGCCATAGACGATGTAGCTGTGGCCCACCACCCAGACGATGTCACTGGTGCTGAAATAGACCTCGCCGGCCTTGGCGTCGAAGATGTGGCGCATGCTGGCCGCCAGGGCCACGGCGTAGCCGCCGGTGTCGCGCTGCACGCCCTTGGGCTTGCCCGTGGTGCCGCTGGTGTAGAGGGTGTAGCTGGGGTCGGTGGATTCAACCCAGACGCAGGGCACCTGGGCATTGAGATGCTGCTCGCGCAGCGCGGACCAGTCGTGGTCGCGCCCGGCGCGCATGGCGGCCGGGGCCAGGCCACGGTCGACAATCAGCACGGCCGATGGCTTGTGCGCGGACAGGTCAATGGCCTCGTCCAGCAGCGGCTTGTAGGGCACGACTTTGCCGCTGCGCGAGCCCGCGTCGGCGCTGACGATGGCCACGGGCTCGGCATCCTCGATGCGTGAGGCCAGCGACGAGGAGGCAAAGCCGCCGAACACCACCGAGTGGATGGCGCCGATGCGCGTGCAGGCCAGCATGGCAAACGCGGCCTCGGCAATCATGGGCATGTAGATGAGCACGCGGTCGCCCTGCTTGACGCCCAGCGACTGCAGCACGGCCGCCATGCGCTGCACCTCCTGATGCAGTTCGGCGTAGCTGTAGGCGCGCTCGGTGTTGGTCTCGGTGGAGATGGCCACCAGGGCGTTCTGCTGGCCGCGCGTGACCACATGGCGATCCACCGCGTTGTGGCACAGGTTGGTGGTGCCGCCCACGAACCATTTGGCAAATGGCGGGTTGTCGTAGTTGCAGATCTGCTGCGGCTGCTGTTGCCAGTCGATCAGGCGGGCCTGCTCGGCCCAGAAGGCGTCGCGCTCGTCGATGGAGCGACGGAAGAAATCGGCGTAGTTTGCGGCCATGGGGCAGTCTCCTTGGAATGCGCCGCGCCGGTATGGCGCGAGGGGATGGTTATCCAAAATTCATAATTATTCATGCCGCGCTTGCGGGAAGCTGACGCTGCCTGGGCAGGCATGGAAATTCAAAATTAATAGCATCGACCTGTTTATCACAAGGCAGTTGTGGCCTATTTGACCAAAGACAATATCTCTTTGAACGCCGGGTGCTCGCAGCCGCGCAGCCACTCGAACGCCACCATCTCGGTGGTCACCAACTCCGCACCCGCGCCGGCCAGGCGGTCAAACGCCGCGTCTCGGTTACGTTCCGTGCGTGAGCTGCAGGCGTCGGTCACGACCCAGACCTCGAACTCGTCCTCGATGAGCTGAAGCGCCGTCTGCAGCAGGCACACATGGGCCTCGCAGCCGGCAATCACGATGCTGGGGCGCTCGCTCGCAGGCTGTGGCTCGCGCCCCTTCTGCAGATGCCTGGGAAGGCTGCGCGCGTTGCCTCCCTGGGGCTTCGCGGGCGGGCGCAGCCACTCGCCCAGGCCTTCCTCGGTGGCGCTGAAATGCATTTTGGGCAGGGTGCGCTGGCACAGGGCGCGCAGTTCGGCATCGTTGGGCCCCAGGCGAGAGGGGTTCTGCTCGGTACCCCACACCGGCACCTGCAACAGCTGGGCGACCCGGGCCAGGCGCCGCGCATTCGCCAGTACGGCCGGACCTTCGAAGATGGCGGGCATCAGGCGCTCCTGGTAGTCCACGAGCACGAGTTGGGATTCGGTGGCGTCAAGCAGCATGGCAGTCGGTGTTCAAGAATCAAACGGTCATTGTCGCAGGCGCAGCAGCTGTCCGTCGGCACTGTCGGTGAGCAGGTAGAGCCAGCCATCGGGCCCCTGGCGCACATCGCGGATGCGCGCGGCCAGGCCGTCGAGCAGATACTCGTCGCGCACGACCTGCGCGCCCTGCAGCTGCAGCCGGTGCAGGCGCGCGAACTTGAGCGAGCCTATGAACAGGCTGCCGCGCCAATCCGCGCCATACCTGTCGCTGGTAAGGAACGCCATGCCCGAGGGCGCAATCGACGGCACCCAGTAGTGCAGCGGCTGCTCCATGCCGGCCTTGGCCCGACCCTCGCCGATCTTGCCGCCGCCGTAGTCTTCGCCGTAGGTGATGACCGGCCAGCCGTAGTTGCGGCCGGGCTCCGGCCGGTTGATCTCGTCGCCTCCCTGCGGGCCATGCTCATGGATCCACAAGCGCCCGTCCGGCCCCCATGTGGCGCCCTGGGGATTGCGATGGCCCCAGCTCCAGATCTCGGGTAGCGAGCCCGCTCGGCCGACGAGCGGGTTGCCCGGCACGGCGCCCCCCGTGGGCCCCAGGCGCACAACCTTGCCCAAGTGGTTGTCCAGCCGCTGGGCGTCGTCTCTGCGGCTGAAACGCTCGCCCAGCGTGAGGAACAGATTGCCGTCCGGCGCCTGCACGATGCGGCAGCCAAAGTGCAACTGGCTTGCCACCTCGGGGCTCTGGCTGAACAGTCGCCTTACGTCGTGCAGCGCCGACGCATCCGGCGCCAGCGTGGCGCTGGCCAGGGCTGTGCTGTTGCCATTTCCCTCAGCCGCGGGTGCGCTGTAGCAAAAAAATATGCGCCGGTTGCGCGCAAAGTCCGCGTCGGTGATCACGTCCAGCAGACCGCCCTGCCCGCCCGTCGCCACCCGCGGCAGCCCGGCCAGCGGTGGAGCCAGACGCCCGTCGGGCTCCACCACGCGCATGCGGCCCGGACGCTCGGTAACCAGGAAACGACCGCCAGGCAAAAAGGCCAGGCTCCAGGGATGGCTCAGGCCCGTGGCCACCACCTCCACCGACGCCTGGTTGCGCGCCGCGACGGGCGGCACGGGCGCCGCTTCCTGCGCCTGCGCCATGCTCCCGAAAAACGCAGCCGCCCCCAGACAAAGAGTGGCCGTGAAACCATACAAATTATTACAAGACCGCATGGCTGCTCCGATGATTTCGGATCTTGAGGTCAATTCCGCGTAATTCACATCAAAGACCTACGGCATCACTTGGCAAAGGCGCGCGCGCGATGGACAATATTGCATCGCACCAAGCTGGTGTTTTTTTGCAAACATGCCTTGGCCCGGACAACCCCGTTGCCCGGGCTTTTGTCCGTTTGAGCATTGCCGAGTCACCGGCTGCCACCCACCTACGCAAGGAAGTCCTGCCATGCAGAGCAAACCCCACATCATCCTGTCGTCCCTGGACATGGAGCGCATCGAGGCCCTTCTGGAGAAGCAGACGGCGTCCTTCCCCGGCCGCGAGGCGTTGGAGGCAGAGCTAGACCGTGCCGACCTGTTCGACCCCAAGGACATGCCGCCCAATGTGGTGACCATGAACTCCACCGTGCGCTTCACCATGCTCGAATCGGGCAAGACGAATACGTTGACCCTGGTCTACCCCAAGGAGATGGATGGCTCGGGCCAAAAGGTCTCGATTTTTGCCCCCGTGGGCATCGCCCTGCTGGGGCTGAGCGTGGGCGACGAGTTCCAGATGCCGAGCCCGACGGGCCAGGTTACGGTGCGCGTGGACGGCATTGAGTATCAACCCGAGAATGCGGGCGAGCTGCACCGCTGATCGGCCCCCGCCCGGCCGCCAAGGCAGCCCAAGTGGGCTGTTTTTTTGCCTCAAGCAGCGATACCGGTTGAACGTGCTGCCCGGCGCGTGATCCGGCCAGTGTCAGGCGATCACCGCGATACAACTGGGTGCATGCAGCCAGAGAGCCATATTCCGCAATAGTGACAACGGCTTGCGAGCGCGTGGGTGAGGCCCGCGTGAGCGGAAACTCCAGTCCGACGAAAAAGGGCCCGAAGATCACTCTCCGGGCCCTTGGGCGACATGAGGGGTGCCGCCGCGTTTCAGCTTCAGGCGAAGTTGCCTTCTGCGAACTTCCAGTTCACCAGCTTGTCAAGGAAGGTCTCGACAAACTTCTGGCGCAGGTTGCGGTAGTCGATGTAGTAGGCGTGTTCCCACACGTCCACCGTCAGCAGGGCCTTGTCGGCGCTGGTCAGGGGCGTGCCGGCGGCGCCGGTGTTGACGATGTCCACGCTGCCGTCGGCCTTTTTCACGAGCCAGGTCCAGCCCGAGCCGAAATTGCCCACGGCGGACTTCACAAAGGCTTCCTTGAATGCGGCGTAGCTGCCCCACTTGGCGTTGATGGCCGCGGCCAGCGCACCAGCGGGTTCACCGCCGCCATTGGGGGCCATGCAGTTCCAGAAGAAGCTGTGGTTCCAGATCTGCGCGGCGTTGTTGTAGATGCCGCCACTCGACTTCTTGACGATTTCCTCGAGCGTCATGCTCTCGAACTCGGTGCCCTTTTGCAGGTTGTTCAGGTTCACCACATAGGCGTTGTGGTGCTTGCCATGGTGGTACTCCAGCGTTTCCTGGCTGTAGTGCGGGGCCAGGGCGTCGATGGCATAGGGCAGGGCTGGCAGTTTGTGTTCCATGGTCAAGTCCTTCTTGGGTTGTAGGGAGGGGCGAATCGCCGGCACCAGCGGCGCGGCGCGTCAGCGGTCATTGTAGAAAGCAATAGCAAAGCCCGCTGTAGGCCGACCGTGACTCCTGCCGGGCCGTGCGGGATTGCCCTCACGGCGTCATGGTCAGAGCAGGCGGCGCTGCGCCACGGTCAGATCCAGTTCGCCCTCGGCCAGGCGCGCGTGCACGGCTTCGCCCGGACGAACCTGGGACGGTCGCATCACCGGCCGGTCCTCGGAATCGGTCAGCAGGGCGTAGCCACGTTCGAGGACCCGCTGCGGGCTGAGCAGGTCCAGGCGCAGGGCGGCGCGCTCCAGTCGCTCGGCGCGTTGCGTCAGGCCGCGCTGCACGCATTGCGGGAAACCCGCCTGAAGTCCCTGTTGTGTCTGCGCATACTGCTGCGACTTCAATAGCAAACCATGACGCATACGCTGCGCCAGCGCTGCCAGCCGCAGTCGCTGCTGGGCGACCAGGCCCGAGGGCCGGCCCAGGCGCTGTCCAGCCTGATCCAGCCTTTGGTGGCGCAGGTCGATCTGGCGCTGCAAGGCGTCCTGCAACTGCCCTGCCCGCAGGTCCAACGCCCCCAGCCAGACGCTGCGCGGCTCGCTCACGAGCTCGGCGGCGGCCGTGGGCGTTGGGGCACGCAGGTCGGCGCAGAAGTCGGCAATGGTGAAGTCGGTCTCGTGCCCCACGCCGCTCACCAGGGGCACGGGGCTTTGCACGATGGTGCGGGCCACGCGCTCGTCGTTGAAGGTCCACAGGTCCTCGATGGAGCCGCCGCCGCGCACCAGCAGGATGACGTCAATGGGCGGAAGGGCCTCGGCGCTTGAGGAAGATTTGGCCTCCAGACCGCCCCCATCCTGCGCTAGCAGATACAGTTTTGATAGTGCGTCGCAAATGGACGCCGGCGCCTGCGCGCCCTGCACCAGGGCAGGCACCAGCACCACGGGGATGTGCGGCACGCGCCGGCGCAGAGCCGTCACCACGTCGTGCAGCGCGGCCGCGCCCGGCGAGGTGACCAGACCAATGCCGCGCGGCATGGCCGCAAGCGCCCGTTTGCGCGCGCCGTCGAACAGGCCCTCGGCCTCCAGCCGGGCCTTCAGGAGCAGAAACTGCTCGAACAAGGCACCCTGCCCCGCACGGCGCAGGCCTTCGACGACGAGCTGCAGGTCGCCGCGCGCCTCGTATACGCCCAGGCGGCCACGCACCTCCACGAGCTCGCCGTCGCGCGGCATGAAGTCCAGCTGCTCGGCCGCGCGCCTGAACATGGCGCAGCGAATCTGCCCCTGGGCGTCCTTGAGCGTGA
The DNA here is from genome assembly GCA_018242005.1 of Pseudomonadota bacterium. Classification (GTDB taxonomy): domain Bacteria; phylum Pseudomonadota; class Gammaproteobacteria; order Burkholderiales; family Burkholderiaceae_C; genus Alicycliphilus. Next base: position 2,342 of record JAFECU010000145.1, on the reverse strand, counting down.
AGTAGCAATGCCCGCTGGACGCGCGCGAGAAGCCTGTGATCTCGCCACGCACCGTGACAGGGTTGAAGCGCGCCTGCAGCGCGTCAGAAATGGCGCGGCATAGCGCGCCAACTTCCCAGATACGCGGCGCCAGGCCTGCCTGCGGTGGCTCAAACACAGGCGGCTCCAGGCCTGTACGGTGTCTTGACAGGCCTGTTAGTCCACAGAATCGCGTCAGCGAGCCCCGTGTGGCCTGCGCGCTCAACACCCCGTCGCAAACCACGCAAGCATGTGCAAACCATTGATTTAAAACAAGTTTTCAGTGCGCAAATTTTCATCATTCCAAGCAAACCACGTATTGGCGCCGCCTGTGGCGATCTGTACCTAGGGTTTCCCACAAAGTTATCCACAGAAATTGTGCGTCGCGTGCGGCGAACATGGAGGCGATCGCGGCTGGGCGCACGTCACTCCCGTCAAAAAGCGCCGGCCCCAAGCTGCGCCATAATCCGGCGCTGCCTTCAACCGTGAGCGGAGTGAGAATTGCTGTCGATCATACAAGCCGCAGGCTGGCCCATCTGGCCCCTGATTGCGTGCTCCATCCTGGCGCTGGCGCTGGTTTTCGAGCGTTTCGTGGCGCTGAAGACGGCCCGCGTCGCGCCCCCCAAGCTGCTCGATGAAGCCATCTCGGTGTCCGCAAAATCCGTCCCCACGCCAGACGTGGTGAACCAGCTGGCGCAGAACTCGGCCCTGGGCGAGGTGCTGGCCAGCGGCCTGCGCACGCTCAACGGCAACCCGCAGAGCAGCGAGGCCGACCTGCGCGCCGCGATGGAGGGCACGGGCCGCAGCGTGGCGCACCGACTGGAGAAATACCTCACGGCCCTGGCCACCATCGCCTCGGCCGCGCCGCTGCTGGGCCTGCTGGGCACGGTGATCGGCATGATCGAGATCTTTGGCTCCCAGTCGGGCGGCGGCGCAGTGGGCGGCGGCAACCCGGCGCAGCTGGCGCATGGCATCTCGGTGGCGCTGTACAACACGGCCTTCGGCCTGATCGTGGCCATTCCCACGCTGATCTTCTGGCGCTACTTCAGGAGCCGCGTGGACGCCTATCTACTGACGCTGGAGCTGGCCTCCGAGCAGTTCGTGCGCCACATCTGCCGCCTGCGCAAATAGGCACCGCCATGAACTTCCGCCCCCGCCAGAAGGAAGAGCCGGAGATCAACCTGATCCCCTTCATCGACGTGCTGCTGGTGATCCTGATCTTTCTGATGCTGTCGACCACGTACAGCAAGTTCACCGAGCTGCAGCTGACCCTACCCGTGGCCGACGCGCAGCAGCTGCGCGACCACCCCAAGGAGGTCATCGTCTCCGTCGCCGCGGACGGGCGCTACGCCGTGAACAAGACCACGCTCGAAGGCCGTCATGTGGAGCAGGTGGCGCGCGCCCTGTCCGAGGCCGCCACCGCCGGCAAGGACAGCGTGATCATCATCAGCGCCGACGCGGCTGCGCCCCACCAGTCGGTGGTCACGGTGATGGAGGCCGCGCGCCGCGCCGGCCTGTCGCAGATCACCTTTGCCACCCAATCCTCGGCCACGGCCGGCAAGTGACCCCATGAGTGCCGCCACGCGGCTGCGCCGGGCCTGGGGCCGACGCGGCCCGCTGGCCGTGGCACTGTGGCCGCTGTCCCTGCTCTACCGCGCACTCACCGCCCTGCGCCGCACGCTCTACCGCATGGGCCTGATGCGCCGCGAGCGCCTTCCCGTGCCCGTGATCGTGGTCGGCAACGTCATCGTGGGCGGGGCCGGCAAGACCCCCGTAACCGTGGCCGTGGTGCGCCACCTGCGCGCCGCGGGCTGGCGCCCGGGCGTGATCTCGCGCGGCTATGGGCGAACCACCAATGACTGCCGCGAGGTATTGCCCACGGCCAGCGCCGCCGATGTGGGCGACGAGCCGCTCTTGATCGCACGCGAGGCCGGCGTGCCGGTGTTCGTCGCGCGCCGACGCATAGACGCGGGCCGTGCGCTGCTGGCCGCCCATCCGGCCACCGACATCATCGTCTGCGACGACGGGCTGCAGCATCTGGCACTCGCGCGCGATGTGGAGATCTGCGTCTTCAACGATGAAGGCCTGGGCAACGGCTGGCTGCTGCCCGCCGGCCCGCTGCGCGAACCCTGGCCGCGTGCCGTCGATCTGGTGCTGCACGCCGGCCCCCCGCCGGGCGGGCCGGCGCCGCAGTTTTCGCTGTCGCGCGCGCTGGCTCCATACGCCGTGGATGCCAGCGGCCGGCAGGTAGCGCTGGCGCAGCTGCGCGGCCAGGCGCTGCACGCACTCGCCGCCATCGCCCGCCCGCAGGACTTCTTCGCCAT
>JAFECU010000144.1 GCA_018242005.1 Pseudomonadota bacterium | reverse complement strand
GGGCGTGGTGCGCGTGATCTGCACGGATCAGCGCCACAAGCAGCGCCAAGGTTGATCGGGAACTATTAGAGGACGCACATGGCACGTATTGCTGGTATCAACATCCCGCCCCATCAACATGCCGAGATTGGCCTGACGGCCATCTACGGGATTGGGCGTACCCGCGCTCGCAAGATTTGCGAAGCTTGCGGAATTGCTTATTCCAAAAAGGTCAAGGAATTGACCGACTCCGACCTGGAGAAAATTCGCGACCAGATCGCCCAGTTCACCATCGAAGGTGACCTGCGCCGCGAAACCACGATGAACATCAAGCGCCTGATGGACATCGGCTGCTATCGCGGTTTCCGTCATCGTCGCGGTCTGCCGATGCGTGGTCAGCGTACCCGCACCAACGCCCGCACCCGCAAGGGGCCGCGCAAGGGCGCAGCGGCACTGAAGAAGTAAGACTGAAAGATCACTATGGCCAAGTCACCCGCCAATAACGCCGCGCAGCGTGTGCGCAAGAAGGTTCGCAAGAACGTGTCGGACGGTATCGCCCACGTGCACGCATCCTTCAACAATACCATCATCACCATCACCGATCGCCAGGGCAACGCGCTGTCATGGGCCTCGTCCGGTGGTCAGGGCTTCAAGGGTTCGCGCAAGTCCACACCGTTCGCAGCACAGGTGGCCTCCGAGGTCGCGGGCCGCGCCGCTATCGAGCAGGGCATCAAGAACCTGGACGTCGAGATCAAGGGCCCTGGTCCTGGTCGTGAATCGTCCGTGCGCGCCCTGGGTGCGCTGGGCATCCGCATCACCTCCATCTCGGACGTGACGCCGGTTCCTCACAACGGCTGCCGCCCGCAAAAGCGTCGCCGCATCTGATTTTTTCAGTAAGCCCACCGCCACCGATCGCCTGGTGCGATGGTGGCTCCCGCAGCTTTCTGCGGTAGTTGACAATTCAAGGATATACAAGTGGCACGTTATCTCGGCCCCAAGGCCAAACTCTCCCGCCGTGAAGGCACCGATCTGTTCCTGAAGAGCGCTCGCCGCTCCATTGCAGACAAGGCCAAGTTCGACTCCAAGCCCGGCCAGCACGGCCGCACCTCGGGTGCTCGGACCTCTGACTACGGCCTGCAGCTGCGCGAAAAGCAGAAGGTCAAGCGCATGTACGGCGTGCTGGAAAAGCAGTTCCGCCGTTACTTCGAGGCCGCCGAGCGCCGCAAGGGCAACACCGGTGCCAACCTGCTGGCGTTGCTTGAATCCCGTCTGGACAACGTCGTGTACCGCATGGGCTTTGGCTCCACGCGCGCCGAAGCGCGCCAGCTGGTGTCGCACAAGGCGATCACCGTGAATGGCCAGAGCGTGAACATTGCCTCCTACCTGGTCAAGGCCGGTGACGTCGTGGCCGTGCGTGAGAAGTCCAAGAAGCAGGCCCGCATCGTTGAGGCTCTGCAACTGGCTCAGCAGGTCGGTATGCCGGCCTGGGTCGAGGTGAGCGCGGACAAGGTGGAAGGCACCTTCAAGCAAATGCCCGATCGCGACCAGTTTGGTGCCGACATCAACGAATCCCTGATCGTTGAGTTGTACTCGCGTTAATCCATTACCGTCGCCTTAGCGTCAACCGTTCCTGAACCGCGAGGCATCGCGGTTTAGGTGCTTCATCAGCCTTACCGGTGTAACGAGCTGGGGGCATTGAGAGGAAGTCTGCATGCAAACCAATTTGCTGAAACCCAAGGCAATCAACGTCGAACAGCTTGGCCACAACCGCGCCAAGGTCGAACTGGAGCCGTTCGAGCGTGGCTATGGCCACACGCTGGGCAACGCCATCCGGCGTGTCCTGCTCTCGTCCATGGTGGGTTACGCAGCAACCGAGGTGACGATTGCTGGTGTTCTGCACGAGTATTCGTCCATCGACGGGGTCCAGGAGGATGTGGTCAACATTCTGTTGAACCTTAAGGGTGTTGTGTTCAAGCTCCACAACCGCGACGAGGTCACGCTTTCCCTGCGCAAGGATGGAGAAGGAGTGGTGACGGCGCGCGACATCCAGACGCCGCACGACGTCGAGATCGTCAATCCCGATCATGTGATCGCCACTCTGTCTGCCGGCGGCAAGCTGGACATGCAGATTAAGGTCGAAAAGGGCCGTGGTTACGTCCCCGGCAACCTGCGCCGTTTTGCCGACGAGACCACCAAGTCGATCGGCCGCATCGTGCTGGACGCATCCTTCTCGCCCGTGAAGCGCGTGAGCTACACGGTGGAAAGCGCCCGCGTTGAGCAGCGTACCGACCTCGATAAGCTGGTTCTGGAGATCGAGACCAACGGCGCCATCTCGGCCGAAGAGGCCGTGCGTGCATCCGCCAAGATTCTGGTCGAGCAACTGGCCGTGTTTGCCCAGCTTGACGGCGGCGAGATCTTCGAAAACCAGGCCTCGGGTCCGCGCGCCGCGGGTGGTGCCACGTTCGACCCCATCCTGCTGCGCCCCGTGGACGAACTCGAGCTTACGGTGCGCTCGGCCAACTGTCTCAAGGCCGAGAACATCTACTACATTGGCGACCTTATCCAGCGCACCGAGAACGAGCTGCTCAAGACCCCCAACCTGGGCCGCAAGTCGCTCAACGAGATCAAGGAAGTCCTGGCTTCGCGCGGTCTCACGCTGGGCATGAAGCTCGAGAACTGGCCGCCCGCCGGCCTCGACAAGCGTTAAGTTATAATCTTCGGCTCCCTCGAAAGAGCCAGTGCCTCGGGCAGTACCTGATACGGCTGCCCGATTTAATTTACTCATAAGGAAAGCACCATGCGCCACGGACACGGTCTCCGTAAACTCAATCGCACCAGCTCGCACCGTCTCGCGATGCTGCAGAACATGATGAACTCGCTCATCGAGCATGAGGCCATCAAGACCACCCTGCCGAAGGCCAAGGAACTGCGCCGCGTGATCGAGCCCATGATCACTCTGGCTAAGGAAGATTCCGTTGCCAATCGCCGCCTGGCCTTCAACCGCCTGCGCGACCGTGATAGCGTGACCAAGCTGTTCAACGACCTTGGCCCCCGTTTCAAGGCTCGTCCCGGCGGCTACACCCGTATCCTCAAGATGGGTTTCCGTGTTGGTGACAATGCTCCCATGGCATTCGTTGAGCTGGTTGATCGCCCTGAAGTTGCGACCGACTCTGGCGCAGAAGCTTAAATTTGGTATATAATCTCTGTCTACCGCGCGATGGAGCAGTCTGGTAGCTCGTTGGGCTCATAACCCAAAGGTCGGAGGTTCAAATCCTTCTCGCGCAACCAATCAGAAAAAGGGGTTACGACGACGTCGTAACCCCTTTTTTTACACCGTTGCAGCCTGGGCATGAATGAACTTTCGCGCTCCCTACCGCTTGTCGGCGCTTCCAATTTCCGTGATCTAGGGGGCTATGCGGGCCAGGGTGGCCGGCTTGTGCGTTGGCGCCGCCTGTTTCGTTCGGATCACCTGGCCGGGCTGACCGCGCAGGATGCGCAGCGCCTGGCGGCGCTGGGGCTGGCCCGCGCCGTGGACCTGCGCGGTAACCAGGAAAGCTCGGCGCAGGCCTATGAATTGCCCGATGTGCGCTACTACGCCTTGCCCATCGAACCCACGGTAGTGCAACGTGCCAAGGAGATGGCGCAGGCAGGCGAGCCTATGACGGTTCCCAAGGCCGTCGAGCTGATGCAGGACACGTACCGCGCCTTTGTTTCCGACAATGCGCCCCAGTTTGCCGCCCTGTTCGCACAACTGCTCGCCGAGGACACGCCGCTGGTGTTCCATTGCACCGCGGGCAAGGACCGTACGGGCTTTGCTGCCGCGTTGATTTTGCTGGCACTTGAGGTGCCGCGCGATGTGGTGATGCAGGACTATCTGCTCACCAACGGTCTGTACCGCAGACCGGAGGGGCTCAAGAGCAGCGCCCCCGAAGACGTACTGAATGTGATCTGGCGCGTGCGGGAGGATTTTCTCCACGCTGCGCTGCAGGCGGTGGAGCGCGACCATGGCGGCGTTCAGCGCTACCTGGAGCAGCGCCTGGGCCTGGACCGGGCGGCGCGCAGGCGTCTGGTCGATCTGTATTTGCAGCCGCGCGCAGCCTAAAAAGCCAAAGAAAAGCAGCCTTTGGGCTGCATTTCTTTGGAGTTGCGTTGCTCAGAGCGTCGCGTCCTTGAGCTTCTTGAGGGCACGGGTCTTGATCTTCACCGATGCCGGCTTGGCCGGGAACCAGCGCTCCTCGCCAGTGAACGGATCCTTGCCAAAGCGCTTCTTCTTGGCCGGTACCTGCTGCAGGCCGATCTTCAGAAGACCGGGCAGCGTGAACTCGCCTGCCCCCTTCTTGTGCACCGAGCCTAGGATGGCCGTCTCCAGCGCTGCGAGCACGGCCTTGGCGGTCTTGGGCTCGACGCCCGCCTGCGTTGCCAGGTGGGCCACCAACGTGGTCTTGGTGAATGCGTCCTTGACGGGCTTGAGCGCGGCGGGTGTTGCTGCCGGCTTCGCGGCTGCCGCTTTGGCGGGGGCCGCGGGCTTCTTGGAGCTGGGGGTCTTCTTTGCCGGGGCGGCGGCTTTCTTTGCAGTTGCCATGGTGTAGAAAGTGATCGGAGGTGTTGGAGTCCACGCCAGCCACAGCGGCTGGCTGCGGAATTCTAGGCCTTGTAAGAACGGGTCAGCGCAGCCTGCACGCGCGTGTGCGCGAGAAAACCACGCCTGGCCTTGCCCAACGGCGTTTTCAGCAGGTGCCAGGACGGCACATTGGCGGTAAGCTGTCGGCCACCACCATATCCTGCGGGATGCATAGGAGTACCCATGAGCGACACCACCCCCTTCGGCTTCGGGCGCTTTGTCCCGGGCTTTGACTTCCTGCAGAACCTGGCCAAGGGCGCCGCCGCCGGAATGCCGGCCATGCCTGCTTTGTCGGGTTGGGTGGCGCCAACCATGAGCGTGGAAGAGATCGACAAGCGCATCCAGGAACTCAAGGCCGTGCAGTTCTGGCTGGAGCAGAATGCGCGGGCGCTTGTTGCCACGGTGCAGGCGCTGGAGGTGCAGAAGATGACGCTGGCCACGCTGCAGGGCATGAACGTGGCCATGGGAGACATGGTCGGCGCATTTGGCGCCGTGAAAGGCGCTGGTGATGCGGGCAAGTCCACGCAGCAGCCGGCATCGCAGCCGGCGCCCCAGCCAGAAGCACCGGCTCAGGCAGCACCGGCTCAGGCATCACCTCGTGCCAAGGCGGCCGGCGAGCCTGAACCTGCCCCGGCCCAACCGGCAGCGCCCAGCATGGTGGACCCCGTGCAGTGGTGGGGCGCCCTCACCAACCAATTTCAGCAGCTGGCCGCCAATGCCCTGAAGGACGCTGGCGCCCAGCGCGCGGCGTTTGAGAGCACGCGCGAGATGGCCAGCGGTGCGCTCAAGACCGCGACCGACATGGCGGCGCAAATGGCGGCCCAGGGCATGCAGACGGCCACCGCTGCGGTCAAACCCAAGGCCAAGGCCGCCGCCGCGGATGCGCCCGCCCAGCCGGCCGCCAAGCCGCGCACGGCCGCACGCAAGAGCGGCGCCGCAGCCAAGAAGCCGGCCGCGTAGTCGCACGGCACGCCTTGACTCGGGCGTGAACCATGAAGCTGTTTCCCAACGCCCATGCCACCCATCCGCAATGGCAGATGGCGGCTGCGCTGGTGCTGGCACAGCTCAAGGCACAGATGGCCATGCCGCAATATGCCCACGCGCCCCGGCTGGGCCTGCTCTACATCACCGACCACTATGCCCATGACGCCGAGCCGCTGTTGCACCACCTCGCAGCACAACTGCCCACTGTCAATGACTGGAGCGGCACCGTAGGCGTGGGCGTGCTGGGCAACGGCGTGGAGTATTTCGACGAACCCGCGCTCTCGCTCATGCTGTGCAATGTGCCGGCACTGCAGTACCGGGTGTTTTCGGGTCTGGCGCCGCTGCAGCACGGCGCCACGCAGGCGGGTGGGCCGGACCTCGCCGCACATACGGCCCTGGTGCATGCCGACGGCCATACGCCCGACCTGGCCGAGCTGCTGGCCGAGATGGCGCAGCGCACGGCCAGCGGCTACCTGTTTGGTGGCGTGACCGCCAGCCGCGGGCGTAGCGCGCAGTTTGCCTGCCACGCGGGCAGCGAAGGCGCCGTGGGTGGCGTGCTGTCGGGCGGGCTGTCGGGCGTTGCCTTCGGGGCTCAGGTGGATCTGGTGTCGCGTGTCACACAGGGCTGCCAGCCCATTGGCGCTCAGCTTGTCATCACCGAGGCGCGGGACAACCTGGTGCTGTGCCTCGATGGCCGGCCCGCGCTCGATGTGCTTCTCGGTACCCTGGGTGTGAGCCTGGAGGACGACACGCAAGCGGCGTTGCGGGCCGTGCGTGCCACGCTGGCGGGCCTGTCGGATGCGGACGCACCGGCGCCACAGCACAGGGGGCAGTTCGGCGCCGACACGCGCGTGCGCCACATCGTGGGGCTCGATGTCGGGCGCCGTGGCGTGGCTTTGGCCGAAAGGGTGGCAGTGGGCATGCGGCTCGCGTTCTGCCAGCGCAATGTGGCCGCGGCGCGCGCCGACCTGGTGCGCATCTGCACCGAAATCCGCGAAGAGCTTGCCCCGGAGCTGGAGGTGCCGCGGGGGATTGCCGCTGGTGGCGGCGCCGCGCCCGTTGGCGAGCAAGCTCCCGCGCGCCGTATCTGCGGTGCTGTCTACATGAGCTGCTCGGGTCGCGGCGGGCCGCATTTTGGGGGCAGCAACGCTGAGCTGCAGATCGTGCGCCACGCGCTGGGCGATGTGCCGCTCACGGGATTTTTTGCCTCAGGCGAGATCGCTGCGCACCGGCTCTATGGCTACACCGGCGTGCTCACGGTGTTTGCCGGATCTGCCGCAGATGCTTGAGCGTATTCGTTCAAAATCGCCCGCGTATCATGTGCAGGCTGCTATCAATTTAATGGGTGCACGGCCTCGCCCAGGTTGAGCATCAGGCGGTTGGCCCAGGCAAACAGGGCCACCGCATGCACCGTGTCCAGCAGCTCCAGGTCATTGAGTCCCGCAGAGCGCAGCGGGGCCAGGTGTTGCGCCCCGAAGGTGCCGGGCGAGCGCGTGAGGGCGCTGCTCGCCTGCACGATGGCGCGTTCGCGCCCGTTGGTGCCGGCGCCATCGGGGTCGGTGAAAATTTGTGCGATCACGTCGTTGCGCTTGGCCAGCTGCTCAAAGCGCTGCGCATGCACAGAGGCGCAGTACACGCAGCCGTTGATGCGCGAGACCACGGTGGTGGCCAGCTCACGTTCGGCGCGCGGCAGGCCTGCGGGTGCGTACATGATGGCGTTGAAGGCCTGGGAGCGCTCGGCCAGCACGCGCGGCTGGTGCGCCAGCACAAGGTAGAAGTCCGACTGGCGGGCCTTGGGGTGGCTGGCATCCAGTACGGCGATCTGCTCGGCGCTGGCGGTGGCCGGATCGACGACGGGCAGCCAGGCCTTCCAGTCCAGCGTCTCGCTGGTGTAGCCATTGATGCGCAGCGGTTCACCGGGTGCCGGCAGGTTGGCCGGGTGCACGAAGGGCGCTTCGGGTGCAGTCGGCGCGGGCTGTGCCCCGCCTGCAAAAGCAGGCCCGAGGGCGCACAGCGCCGCCACACCCGCGACCAGGCGCGCCTGGTAGGCCGCAAAGCCAATCAGCTGCGCCAGCAGCACCACATCCTCGGTGGCCAGGCCGGCCGCGGGCAGGGCCAGCAGGGCCGCGCGGTCGGCTGCCGCGGGCCGCGTGGCCAGCAGATCCGTGAAGTGTGTGATGGCCTGCCAGCGCCCGTCCTGCGCCGGTGCCGGCACTTTGGCCAGGCGCGCGCCATAGTGCGCGGCCAGTGCCGTCACGCCGCTGGCGCCGGCCACGGCCTGGGCGACAGCCAGGCGCTCGGCCAGGGCCAGGCCGCCGGGCAGATCGGGGGCCAGCAGCAGGTCTTCGCAGGCCTGGGTGGCGGTGACGGCCTTGGAGCGCTGCTGGCGCACGGCCTGCGCGTGGGGCGCGCCGTCCATAGGGGCGAGCGTGTCAATGGTGTCGGTCATGGCTTTTGCAATACGCGTTGGGAGGTGTCGGCGGGTGTCCACTCGTGGCCCAGCAGCTCGGGCTCGGCATAGGCCTGCAGCACGGCAAAGTGGTGCTCTACGTCCTCGGCATACAGCAGGCCGGCGATGCCGCTGGCCAGGCGCCTGGCGCCGTCACTGATGGCCGGAATGTCGCCCGAGACCGTACCATGCGACAGCGCCGCCGGGTAGCAGAAGCAGTGGATGCGATCGAGCCCCGGGCAGGCGCCGGGTGACTTTTCGCGGAACTCGAACAGGGCACCGAGGTCGGGCGAGTCGAACAGCTCGCGGTCCTCGTCGCCCGCGGGGGGCTGGTGGCGCTCGCCCCAGATGCGCACATGCGGCGCGATGGATGCGAACTCGGGTTTTTGCGCCCAGTCGATCGCAAAGCCCGTGGCCAGGATCAGGAAGTCGAAGGCAAAGAGGCCCTGGCTTGTGCTCACGTGCAGCACGTCGCCCACCCGTTGCACGCGCTGCACCGCGCAGCCGAAGTGGAAGAACGCGTGCGGATGGCGCGACACGCGCAGCGTGCTGCCCTGTGGCGGCGGCACCTGCTGTGCGTTGATGTAGTGGCGTATGCGCCATTTCCACGCGTCGGGCAGCTCGTGGTGGCCCTGTGTCAGGCCGGGTACGCCCGAGCCCTTGGACTTGTTCACGGTAGGCATGGCAGCGCGGCGCGCGATCAGGTCCACGCTGGCGGCGCCACACTCCAGGGCCGTGCCCGCGCTGTCCATGGCCGACGAGCCCATTCCGATCACGCCCACACGCTTGGCCGCCAGGGTCGCGTAGTCCAGCACATCCGAAGAATGCGCCCACAGCGAGCGATCCACGCCCTGCATGAAGGCCGGTATCTGCGGCCCGCCCAGACCGTCACGGCCGGTGGCCAGCACCACGCGGCGCGCCAGCCAGGTGGCGCTGCCGGCCGGGGTCTGCACCTGCACCTCCACCAGGCCGCCGCGGCGCGGGCGTACGGCGGTGACGGCGTGTTCGTTGCGCACATCGGCCTCGGTCACGCGGCGGTACCAGCGCAGGTAGTCCATCCACTGCAGGCGCGGAATCTTGTCGAGCGCGTCCCATGCGTCGCGGCCCCACTGGGCCTCGAACCAGGCGCGGAAGGTGAGCGATGGCACGCCCAGCGCCGGGCCCGTGAGCTCCTTGGGCGAGCGCAGCGTCTCCATGCGGGCCGTCGTGGCCCAGGGGCCCTCGTAGTCCGCCGGGGCGCGGTCGAGCAGTACCGCGGCAATGCCCTGCTGCGCCAGTGCCATGCTGGCGGCAAGCCCCGCCTGGCCTGCGCCAATGATGAGCACGTCGATGACCGGCTGTCCGGCGTGGCTGCGTACCGGCAGCCAGGGGCGGGCGCGCCAGTTCAGCGTCAGCAGGTCATGTGCAAGGCGTTCTTCGAGGGCGGCCAGCCCGGCCGCCAGGGGAGGTGAGTCGGACATGGGAAATGCCAGCCTGATCAGTTGATGCTGATTTTTGCGTCCTTGACCACCTGCGCCCATTTGGCGCGGTCCTTGTGCACGGTCTGTCGGAACTGCTCGGGCGTCTCGATGCGAACGGTGTTGCCCTGGGACTCGAAGCGCTGGCGGATCTCCGGCTGTTCCAGCACCTGGCGCAGCGCGGTGTTCAGCTTGTGCACCACGGCGGCGTCCGTGCCCTTGGGCGCGAAGATGCCGAACCAGATCGAGCTGTCAAAGCCCTGCGTGCCCGGCAGCCCGCTGGATGCGATGGTCGGCACTTCCGGCACGGCCGCCACGGGCTTGGCCGTGGTGATGCCCAGCAGGCGCACGCGTCCAGCCTTGTAGTGCGGCAGCACGGTCTGCACCTGGTTCATGATGCAGCAGGTCTCGCCGCGCAGCACCGAGGTAATCGCCTCGGGGCCGCCCTTGTAGGGCACATGCACCATATCGAGGCCCAGGCGCGCGTTGAATTCGGCAAACGCCATGTGCGTGCCCGTGCCGTTGCCCGTGGACGCGTAGTTGAACTTGCCCGGATTGGCCTTGACGATCTCCACGAACTCCTTGAGGTTCCTGGCGTCGATCACGGCGGGGTTGATGGTCAGCACGTTGGATACGTCGATCACCGGGCCCACGGGCACGAAGTCTGCCTCCACGTCAAATGGCAGGCTCTTGTAGAGCGCCGCGTTGCTGCCATGCGTGGCCGCCGTGCCAAAGGCCAGCGTATAGCCATCGGGCCTGGCGTGGGCCACGTACTCGCTGGCAATGTTGCCGGCCGCGCCCGCCTTGTAGTCGATGACGATGGGCTGACCGAGCTTCTGGCTCAGTGGCTCCTGTATCGCGCGCGCCACCACGTCCACACCCGAGCCGGCCGGAAAGCCCATGATGAGCGTGATGGGCTGCCTGGGCCAGTCGGTGGTCTGTGCGGGCGCTGCGGCCGCTGTCAGCAGGGCGGCCAGGGCCGTGGCGGCGTGGCGAACAATGGGGTGCATGGCGGTTTCCTTGTGATCGATCAGCGCAGTATTGCGCCAGATCATGTAGGCGCCGCGAAATCTCCGCCATTGTGGGGCGATTCACAGGCGTGTGCGCCATGGGCACCTCGGGGACGTAGCCTCGTCCTGCAATGAACGCTGCGGCCTGCCGCCGGAGTGCCGCGGTCAGGCCCTGGAAAGCGCCTTGCAGCGCCTACTTGGTGGTGTAACCGCCGTTGATGAGAATGGTCTGGCCCGTGACCCACCAGCCATCGCTCACCAGGTGGCGGATGAAGGGCACCACGTCCTCGATGTCGGTCAGCCCGGTCTTGCTGAAGGGCGAGAGCGCGGCGGCGCTCTTGTGGTAGGCCTGGGCGTCGGCGCTTTCCTGGCCGTAGAAGAAGGGCGTGTCCATGGGGCCTGGGCCCACGGCCGTGACCGAGATGCCGCGCGCGCCCAGCTCCTTGGCGGCCGCGCGTGTGTAATGCTCCACCGGCGCCTTGGTGCCCGCGTACGACGCGTAGAACGGCGTGAATGCACCCAGCAGCGAGGTCACCAGCGTGCAGATCTTGCCGTTGTCATTCACGTGCCTGCCAGCCTCCTTCAGAAAGAAGAAGGCGCTCTTGTTGTTGACGGCGTCCATCTCGTCGAACTCGGCCTCGCTGATGTCGGCCATGGGCTTCTTGAGCACCTTGCCCACGGTGTTGATGGCGATGTCGGGCCGGCCCACGGCGGCCACGCAGTCGGCAAACAGCCTTTCCATCGCTGCGGCCGTGGTCAGGTTGCCCTGCAGCGCCACGGCCTTGGCGCCAAGCTTCTGCACGGCCGCCACGGTGGCATCGGCATCGGCCTTGGATGCTGCGCTGTTGTAGTGGATGGCAACAGCCTTGGCGCCATGCTGCGCCAGGTCGCGCGCCAGCAGGCCGCCGAGGTTCTTGGCGCCGCCGGCGATCAACACGACCTTGCCTTGAATGCTGTGTTGGGACATGGGGACTCCTTCATGCAGATGAATGAAAGCCAATCACTCTATTGGCCAACAAAGCGCAAATAAATAGCGAATCAACGGCTTTACCATCCAGAAATTGAAAACAAATAACGTCCATGGATCGCATCGAGCAACTTCACATCTTTGCCCGCGTGGCCCACAGCGGCAGTTTTACCCAGGCTGCCGACCAGCTGGGCCTGCCGCGGGCCACGGTGTCGCTGGCCGTGCAGCAGCTCGAATCGCGCCTGGGCACGCGGCTGCTGGCACGCACCACGCGCCGTGTGGCGCTCACCCAGGACGGCCAGGCCCTGCTCGAACGTGCTCAGGCGCTCGTGGCCGACATGCAGGAACTGGAGCAACAGTTCCGCCCCCAGGGCGGCGCGCTCAGCGGGCGCCTGCGTGTGGACATGCCCAGCCGCATCGCGCGGCGCCTGGTGGCGCCGGCGCTGCCGCGGTTCTTTGCGCTGCATCCCGGCGTGGAGGTGGAACTGGGCAGCAGCGACCGGGCGGTTGATCTGGTGCAGGAGGGCGTTGACCTGGCGCTGCGCGTGGGCACGCCACCCGCCAGCAGCCTGGTGGCCCGCCCATTGGGACAGCTGCGCATGGTCAACTGCGCCAGCCCGGACTATCTGGTGCGCTGCGGCACGCCGCGGTCGCCGCAGGACCTGGCGCGGCACCGGGCCGTCAACTACGCCTCGCCCACCAGCGGGCGGGTTGCGCCCTGGGAATGGCAGCAGGCCGGGCAAGTGCACACCCTGGCCATGGCCGGCGGCGTGACGGTGAACAACGCCGAAACCTATATCGCCTGCTGCCTTGCGGGCCTGGGACTGATCCAGGTACCGGCCTTCGACGTGCGCGAGCACTTGCAGAGCGCAGAGCTCGTCGAGGTGCTGCCAGACTGGCCCGCGCCCGCCATGCCCATGCAGCTGCTGTACCCGCACCGGCGCCACCTGTCGCGGCGGCTTCAGGCTTTCAGCCAGTGGCTTGCAGAAGTGCTCGCGCCCTGCTGGGCGGCAGGCGATCCATCGCAGGGGGCGGGGTGATCAGCTGCCGCGGCGCATCTGCGTAAAGGCCGCAAACTCCCAGCTGCGCATGGCCAGCAGCAGGGTGTAGCCCTCGCGCTCCTGCTCGGGCAGGCGCTGGTCGGCCAGGTGCTGCCGGGCAAAGTCCTGGGCCACGCGCTGCAGGCGCTCGACCAGGGACGGAGCCAGGCTGCGGGCGATGGAGCCGTGCACCAGCAGCAGGCCCTCGCCAGCGCCGTCGAAGCCGCCGCCGAAGTAGTCGAGCAAGGCGTGCTCGCGAAAGAACGCCATCACTGGCCCATGTGGGCGCCAGCGAAAGGTCTTGGCGAGCTTGAGGCGGTAGCGGTTCAGCGGGCGCAACTCGATGATGCCGATGCGGTCGAGCTGGGCAAGGTATTTCACGGCCTCGGCCTCGCTCAGGCGGTAGGCGCCGGTGACCTGTTCCAGCGTCCACTGGCTCAGCACGCAGATGGCCATCAACAGCAGCTTCTTGTCGGCCACCACGGCGCGCTCCTGCTCCTGGCTCAGCTCGGCCAGCAGCGGCTGGCTGTCGGCCACGCGCCGCGCCAGGTCGGCAAAGTCCAGCCTGAGCGCGCGGCAGATGGCGTCTATGCGCGACAGCGGCATGTCGCCGCGCGCGAGCATGCGCTTGACGCTGGATTCGGCCATGTCCAGGGCGCGCGCCAGATCGGCGTAGGTCATCTGGGCGGCCTTGAGTTCCTTCTTCAAGGCGATGACGAGGTCGGCGGTGGTGCTCATGCGCTCAATGGTATCGAGACACGATACCGGCAGTGTGATTCAGGCCACATGGTTCTGTTGTTCGCTGCGGCGCTCATGCTTTGTGCGCACAATGCGCGGCACCTTGACCCACGCAGTCACCATGAGCGATTCCCACCCCAACCAGTTTGCGCTGCTCGGCCAGCGCCGCTTCGCGCCGTTCTTCTGGACGCAGTTCGCCGGCGCGGCCAATGACAACCTGTTCAAGTTCGCGTTCACGGTCATGGTCACCTACCAGCTGCAGGTGGCGTGGCTGCCGCCGACCATGGCGGGGCTGGTGATCGGGGCGCTGTTCATCCTGCCGTTTCTGCTGTTCTCGGCCACGGCCGGGCAGATCACGGACAAGCTGGAGAAATCGCGCATCATCCGCTTCGTGAAGAACCTGGAGGTCGCCATCATGCTGCTGGCGGGCGCGGGCTTCATGGCCGGCAGCGCGGCCGTGCTGCTGGCCTGCGTGTTCCTCATGGGGCTGCATTCCACGCTGTTCGGGCCGGTCAAGTTCGCCTATCTGCCGCAGGC
>JAFECU010000143.1 GCA_018242005.1 Pseudomonadota bacterium | reverse complement strand
GCGAGCCTTTCCCGGCGCGCGGGATGGCTGTTCTGGATCGGCAATCCAGCGATGAGCGGACTGGCGTGGTGCCCGGAGCCGGAATCGAACCGGCACGAACCTTTTGAGTCCGGCGGATTTTAAGCGACAGCATGGCATCCGCACCGTGCTTTCTCTCGGCTTGGATACAGCTTGCTGTAGCAGGTTTTCCGTAGAGTCAACGTCTTGGATCATATGCCGGTGCGCGACGCAAACCGCCCCGGTTCTCTTTCGCCTGGCTCCTAGCAGGCTCCTGGAATCGGGGCCTTTCGGGAGCACATCATGGCGAAGATCAAACTGACCAAAAGCGCTGTTGACGCAGCACAGGCGCAGACCTGCGACGTTGAACTCCGGGACACGATCGTTCCGGGCTTCTTGTGCAAGGTTACACCAACCGGCCGCAAGGTATTCATGCTTCAGTACCGCACGAACTCCGGCGTGCGGCGCAAGCCGTCGTTGGGCCAGTTCGGCGAACTGACCGTCGAGCAGGCCCGGTCGCTGGCGCAGGACTGGCTGGCCGAAGTCCGGCGCGGTGGCGACCCCGGCCATGTCAAGGCCGAGGCGCGCAAGGCGCCGACGGTCAAGGAGCTTTGCACACGCTTCATGGAGGACCACTCCAAGGTACGCAACAAGCCAAGCACACAGAAGAGCTACCAGTACCAGATCGACAACTACATCGTCCCCGCCTTCGGTAGCAAGAAGGCCCACGAGGTCACGCGCCACGACATTACCGCGTTGATGAAGCGCATGGAGAAGTCGCCGACGCAGGCCAATCGCGTGCTGGCCTGCGTGCGCAAGATGTTCAACCTGGCCGAGTTGTGGGGCTACCGACCAGACGGCTCGAATCCGTGCCGCCATGTGCCCAAGTTCCCGGAGAAAGGCTCGACCCGCCTCATCACCGACGAACAGATGGTCAAGCTGTTCGCCTATCTGGACAAGGCCGAAGCCGAGAGCTTGGAACATCCGATCTACCTGCTGGCCATCCGCCTGCAATTCGAGTTCGCAGCGCGCATGTCGGAGGTTCTGCTGTTGCAGTGGGATTGGCTCGACCTGCCGAATGACCGGGTGGTCTGGCCGGACAGCAAGACGGGCGATATGTCCAAGCCGTTGAGCGCCGAGGCCCGCCGCCTGCTGGAGAACGCGCCGCACTACGGCGACTCGCCCTACGTCTGCCCCGCCATCCTCGACCACAAGAAGCCGCTCAGTCCCCACGCCTACTACAACGCGTGGCGGCGCATCCTCGATCGCGCCGGCGTGCCCAGGGTTGGGACCCACGGCATCCGCCACCGCTCGGCCACGGACATCGCCAACTCCGGCATCCCGGTCAAGGTTGGCATGGCACTGACCGCGCACAAGACCGTGGCGATGTTCATGCGTTACGTCCACACCGAGGACGACCCGGTACGCAAGGCGGCCGAACTTGTGGCGACCCGACGCAAGTCGGTCGTCGGTGCCCGCCGGGAACCGGAAAAGGCGGTCGCATGACCAGCCGCCGGATACCCGCCCCATCCGTCCCGGTAGCCGTGTCGTCGTCACGACTACCGCGCAGGCCGCCCCTGGCACCGGGACGCCACTTTCAAGCATGGCAAAGTATGCCCGTTTCGGGTATAGTTAGGAGGTCGAGATGACTCGCATCCTCAAGCGGAAGGACTTTGCGAAGTGGCAGGCGGGCGAGAAGTTGCCCGATGCCGCGTTGTGCAAGGCGGTCAAGGAGATGGAAGGCGGTCTGATCGACGCGGACCTGGGCGGCCTGCTCTACAAGAAGCGGGTGGCCCGCCCGGGTGGCGGCAAGAGCGGCGGCTTTCGGACGCTCCTGTCGGCCCGGATCGGCAGTCGCTACGTCTTCCTGCATGGGTTCGCCAAGAACGACAAGGCGAACATCACGGAAGACGAGAAAAAGGCGCTGCAATTCGCCGGCAAGGTATTCCTGGACCTGTCCGGGGAAGCGTTGACGAAAGCGTTGCAGTCAGGTGTTTTGATGGAGGTGCATTGTGAGCAAGATCATTGAATCGCTGCGCGGCGATCTGGCCGCGCTCCACGAAGCTGGAGCGATCAGCAAGGTGACGATGCGCGAGTTCGACGCGGTCTGCCCGCCGCCGGTGCGGGAGTTCAGCGCCATCGACATCAAGCACCTGCGCGAACGCTTGAAGTTCAGCCAGCCGGTGTTCGCCCACCACCTGCACACCACGGCCTCGACCGTGCGCAAGTGGGAACAAGGCGAAACCCGCCCCACCGGCCCCGCGCTCAAGCTGCTCAACGTCATCGCGGACAAGGGTTTGCAGGCCATCATCTGATGCCCTGCAACAATGGAGACAGGCGGTGGCGACGCGGATCGACCCTTTTAGTTCACAGCACCTTGAAGCCGCCTGTCGCGTCTTAGCCGATACCGAACGTGGTCTGAGCGGCACTCAGATCGAGCGGTTGCTACAAGAGATTCAGGTTGCCGACACGTCGCCCGGCATGACCAAGTGGAAGCGGCTGTTCAATGCGCTGGCCGGCGCGCAGAACCAGCACCAGGTCGGCAACCATCTCATCATGTTCATCAACCGCGCGATGAACCCGGTGAACTATGCCCGCGAACCTGCGACCTATGCGTGGCGACGCGATGAACTCAATGTCGTTCTGGCGTTCTCCGGCTTTTATGTACGTGAAGATGGCAAGGTCGCGCACGCCGACAAGGCAACGACGCTCGATGCGGCCCGTGCCCGCGCGGGACGGCTCAAGGCGGCGCTGGAAAGCCGCGCCGTCCATGCGGAAGTGCTGAACTACTGCCGCGCCGAGTTGCTTGACGAAAACTATTTCCACGCCGTCTTCGAGGCAACGAAAGGCATCGCCGAACGGATACGCCTGCTGTCGGGGTTAAGTGGCGATGGCGCCGACCTGGTAAACAAGGCATTTGCCGGCCAGCAGCCCGTCTTGGCCTTGGGGTCGCTCACCACCGAATCCGAAAAGAGCGAGCAAAAAGGCTTTGCCAACCTGCTGATCGGCCTGTTCGGTGCGGTACGCAATCCGCTGGCTCATGCACCCAAGACGAACTGGCCTATGTCTGAACAGGACGCGCTGGACATTCTGACGCTGGTATCGCTAATTCATCGCAAGCTGGATGGCGTGCAGACCACGGCTGCCGTCTCGCCATGATGAGAAAGACCATTCCTCCATTTCTCTAAAGGCGGGAAAGCGATTTATCTATCGTACCTGCACGGGGAAGAAACAATGCGCGTCCCCGTCGGAGCCGGTCGCTCTGTCGTGCTTCGCATCGAGCATTGCTCCGCAAGTCTCGCCCCTCCGGCTTCCATCGCTGACGCCTTCGGCCCTCACGGGCCTGCGCGCTCCGCTTGCCTGTGTGTGCCTTCGTTGTGAGGTTGAGGGCGGTCTTGCTGTTCCCTTCACCGTACCACGGCGTTCTCGCCGTCAAGGGCAGCGCGTGCTCGCACGCTTGCGTCCTGGCGGCCGTCTGCGACCCCTGACTGCTGCGCTGCGCCGTGTTGGGGCGGTGCCGGGCAATCCCGCCCGTGCAACCGGAGCACTTCCATGTCGCAGTTCCTTCCATCTTCCAATTCCCCGTTGATGATCCGCGATGGCAGCCGTCGCCGCTATCGTCCGGCGACGCCGGAACAGATCCTCGAAGCAGCACGTCAGGCCATCGACGTGAAGCTGCCGCGCGGCACCGCGTTCACTACGCCGGAGGTGGTCAAGCAGTACCTGATCGCCAAACTTGCCGGCTACGAGCACGAAGTTTTCGCCGGCCTGTTCCTCGATACGCACCACCGGCTGATCGAGTACGTCGAAATGTTCCGCGGCACGATCGACGGTGCCGTGATTCATCCGCGCGAGGTGGTCAAGACAGCGCTGCGATACAACGCCGCGGCGGTGATCTTCGCGCACAACCATCCGAGCGCGAGCCCGGAGCCGAGCGCGGCCGACCGTGCGATCACGGCGCGGCTGAAGCAGGCGCTCGCGCTGATCGAGATTCGCACGCTGGATCATGTCGTTGTCGGCGGCGATCAAACGACGGCCCTCGCCGAACGCGGCTGGCTGTGACAAGAAAGGGAGCTTCGGCTCCCTTTCTTTTTGCTGCGCCTTGGGCGATTGCTCCGCGCCTGCGGCTCTGCGCGCTGCGGTTAATGGTTGTGGGCGGTCTTGCTGTTTCCCTGCACCGTACCACGGCGTTCTCGCCGTCAAGGGCTGCGCTTGGTGCGCTTGCGTCCTGGCGGCCGGCTTCGCCCCCTGACTGCTTGCGCTGCGCCGTGCTGGCGACGGTTCCGGGCAATTCCGCCCGTGCAACCGGAGATCGCCATGAACGCACTCATCACCGACGAGCAACGCTTTCTGCTGCTGGCCAACGGCCGCGAATCACTCCAGAACTCGGACTTCGATCCGGCACCCGTGGTCAAGCTGTTCACGCCGGACGCCGGCGCGACCTGGCTGCTGACCGAGATCGACCCGGACGATCACGACCACGCCTTCGGCCTGTGCGACCTGGGCCTGGGGATGCCCGAACTCGGCTGGGTCAGCTTGCAGGAACTGGCGACCGTGCGCGGGCGGCTCGGCCTGCCAATCGAGCGCGATTTGCACTTCCGCGCGGAGAAACGCTTGAGTGCCTACGCGCGCGAAGCGCGGCACGCCGGGCAGATCATCGTGTGACCTGACGAGCGCGTCGTCCTTCCAGGCGACGCGCTTTTTTCTGCTGCGTCCGCTACCGATGCCTTCGCGCCTGCGGCGCTGCGCGCTGCCGCTTGCACTCCGGGGGAAAGCCCTGCGGGCTATCCCCGCCGCGCTGCGCTTGGCACCCCTGCAAGACCGCCGCCCCGGCTACGCCGGCGCGGCCTTCGGCCCGGTTCCACGATCCGGGCCTGCGCGCTTCGCTTGCGTGAGGTCTGCGCCAACGCAGCGGCCATTACCTGTCGATCCGCCGTTCCTGACTTCATCACCTTGTCCGCGACTGTAGCCCGCGGCCGTGTGTCGTCAAGGTGCGCGGGGCCGTGTCCTCGGCTGCGCCTGCGGGCCGCACCAACCTCGCGCTTTTCTCCTTGACGGCACCTGTCCGCGCGCTCCTGACCGTCGCGGGCGATGAACTCAGGAAAGACGGTGGCAACGAGGCCGGCCCAGGTCTCCGCGCCGACCCCACCGGAGAAGCCGAAAGGCGGGCTCCGAATCTAGGAATCCGGTGG
>JAFECU010000142.1 GCA_018242005.1 Pseudomonadota bacterium | reverse complement strand
TGCGTGTGGCGCTGGTCCCAGTGGAAGCCCCGGCCGACGAACAGCCGCTGCTGGCTGACCGGCACGTCGCGGCTGGTCATCACGTAGCGCGGCAGGCGCCGGATGTTGCGCCGGTAGCGCAGGATGGCCCAGGCGTCGCGAAAGCGCAGCGCGCCGAAGGTGAGGAAAGCGAGCGCGCTGCCCAGGCCCAGCAAGGGACTCAGCGCGAGCGACCACGGGGCCACCAGGCACAGAAACGCGGCGCCCGCACAGACCGCGACGGTGTATAGCTCCACCGCTGGCCGCAGCAAGACTTCGACGGCTTGGGACTGGGCCATGGCGGGTGCTTCACGTCACGTCAGGGCTCGATGCCGGAGGCGGTGATCAGCACCGGGTAGTGCTTGAGCCCCAAGCGCTGCGCCAGCTCGTCGCCCGAGGCCGGCGAGAGCATCAAGCCCGGTACCAGGCGGCGCAGTGCGGCCAGGGCTTCGGGCGTCGCAACGTTGACCACCAGGCCCACGGCGCGCAGCGCCTGCAAGTCCTTGCCCCGCTGTTTGAGCCAGGCGCGCGAGCGGTCGTCGTCGCCGACCAGGAACAGCGGCGTCAGGCCCGGTGCGCGGATCACGCGGCGCGGCTCGTCGCCGGGTGTTAGCCGCATCGAGCGCACCGGCAGCATGGCCGCCTCGGCTTCGGCCGGGCCGCCAATGCGCGGCTTGGATTGCGGCGTGGCTGGCTGACCGGGCTGCGCATCCTGCGGGTTCAAGGCGCGGTAGTACGGCAGCACCGAGGTGCCGCCCTTGTCCTCGACCACGATCAGCGGCGGGGAGCTGTTCTTGCTGAGAGGGCCGCGGTCCTGCGCGTCGGCGGTGGTGGCCAGCAGCGCCGCAGTCGCGGCAACGAGGATGCGGTTCATGGCATGGGGCTCCGGGCAGAGGGAAGTGAGGCGCCCGGCCCGAGCACGCGGGTCAGGTGCTGGTGGACGCTGCGGCGGTAGCGGGCGGCGGGCTCGCCGCCCGCGGGGCGGTGGTAGCGGCCAATGGCGACCAGCCAGTCCTCGCCCGGCGTGTGCTGCTCCTGCAGGATTTCCGCGGCGATGGCGAGGTTGCGGTATGGGTCCAGCAGCTCGCAGGGATGCGCGTAGCGGTGCGCGTGGTAGCCGAGGTTGACCTGGCCGAGGCCGGCGTCGATGCGGTTGGCCGGCGTGCGGGCGAGCGCCCGGCGGATGCCTGCGCAGGCCTCGGCCCGCGTGGCGTAGCGTTCGGCGCGGCCGGCGACGTTGAGCGTCCACGGCCACGGGATCAACCGGCCGCGCAGCCGGGCGCCGCTCTCCTGCAGCGCCACCGCATACAGCACCGGCGACGGCACGCCCGCCTGCTGAGCGGCGAGCTGGTAGGCGGGTGGCGGCACCTCCTGGCCGAAGACGATGGCGGCATGGGCGCAAAGGCCGAGGACCAAGGCCGCGCAGCCTGCACGGCGGGTTACTGCCGCTGCCATTGGCCGTTGACCTCGCGCACCACAGCGGGCAGATCGCCGGGCAGGCCGAGCGACAGCCAGCGCCCGGCGTCATGGTTGAGCGTGATGGTGCGGGAGCGCACGCGGCCGGCGTCGATGCCGGCCTGCGTCGCCCACTGGCGGATGCGGGCGTCCTCCTGGCGGCTGCCGACCATGTAGAGGTCGAAGGCGGTGCCGGCCGCCTGCAACTGGCGCACGCGCTGCTCGCACGGCGGGCACTCGGCCTTCACGAAAACCGCCAGCCGGCCCGAGCCCCGGTTGCCGGCGCCCGGCACCTTCGCGCCGGGCATGTTCACGCGCTGCTGTCCCGGATAGAGCCGCTTCCACGCCGCGTCGTAGGCCCGCTGGTACGCCAGCGTCTTGCCCACGCGCTTCGATTCCGCCTGCACCTGCAGCTCTGCATAGCGGTTGCGTTCCTCGTCGCTGCGCGCCTCGATGCCCAGCGCCGTCAGCGGATCGAGGTTCGGGGAATAGATGCCCAGCGGCCCCTGCATCAGTTGGCGGTAGCGCGCCCACTCATCGGAGCGCAGGCCCCAATCGCGCGCCAGCCGTTCGTCCAGCGCGGCGTCGCTGCTGTTCTGAATCTGGGCGGGCACCGTGCGCGAGGACGCGACCGGCGCCGACTGTGCCGAGGCCGTGCCTGCCGTTCCTGCGACAGCGGCGAGGATGGCGGCGAAGCAGATCGCGGCGTGCTTCATGGCCGGCCCCTACGGCAGCGCGAGGCGCTGGGTCTGGCCGTCCACGCGGAACACGGCGGCGCGTTCCTCGATCGCCAGCAGATGCCACGCGCCCACGGCATCGCCTTCGCGCAGCAGCCACACGTCCAGCACCGACGAGGCCTTGGGCGCCGCCACCGACAGGAAGCGCTCGCCGCCGCGCAGCTCCACGCCCACGACGTTGAACGGCGGTTCGGGCACCTTGGGATTGGCCGGCTCGGCGGTGCGCCGGGGTGCCGCGGCAGGCGCGGCGGTTCGCTTCATGCGCGCTTCGAGGTCGCCCATGCGCGCCTGCAGCGCCTGCAAGTCGCCGGTATGGGCGTCTGCGGCCTGGGCCTGCTCGACCTGCGTCAGGCGCTCGTCCAGCGCCTTGTGCGCGGCCTCGAAGTCGGGCTGGGTGACAGGCTTGGGCTGGTTCTTCGAGGCCGCCGCCTGCTGTTCGAGTTCGGCGACGCGCGTGTTGAGCGCCTGCACGTGCGCATCCTGGGCGCTGGCCTGGCTCTGCTCGCTCAGGCGCGACAGGCCCACGCTGCTGACGACCGCGAGGATGCTCACGAGCAGCAGCCACGCGGTCGCTGCGATGTTCAACCAGCGCGCGCGGCCGGCGTTCTCGTCGGGAAGCTGCGGGATGGTCATGGCTGGGCCTCCTGGGGCACGTGGGGTTCGGCGGCCGGCGCGCTCGATGCGGCAGCCGCAGGAATGGGGCTGGCGCCCGGCGCACGCGCAGTCGTCAGGCGCGCGAAGCACACCGCGCGCGCAGCGTCATCGACGGACAGATCCCAGGCCGGACCGGCCAGCGCCAGCAGGGCATCGCGCAGCGGCAGTGGCCCGAGCCGCAGGTGCGCCGCCGGCAGCGGCAGCGCGTACAGCGCGGTCGTCTCCGGCGCGTCGCAGAGGCGATAGCCGGTGCGCAGCAGCACGTGCCGCAGGGCATCGCCGACGCTCGCGTCCAAGGTCGGCGGAATCGAAATCTCGATCACCTGCCGCAGCAGGTCGCGCTGCGCCGGTTCCGGCACCATCTCGACCAGCGTGTAGCGCCCATAACGGGCCACCGGGATCAGGCTCGGCTCGGGCTCCGGGGCGATGGTCCTGACCAACACCGCAGGCTCGGGAATCGAGTCAGGGGCAGTCGGGGTGCTCGCCGTGCCCGTGGCGGCGCAGCCGGTGATGAGCACGCAGCCAACCAGCAAGGCAGGCGCAGCCAGGCGATGAACGACGCAGGTGAGTGGTTGCATGGGGCAGTTCCCTGGAACACGGAGCCCTCACCATCGCCGCCGCAGGGCGTTGGGGCAGCAAACAAAGGGAACTGGCATGCGCCCGACTTCATGGCCTGCCGTCGATGTGCAGAACAAAAAAGAAGCCGGCGCCCCGAAGGGCAGCCGGCGTGGGTGGGTGGGATCAGGCCGCGACGAGTTGCCGGGCCAGTGCCACCTCGACGGAATCACCGTCCTGGTTCAGCACATCCAGTCCCGACTCGGGCACGTCTCCC
>JAFECU010000141.1 GCA_018242005.1 Pseudomonadota bacterium | reverse complement strand
CGAGCTGTTCGTCAAGAGCACCCAGGGGCTGCGCGTGGGCGGCATCGCCGGGCCGGTGCGCTCGCCGGCCGGCTTTCACATCCTCAAGGTGCTCGAGCGCAAGGTCAACCGCGACCTGCCCGAGGTCAAGATCCCGCAGACCCACGTGCGCCAGATCCTGCTCAAGGTCGGGCCCTCGCAAAGCGCGCAGGTGGCGCGCGAGCGCCTGGCCGACTTCAAGCGCCGCATCCAGTCCGGCCAGGCCAGCTTCAGCCAGTTGGCGCGCCAGTATTCGCAGGACGACACCGCCGCCGACGGCGGCGACCTGGGCTGGGTCACGCCGGGCCAGTTCGCGCCCGAGCTCGATCAGGTCGTGGGCAACCTCGATGCGGGGCAGATCAGCGACCCCATCGTCACCGGCAACACCGTGCACCTGCTGCAAGTCGAAGGCCGGCGCGAGCAAGTCCTCACCAGCGCCCAGCAACGCCAGATGGCGCGCAACATGCTGCGCGAGAAAAAGGCCACCGAAGCCTTCGACACGTGGGCCAAGGAAGTGCGCGGGCGCGCCTATGTGGAGATGCGCGAGCCGCCGAAATGACGCCCCCCCTGCGTCGCTTCGCGCCTTCCCCCCAGGGGGACGCCGCCAGTGGCCGGGCCAAGCCCGTTCCACGGCGGCCGCTGACCTGGCTTGCTCCGCAGCCATTCGGCTCTTTGGGCGGATGCGCCGCGGACGTCGCCAGCAATTTCCGGCCCCTGGCGCGATCCACTCCGCTCGCGCGAAGGCGCTCTTGACTCGCGCATGAAGCACGTCCCGCGCAAGCGCTTTGGTCAGCACTTTCTGGCCGACCCGGCCGTGATCGACGCCATCGTGCGCGCCATCGATCCGCGGCCGGCGCAGCCGATGGTGGAGATCGGTCCCGGCCTGGCGGCGCTCACGCAGCCGCTGGTCGAGCGCCTGGGCCGCCTGACGGTGATCGAGCTGGACCGCGACCTGGCCGCGCGGCTGCGCGCGCATCCGCAGTTGAACGTCATCGAGTCCGATGTACTCAAAGTGGACTTTGCGCAGATGGCGCAAGCGCTGGGCGCTATCAAAATCAGAATTTGCGGCAATCTGCCCTACAACATCTCCAGCCCCATCCTGTTTCACCTGCTGCCCTTTGCCGAGCACATCGAAGACCAGCACTTCATGCTGCAAAAAGAGGTCATCGACCGCATGGTGGCCGCGCCCTCCACCGCCGACTTCGGGCGCCTGTCCGTGATGCTGCAATGGCGCTACGCCATGCAGTCCGTGCTCACGGTGCCACCCGAGGCGTTCGATCCACCCCCGCGCGTGACGAGCGCCGTGGTGCGCATGCAGCAGCGCGCCGACTTCGCGCCGGTCGATGCCGCACTGCTGTCCGAGCTGGTGCAGGTCGCCTTCAGCCAGCGCCGCAAGCTGCTGCGCCACACGCTGGGGCGGTGGCTGGAGGCGCGGGGATTTGCGGGTGACTTCGACGTGCAGCGCCGGGCCGAGGAAGTGCCGGTGGAGGAATACCTGGGGCTCGCTTTGCAGGTCTGAATCGGCGCTCGTTGCGCTGGTGGCCGCCGCGCAAACCTTCCAGCACCTGCTGGGCGAGGGCGCCAAAGTCACCCGCGGCGAAGGCGAGCGCCAGCGCGAGCAGGCCGTGGGCAACTTCCGCGAGGCCATGCAATGGCTGATCGCCGAAGCCGAGCGCACCACCAGCCGCCAGCGCTACAAGGGCCTGGGCGAGATGAACCCCGAGCAGCTGTGGGAAACCACCATGGACCCGGCCGTGCGCCGCCTGCTGCGCGTGCAGATCGAAGACGCCATCGCCGCCGACCAGGTCTTCACCACCCTGATGGGCGACGACGTGGAGCCGCGAAGGGCGTTCATCGAGACGAATGCGCTGCGGGCAGTGAACATCGACGCTTGAGGGGCCGCAGAAACGGCCCAGACAGCGCGCGTCAGCAGACTGGCGGCAGCGTGGGCGGTTCGAGGGGCTGGGCAAGCCCTTGCGCCAGCGTTTCAAACACCAAGCGAATGCGCCGCGAAGTGCGCAACTCCCGGTGGGTGACGAGCCAGATGGGAAACAGCACCGGCGGCACATCGTCCAGCACGCGCACCACACCGGGCGTGGCGGCGGCGATCTCGTCCATCATGGCGCCGATGCCCAGGCCCGCCTGCACCAAGCCCCACTGGCTGGTGCTGTGATCGACGTAGCAGCTGAAGTTGGCGTCGGTCAAGGCGAGGCCGTGCTTGCGCAGGTAGGCCAAATAAGCGCCAGAGCGATCACTGCCGACGAATTCGCATTGCTCCGCGTCCTGCGCGCTGCGCGGGTGCCCGTTGGCCTGCACCCAGGCGCGCGACGCGTAAAAGTGCGCTCTGGCCTGACGGATGAACCGGGCGATCAGCTCCGGCTGTTCAGGCTTGGCATGCCGAATGGCGATGTCGGCTTCTCGCCGCAACAAATCGCTGAACGCATTCGAGGGCACCAACTCCAGCGCAATGCCCGGCGCGCTGTGCCGCAGTTGGCGCACCATCGGTGGCAACAGGCAGGCGGCCACCACGTCGCTGGCCGATACCGTCACCACACCTTCCACCGCTTGCGCCTGACCGCTGGCGGCCAGTGACAGCGCATCGGCGGCGGCGCCCATGGCGCGCGCGTGTTCGAGCAAATCCAGTCCTGCGACGGTCAACTGCATCGTCTTGCCGACACGCTCGAACAGGGTCACCCCCAACCGGGATTCGATGGCCGCGACCTGACGGCTCAACGTGGGCTGCGAAAGCCCCAACTGCCGCGCGGCCGCGGACAAGGAACCGGCCTCCGCCGCCGCCAGAAACGCACGCAACTGGTTCCAGTCGATCAGATTCATGCAATTACGTATATGTTCAATGCAAAAACAGGTGTTTCATTCGTTTGTGCATATATATACCATCGGCCGCCATGTCAGCACTTCGCACCACCCAGTCATCGCCTCCTTCACGGGCTGCGGCGACCCAACCCGCCGCCACGGCGGGCGTCCGCTTCTGGGACCGCATGGCCCCGCGCTACGCGGCATCGGCGATTGCCGACACGGCGGGTTATGAACGCACGCTGGCGCGGGTGAGCACCCTGCTGGCGCCTGAACATGCCGCGCTCGAAATCGGCTGCGGCACGGGCGCGTCCGCCCTGCGCCTGGCGTCCCGTTGCGGCCGCCTGCTGGCCACCGACTCGTCGCCGGCCATGATCGCCATGGCGCGCCAGCGCTGGCGCGCGCAACCCAGTGCCCAGCTGAGCTTTGCCGTCGCCGACGCCCAGGCGGCGCTTCAAGAGAACGCTGGCGGCTATCACCGCGTGCTGGCGTTCAATGTGCTGCACTTGGTCGACGACCTGGACGCCGTGCTCTCGGCGGCGGCGCGCGCGCTGGCCCACGGCGGCCTGCTCATCTCCAAGACCCCGTGCGTGCGGGAAATGAACCTGTTGGTCGCACGCATTGCGGTGCCGCTCGCGCGCATGCTGGGCGTGGCACCACCCGTGCAGGTCTTCGATGAAGCGCAACTGCTCGCGGGCATGCGCGCCACCGGGCTCGAGCCCATCATCGTGGAGCGCCACGGCACGCGCCGCAAGGATTTCCGGGCCTTCGTCGTGGCGCGCAGAGCCTAGATTAGCGTCGGTGCGGGTGCCTTGCCGCGCGACCGCGCCCGAATCTCCAGTCCCACTCCCTCACCCTTGTAGAAACCAAAGGAACCGCCATGCGAAGCACAGCTGCGCACCCCGCCATCTCCTGCGCCCCTCGCCACGGCGCACGCCTGCGTGCCCTGAGCGCCCTGATGCTTTGCGTGGCGCTAGCGGCCTGCGGCGGCAGCGACGACGACCTCGCCCCATCCCCTGCGCCAGGCACGCCAGCCCCCGGCGCGCCGGCTCCGGCCCCGGCCCCAGGCGCGCCGGCCCCCGCGCCGCTGGCCTCGGGTGTGGCAGCGCTCGAGGGCGAATGGGTCAACCGCAAGGTCTGCACACCGCTGGGCCCGCAGCAGTCGGCCTATCAGATGGTGAAGCTCGTGCGCCAGTCCGACACGGTGGTCGATTACCGCTCGGGAACCCTGCTCTACAACAGCGCCAACTGCCAGGGCGCGGGCTCGGCCCTGGTCAGTTCGATGGGAACGGTGACACTGTCTCGCATGGAAAGCAGCGCAGCCATCGCGGCGCACTGGGCCGTCTGGCGCACGATCACCGGCGCCACCGCGTACGTGGTGTGGGCCAAGCCCAGCGACAACACGCTGTGCATCCTCGGCGACGAAAACCCGTCGATCCTGCCCACCATCGACCGCGTCGCCCAAAGCGCCGCGGTTCAGGATCAGCAGAACGCCTGCTTCGTGAAGCTTTGACACGGTGGCCAGTTTGAAGCTCGGCCCTGGCGTTGTTCTGAGCGTGACGGCACGCTTGCCCGATCTGCTGCAACGGGCGCGGCGTCTCGCCCCGTGGCCGTTGATCGCCCTGCTCTGCGCTTGCGCGAGCACCACGGTGTCCGTGGCGCCGTCGCCCCAAGCGCCACTGTGCGACCGCGCGGCCAGCGCGCTGGTGCTCTGGGCGCCGCAGTGGCGCCCGGACCAGAAGGACGTGGCCGCCCGCGAACACGCCGCGGCCACCGGCCTGCACGCGTTTTTCGACAGTTCCGATTGCTTTCGACGGGTTGAACTGGCCAGTGCCTCGCGCCTGACTCCCGCTGAAGTGCGTCGGCATGTGGCCGCGGCGACCACGGCTTTTTCCAGTGTGATCGGCATCGAGGTGCTGGAACTGGGGCCGGTGGTCAAGCTCCTGTCCGGCCCGGCACTGATCGAGGGCGGCACCCATGTCGTGCTGCGCATCATCGAGTATTCGCCTGAATCGCTGGACGAACGCCGCCGCTTCGTCGTCGATTGGCACCATGGCGGGCCGGGCGTTGTCCAAGGTGTCGAAAGCCTGCCGAGCGACATCCAGGCCGCCGTGCGCGCGGGACTGCAGGCGGACGCACCGCGCTGAGCCTTGCAGACATCACCACTGTCCGGCCAATTGCCCCGTGCCGAGCCAGAGATCAAACACGGGCGCGGGCTGCAGACCGATTTCGTTTGGTGCCGATTTGAACGGTCAAAATCAACCGCCGCCGCAGGCGGTCGGCTGCGACGAAATGTTAGACATTTGCGCCTGATGAGATTGTGCGAGAGCAATGGCAGACTGAATGGCTGCGCGGGCCTGCGGACTATTTTTCCAGCACGTTGAGCCAACAATTGAGGACGCTTTTGAAACAATATCAAGAGCATTGGCTTTGCTCAAATGTGCCAAAGATTCATACCCCATTTGTTCAAGGCGAGCCACGACTGTAGGGCCAACACCTTTGACAGCAAGGAGGGCTTTTTTTTCGGATGCTGGAAATGGCATTGCAGATTCCAAAAATATCTAACGAACGAAAGGGACTTCCCCGTCCCGAGCGGCCCGCGAGCTTGCGGGAGACGGCAACTGAGTGCCACGATGGGAAGTGCAAATTCTCATCAACTCGTTCGAAAGGGGAAGTCCATGACCATCGTAACCGTAGGCATCGACCTTGCAAAGAACGTCTTTGCCGTTCACGGCGTGGATGCCGGTGGTAGACCTGCTCTGCTGCGCCTCAGCGTGGCGCGCGTGGAAATGTTCATCTGACCCCATTTACCCCTGGCGCACGAACAGACAGCTGCTGAATTGATAGCTGCTAGCGCTTGATAGATAAGCGCTAGAGGCCAATTTGGCTTGATTTCTTTGACACGTTGCCCACCCCAACCGTTCGGGCTGAGCCTGTCGAAACCTTGCGCGGGCTTGGCAAACCGGCGGACCCAGCCCATCGCCAACCGTCGCACCCACCGTACACCAGACCACACCATGATCCATCCCACCGCCTCCCCCTTCACCGATCCCGCTGCCGTCGCCCGCTACGCCGAAGGCCCCCGCCGCAACGTGCCCGGCTACGACAGCCTGCTGCGCATGTCCCGCATCCTGCTGGCTGAGCGCGTGCCCGCCAACGGCCGCGTGCTGGTGGTGGGCGCAGGCGGCGGGCTGGAGCTGGAAGACATGGCGCTGGCGCACCCCGGCTGGCGTTTTGACGGCGTGGACCCCAGCCAGCCCATGCTGGACCTGGCCGCGCAGCGGCTGCAAAGCGCGGGCGTGGCGGGCGACCGCGTGGCGCTGCACCGTGGCTATGTGCAGAGTGCACCGGCTGGGCCATTCGATGGCGCCACGTGCCTGCTGACTTTTCACTTTGTGCCGCGCGAGGAGCGCGTGCCTATGGCGGCAGAGATCCGGCGGCGGCTCAAGCCCGGTGCGCCGCTGGTGGTGGCACATCTGAGCGTGGCGGATGGTGCAGGCCTTGGGGGAGAGGGCGGGGCAGGGGAGCGCGACCTATGGCTGTCACGCTACGCCGCGTTTCAGGTGGCGTCCGGCGTGCCGCCCGAGCATGCGGCCAGGGCGCGGGACAAGATTGCGGCGGAGCTGGCGGTGCTGACGCCGCAGGAAGACGAAGCGATCCTTCGCGAGGCCGGATTCAGCGATGTGCAGATGTTTTACATGGGCTTTGCATTCAGGGGCTGGGTGGCATCGGCCTGCTAGCAGGCAACGAAAGCGGGCCAGTTCATTGAACCCGCATGTCCGCAACTTGCTCCCTGTCAGGCTGTCTTGCGGCTGGGGTCGGCAGCCCCCGGCCAGCTAGCCGTAGGGCATAAAAGAACTTCAACGCACAGGCGCCAGCGCCCACCGGTCCTTCGACGCCTTCACCAGAAAATCAATCACCGCCTTCACCCTGGCCGCATTGCGCCGGCCCGGTGACGACACCGCGTACAGCGTGTGCACGGTGCGGGACGCAAAAGGCGCCAGCACCTCCACCAACCGGCCTTGCGCCACATCGGCCGCCGCAAGCGGGCAGGACAGCATCCCGATCCCCGCGCCGCCCACCAGCGCGTGGTTCACCAGGGCCGAACTGCTGGCGGCCAGGCGCGAGCGCACGGTCACCTCCAGCGGCTTGCCTTGTGCGTTGCGAAACGCCCAGGTCACTGCGGGCCCCTGCGCGGTGTGCGTCACGGTGTGGTGTTGCTGCAAGTCGCTAGGCTCGGCGGGCGTGCCGTGCTGTTCCAAATATCCAGGGGCCGCGTACAGGCGCCGCTCGAACCGGCCCAGCGCGCGCGCCACCACCAGGTCGCTGTGGCCCACGGTGGTGCGCAGCGCCACGTCGATGCCTTCCGTCACCAAGTCGGCCACACGGTCATCGGCCAGCAACTCCACCCGCAGCGCGGGGTAGCGCGCCTGCAGGTCCGCCAGGTGGGGCAGCACCAGCGCCTCGCAAATCTCCTGGCTGGAGGCCAGGCGCAAGGTGCCCGCCACGCGGCTGCGCTGGTCCGACAGCGATGCGCCGATGTCCTCCAACTGCGCCAGCAAGGCACGCGCTTCCTGCGCCAGCTCTGCGCCCTCGGGCGTGGCCGACAGGCCGTGCGTGGACCGGCGCAGCAAGCGCACGCCGTAGCCGGCCTCCAGCCGGTCCACACCGCGCGCTACCACCGACACCGCCACATCCATTTCGCGCGCCGCCGCAGAAAACGAGCGCAGGTCGAGCGACCGCACCAGCCACCGCAGGTCGGCCGGATCGGGGAGGAAGGAGCGAGGTTCTTTCTTCATCGTGCGCGCCTTTGCGTGCGGAGCAAAAGCCATTATCGCCACGGGCGGTTTCCGTGGCGGGGCGCAATTTCTACAGTGAAGGCTCCTTATCAACCAACGCATTCAACAGGAGCCCTCCATGCCCATCCTCAACGTCAAAGTGTCTGCCCAACGCACGCCCGAGCTGTCTGCCCGCATCGCAGAAACCCTGCTGGACCTGACCACCCGCGTGCTCGGCAAGCGGCGCGACCTGACCGCTGTGGTCATCACCTTTGTCGACCCCGCCGACTGGTACGTCGCCGGCCGGTCCCTGGCCGACCTGAAACAGTCGAGCTTCTACTTCGACGTCAAGGTGGTGGACGAGACCAACACCAAGGCCGAAAAGGCGCGCTACATCACCGAGGCGTTCGCAGCCTTCGAGGGCCTGCTGGGCGCGCTGCACCCCGAAAGCTACGTCTACGTGCAGGACGTGCGCGCCACCGCGTACGGCTTTGGCGGCCGCACGCAGGAATACCGCCACCAGCACCCCGAGCAATAAGCAAGCAATCCACCAAAAACTACCCAGGAGCACCGACATGACGACGATGACGACAACGAACAACCCCCTTGCCGACGTGATCGTGGCCCAGACGCTGGGGCGTGCAGGCCTGGCGGGCTGGATCCCCGAAGGCGAAGGCAAGTGGTCCCTGCCCATCCAGTTCCTGCCCGACGATGCTGGTTGGGTGGAACTGATGCGCCTGTCGCCCGGCACGCGGCTGGGCCTGCACCGTCACACGGGCGAAGTGCACGCCCTGACGCTGGTGGGCGAGCGCCGCCTGAACGATGGCCGCGTGGTGCGGCCGGGCGACTACATCCATGAGCCCGCCGGCAATGTGGACTGGTGGGAGGCGACGGGTACCGAAGAGCTGCTGGTGCATGTGGTGGTGAAGGGCAGCGTGGAGTACCTGGGGCCGCACCATGCGGTGTTGCAGCGGATCAGTACGGCCGATAGGCGGGCGGACTACCGCCGATGGTGTGAAGCGGAGGGGGTGGTGCCACGAGATTTGAGTTGATGACGTGTTTCACGCATCGCGCTCGCGGGCGCGCTGCGGTCCGGGGCGGGCTACAGGAGAAATATGAATGAAACCAGGCTCCAGCGCTCTCTGGTCAAGCGCTGGTAGCTCTTAAAACAAGAGCAGACGTGCCCACCGATGGCCGCGTGCCGAAATTCAACTATCGCCTCCCGTCAAACCACAGCGCTAGCTGTCGCATCCCGGATGATTGCATAGACTCTAACCGGTATCCACTCTTCATGGCCCGAGCCGTTTTGCAAGAGTTGATAGAGTCTCTGCAATCGATCTCGGGAGTACAACCATGCTGATAGCCCTGCACAAGAACGCGCGCACCACGCCTGCCGTGCGTGCCGAGATCGCCGCCAGCAGCGAGAGCGCCAGTGTGTTGGCCCAGCGCTTTGGCATCACCGAGCAGACGGTCTACAAGTGGAAGAAGCGCGATGTGTTCGGGGACCGCTCCCACACGGCCCACCGCCTGCAAACGGTGCTCACCCCAGCACAGGAAGCTATCGTGGTCCACCTGCGGCGCACCTTGCTATTGCCCCTGGATGATCTGTTGGCCGTCACACGGGAGTTCCTCAGTCCCGATGTCTCTCGTTCGGGCCTGGACCGGTGTCTGCGCCGCCATGGAGCAGGCAACCTCAATGCCCTGAAGCCCCAGGAGCCTGTGCAGACCCACAAGGCCTTCAAGAGCTACGAGCCAGGCTACGTGCATGTGGATGTGAAGTACCTGCCTCAGATGCAGGACGAGAGCAGCAGACGCTACCTGTTCGTGGCCATTGATCGGGCCACGCGCTGGGTGTTCGTGCAATTCAAGGCCAGCAAGACAGCCGCCAGTGCCCGGGCCTTTCTGGCTGCCCTGCACAAGGCCTGCCCGATCAAGATCAGAAAGCTGCTAACCGACAACGGCAAGGAATTCACGGACCGCCTGTTTGCCAGCAAGGAGCGTGAACCCAGCGGGAATCACGAGTTCGATCGGCTATGCCAGGAACTGGGCATCGAGCACCGGCTGACAAAGCCCAGGACGCCCAGAACCAACGGCATGGTGGAGAGGTTCAACGGGCGCATTGCCGATGTGCTCAAGACTCACCGATTCAACAGCCGCGAGGACATGCAGCAGACCTTGCAGCGCTATGTGGCCCTGTACAACCACCAGTTGCCCCAGTCAGCATTGGGCAGCAAGACGCCTATGCAGGCCATGAAGCAGTGGTACCAGGAGCGGCCGGATCTGTTTCATAAGCGACCATATGATCGTCCGGGATGCGACACCTATGCAGGCCATGAAGCAGTGGTATCAGGAGAGCCCGCATCTGTTTCACAAGCGACCTTATGATCGTCCGGGATGCGACATTT
>JAFECU010000140.1 GCA_018242005.1 Pseudomonadota bacterium | reverse complement strand
TAGAGGGCGTGAAACGTGGGCGCCATGGTCTGTTGTTGCTTACACGAACGATAGGCTGCCAGGGGTCGGATTCGACGAGCTCGTGCTCCCGCGCCCAACGGTACAGGCTGCGCAGAATTGCGGTCTTTTTCTGCATCGTCGAGTCGGCGTACTCTCGATAATGCCCTAGCCATAGCCGGATGTCCGAGGGTGTGACCCCATCCCACGCTATGCCCCTGGCGTTGAGCCAGCGCAGCCAGCCATTGAGTTCGATCCGCATGGTGTGGATTGACGAAAACGTCAGGCCATGCAGATGCATGCGCTCATCAAGGAACGCGTCCATCCATGCCGATGCTGAGTAGCGTTGCTGGATCATTGGCCCCACCTTGTTGTTCAACGTTGTTGGAAGGCCCAAGAACCCATGGAGGTTTCCGGCATGCCAGTATCCTCAGCGTCCCTTATTGAAGTCAATCGCGCATGCTTGCCGCCCTGCTTTGCCTGATCGTCGGAATATCCGACGGCGATACCCTGACGGCCCGCTGCCCCGCAGCTGATCCAGCCCATCCCTATCAGCAAGTACGCGTGCGCCTCGCCGAGATCGATGCGCCAGAGAGCCGCCAGGCCTTCGGCCAGCGCAGCAAGCGCCACCTGTCCGATCTATGCTTCAAGGCGGATGCGACGATCAGGCCGACAGCCACGGATCGCTATGGCCGCACGGTGGCCAGGGTCGAATGCCGCGGTAAGGACGCCAATCTGGAACAAGTCAAGGCAGGCTTGGCCTGGGCCTACACCAGGTACCAGACAGATGCGGCATTTCGCGCTGCCGAGCAGGCAGCACGCGTGGCGCGTGTCGGGCTGTGGAGCACGCAGGGAACCGCAGCGCCCCCTATGGCTCCATGGGAGTTTCGGAAAAGCAACCGCCCCAAGTCAGCTGATGCCACGGATTGCGTCACCGGCCCCAAGGGCGGTCGGTATCAATTGCTGCCAGACGGATCAAAGCGCTATGGCTGTTAACGGGAGCGTCAGCAATACGCGACTGGCAGGTCACTGAAGGCGGTGGTGAACCGCGGCGAGAGGTGTTCCTGCCGCATTCCCCAAGGGGGCGTTGATTGCCAACCCGTGGCTCCTAGTCCGATCGCACCACGCCCATGGCGGCGGTTGATGGCATCGACGACTTCCATCAATCGTTCGTTGCCGGCGGTGGCCGGGCCGAACAGTTCTGGCTGAAGATCCGCAGGGCGCGCCAAATCCATCAGCCACACCCCTGCCTTCTTGTACGCCAGGCCCTGCTTCAGAAATCGCCTGCTCAGTTGTGCCACGTTCGCTGCCACCAGGCGTGAATCACTAGTGGCTCCCGGCAGATTCGCTGCGCGCTGTGGATGGTGTTGGATGGCCTCCCGATCGAACGCGTCGGTACTCGCAAAGATGCCGGCGGCCGACGCCACGAGATTGCGCTGGCGCAGCTTTTCGCAGGCGCGGACGGCGAAACTGACAAGGGCTTCGCGCACCGCATCATGGTCATATACCCTTGCGCCAAAACTGCGGCTGACCATGATTTGCTGCCGATCCGGCTCCACCTCCTCCAAGTCCATGCAGGCGAGACCAGCCAGTTCACGCTGGGTACGGGCCAGCGTCACGCCAAAGTGCTGCAAAACCTGATCCCTGGGCGCATCTCGAAGCTGCAGGGCGGTATGAATGCCCTGGGCCTGCAGCTTGTCTGACCAGCGCCGGCCAACGCCCCAAACTTCGCCTACCGGGGTGGCGGCCAGCACATCCACCAGGACTGCCGGCGAAAGACTCGCGAGATCCGCCACACCGGCATAGGCATCGGGGTAGCTGCCGGGCTTGCGCTGCGCACTCTTGGCGACATGATTGGCCAGCTTGGCCAGGGTCTTGGTGCTGCCTATGCCGATGCCGTTGGGAATT
The DNA here is from genome assembly GCA_018242005.1 of Pseudomonadota bacterium. Lineage (GTDB taxonomy): Bacteria > Pseudomonadota > Gammaproteobacteria > Burkholderiales > Burkholderiaceae_C > Alicycliphilus. The sequence goes on along the minus strand of JAFECU010000140.1, from coordinate 919 downwards.
CCCGTCCAACGCTCCACACGCGCGCGCAGCTCCCATGCGAGCGCCTCGCGGTCGCGGATGCCGTCCAGATCGAGGAAACATTCGTCGATGCTGTAACTCTCGACACGTGGCACGGCCGCTCGCAGGATGGTGTTGATGCGTGCCGAGAGGTCGCCATACAGCGTGAAATTGGCCGATCGGATGACGAGTTGACGGCGAATGGCGGCCGGCACCTGGTGGATGGGTTGACCCATCTTCACGCCCAGCGCCTTTGCCTCGTCGCTGCGCGCAATGGCACAGCCATCGTTGTTCGACAGAACGACTACAGGCCGGTGGCGCAGTTGAGGCTGGAACACCCGTTCGCAGCTCGCGTAGAAATTATTGCCGTCGAGCAATGCAAACATGGTGGTTGCGCACTCAGCGCCCTGCCCTTCTGCCCTGGCCCTGCACACGGCGCAGTTGCCGTGCCACGCCCACGACCGCGAACACTTCGACCTCGATCGTGGCGCCAAGGACGATGGGCAGCACGCGTGAATTGCGGCTGTGCAGCTCAATATGGTCAGGCAGCACATGCAAGACCTTGCAGGCGGGCGCATTTCCGTCCCAGCTGGCAATTACGACATCACCGTGCCGTGGCGTGACGCTACGATCCACGATAAGAATGTCACCACCGCAGATGCCGGCCTCGATCATGGACGAGCCTTCGGCGCGGTACAGAAAGGTGGCCGCGGGGTTGCGCACGAGTAGCTGGTTCAGGTCAAGGCTGTCTTCCTGAAAATCCTCGGCTGGCGATGGGAAGCCCAGCGCCGCGCGCGCCGCAGCCATGGGCATATAGCAGACAGTGGGATCGACCCGCCCCGAACCCATGGGGATCGCAATCGTGTCGCCAAAAGATGAGGCACTCTCAGTGATACTGTGCATAAATACAGTATAAATCGAC
>JAFECU010000013.1 GCA_018242005.1 Pseudomonadota bacterium | reverse complement strand
GTCGTCACACACCTGGCAGGCGCATCGTTTGCGCATGCTGCGGGTGTCGATATGCTGCATGTGCCGTTCAAGGGGGGCGCCCCTTCGATCCAGGCCGTTGGCGCCGGCGACGTCGATATGACTTTCGGCACTCCGCCTTCGGTGCTGCCCATGGCGCAGGGCGGCAAGCTGCGGCTTCTCGCGGTGACGACGGCCGAGCGCTCGCCTCTGTTTCCCGATCTGCCAAGCATGAAGGAGTCGGGCATCAATGACATCGACTTCAGCCTTTGGTTTGGTCTCTATGGCCCGGCGAATCTGCCTGCCGAAGTGACGAAAAAGCTGTTTGAGGCCAGCAATCGCGTGCTCGCCGATCCGGATGTGAAGGCCCGTCTGGAAAAGCAGGGCAATGTGGCGTGGCCGATGGCTTCATCCGAGGAGTTCAAGGCCTGGGCTCTCAAAGATGGCAAGAAGTACAAGGCCATCACCGAGCGCTCGGGCGCCGGCGACGGCACCAAGTGAGCCAATGAAGTGCGGCGGATGCCAAGCATGTGCCTGCACGTGAGTTTTGTGATTGAAGAAAGTTTGTATGTCCAATAGCAATATGTTTGCGGCGTTGCGCTCAGCGTTTCCGGCCAATCTGGATGAGATCGCCGTGGAGGCCGTATCGTCGACTGGCGAGTCTCTGAACTACAGTTGGCGCGATCTGGACCGCACGAGTGCCCGCATCGCCAACCTGCTGGCCTCGCTCCAACTTCCCGAGGGCAGCCGCATCGCGGTGCAGGTGGAGAAATCCGTCGAAGCCATGATGCTGTACCTGGCCACGCTGCGCGCGGGCTATGTGTTTCTGCCGCTCAACACCGCCTACCAGAGCGCCGAGATCGAATACTTCATCGGCAACGCCGAACCAGCCGTTGTGATCTGCACGCCGAAGAACCTTGACTGGGTTTCCAGGATTGCCTCTGCCGCTGGTGCGGCACATGTATTGACGCTGGGCGAAGAGCGCAACGGGACCCTGCTGGAGCGAGCTGCGGAATTTGGTGACGAGCATGTTCCGGCGGCCAAGAATGCCGACGACCTGGCCGCCATCCTTTACACCAGCGGCACCACCGGCCGCAGCAAGGGCGCCATGCTGTCGCATGGCAACCTTCTGACGAACGCAAAAATGCTCAAGGACTATTGGGGCTGGAAGCCGGGCGATGTGCTGATTCATGTCCTGCCCATCTTCCACGCCCACGGGCTGTTTGTCGCCATTCATGGCGCGCTGCTCAACGGCAGCAAGATCATCTGGTTCGGCAAATTCGACCCCAAGGCAGTGATAGCCGCCATGGTGCGCGCCACCGTTTTCATGGGCGTGCCCACACTGTACGTGCGCATGCTGGCCGAGAAGGGCCTGACGCGCGAGGCAGCGAACCATATGCGGCTGTTCATCTCGGGCTCGGCGCCGCTGCTCATCGAGACCTTCAAGGAATGGCAGGAGCGCACCGG
>JAFECU010000139.1 GCA_018242005.1 Pseudomonadota bacterium | reverse complement strand
TTACATACAGTCTATCGCTTAGCGGAAAGTTCTTTTACCCTCAGCCGAAATGCCTGCCGTTGCTAGACATTGCCAGCCAGTGCCCGTCACTCCCACTCGATTGTAAACAAGCACACAAAACCCTTTAGTGACAACAATTTGCAAGAACTATCAGGCTCAGTGCCATGAAAAATACCATGACCAGATCATGAGGTTGAACACGGCTTGCGCCGGCAGCGTTCACGCTCCTGGTCGGCGATCTCGCCCGGCTGCAATGCTAGCTCAGCATCGGTCATGCGCTCCAGCACGTCGCGTAGGCGGATGGTGCAAGGAATGGGCGGCAGCTCGAACTCATAGCCGCCGGCGATCATTTCGGCCGCAATCTCCTCGGTGATGAAAAACGGCTCGTCGTCTTGGTTCGGCTTCTTCATGCCCTTTCCTCCTGGCGCTCATCCTGGCCGACAGCGGCCAGGGCATCGGCTTCCGTCAATGCGTCCTCCACGAACGCGCCGTGCTGCTTCGCTTCGGCCTGGCTGACCTCGGCCCATATCCGTTTCACCTGGGCCGCACTGTACCCGGCCAGCTCGGCGGTCTTGTTGATGCTGTAGCCGGACTTGCGCAGCGCGACAACTTGGGCGCGGCGCTTCGGATCAGCACGGCGGCCCTTGTACCGCCCGGCCTGGCGGGCCAACTCAATGCCTTGGCGCTGGCGTTCGCGCCTGTCCTCGTAGTCGTCGCGGGCCATCTGCAAGGCCAGGCGAAAAAGCATGATCTGCACGGCTTCCAGCACGATCTTGGCGACGCCCTGGGCCTCGGCCGCCAGGTCGGATAGATCGACCACGCCAGGGACGGCCAGGCGTGCGCCTTTGGCCTGTATCGAGGCCACCAGGCGCTCGGCCTCGGGCAAAGGTAGGCGGCTGATGCGGTCGATCTTCTCGGCAATGACCACCTCGCCGGGCTGTAGGTCGCCGATCATGCGCAGCAGCTCAGGCCGGTCGGCGCGTGCGCCGGATGCCTTCTCACGGTAGATGCCGGCGACGTAGTAGCCGGCGGCCTTCGCGGCCGTAGTGATCGCCTCTTGGCGTTCCAAGTCCTGCGCGTCGGTGCTGACGCGCAGATAGACCCGCGCCACCATCGGCGCGGCTACTGGCTTCGTCCTGCGCATACTTGCGGGCTCCTTTGGGCATACTCAAATGCACCCATCTTAAACTGGCAGGCCAATTTATCACATATCGATCTAAATGCGCCTAGCTCATTTTTACAGCTTAAATGAGCTATTGAGCACACTCCATATTTCGACTATTATTGAAACATGGAAACGATAAATGCTGTAGCCGCCCTGGCGGCCATCGCTCAAGAATCGCGCCTCGCGGTGTTCCGGCTTCTCGTCCAGGCCGGCCCCGCCGGCATGGCCGCCGGAAAAATCAGCGAAGCGGCCGGCATCCCGCCGTCTTCGCTATCCTTCCACCTGAAAGAGCTGGCACACGCCGGCATGGTCACGTCGCGGCAAGAAGGCCGATTTGTGATCTACGAGGCGAACTTTTCGACGGCCACTAACCTGGTGGCCTTTCTCACGGAAAACTGCTGCGGCGGCCAGGTGTGCAACCTGTCTTGCACCACGGAAGCCGGGAAGGTGTTGGCATGAGACTTCGCCATCTTTCCGACCCCGATTCTTTGCCCGCTTTGGACAAATCCTTTGCCATCGAGCGCCCGGCGCTCGGGCTGGCACCCGACGCCCCGCCGGTGCGTATCCTGCTGCTGTATGGCTCGCTGCGCGCCCGCTCGTTCTCACGGCTGGCCGTCGAGGAAGCGGCCCGGCTGCTGCAATTCTTTGGCGCAGAAACACGCATCTTCGACCCGTCCGATTTGCCGTTGCCCGATCAAGTGCAAAGCGACGATCACCCGGCCGTCAAGGAGCTGCGCGCCCTGTCCGAGTGGTCAGAGGGACAAGTCTGGTGCAGCCCGGAACGCCACGGTCAGATTACCAGTGTCATGAAGGCGCAGATTGACCATCTGCCGCTTGAAATGGCCGGCATCCGGCCGACCCAAGGCCGCACCCTGGCCGTGATGCAGGTATCCGGCGGCTCGCAGAGCTTCAACGCCGTGAACACCTTGCGTCTGCTCGGCCGCTGGATGCGAATGTTCACCATTCCGAACCAGTCGAGTATCGCCAAAGCGTTCCAAGAGTTCGACGCGGCGGGCCGCATGAAGCCCTCGCCGTACTACGACCGAATAGCCGATGTGATGGAAGAACTGGTGCGCTTCACGGCGCTGGTACGGCCGCACCGTGAAGCACTGACAGACCGCTATTCCGAACGGAAAGCGGCCGGCCACGTCATCGACGAGGCCACCGATCTTTCATCCATCGCCATTGCTCCCCAGCCACTACCAGAAAGCGAAACATCATGACCGAAAGAATCTATAACGTCCTCATCCTCTGCACCGGCAATTCGGCGCGCAGCATCATGGCCGAAGCTCTCATCAACACGATGGGGCAAGGGCGCTTCCGCGCCTACAGCGCCGGCAGTCACCCAACCGGCAAGGTCAATCCCTTCGCCGTCGAAAAGGTGGAGTCGGTGAATTACCCGACCGAGAATCTGCGCAGCAAGAGCTGGGACGAGTACGCCACGCCCGACGCACCGAAGATGGACTTCATCATCACCGTCTGCGACAACGCCGCCGGCGAAATGTGTCCGGTGTGGCCTGGTCAGCCGATCTCGGCGCATTGGGGATTTGAAGACCCGGCCGCCGTCGAAGGCACTGACGCCGAGAAGCGCCGGGCCTTCGAACAAACCTTCCGGCACATGATGAACCGCGTCCGCCTGTTCGTGAATCTGCCTCTCAAAATGCTTGACCAGACGGCCATCAAGCGCGAGCTGGCGAACATCGGCAAGACCGAGCAGGAAGCATGAGCGCCGGCGCACAGGCCATCGCCGCGAAGCCGCGCCAGGCCCCGATGAGCGGCTTCGAGCGTTACCTGACGCTGTGGGTGGCCCTGTGCATCGTCGCCGGTGTTGCGCTCGGCCAGGGCCTTCCTGACGTGTTCCAGGCCATAGGCCGCATGGAAGTGGCCCAGGTCAATTTGCCGGTGGGCCTGCTGATTTGGGTAATGATCGTCCCGATGCTGGTCAAGATCGACTTCGGGGCGCTGCACCAGGTCAAAGAGCATTGGCGCGGCATCGGCGTCACGCTGTTCGTGAATTGGGCCGTCAAGCCATTCTCGATGGCCCTGCTGGGGTGGCTGTTCATCCGACAAGTGTTCGCTCCGTTCCTGCCGGCCGATCAACTGGACAGCTACATCGCGGGCTTGATCTTGCTGGCCGCCGCGCCCTGCACGGCAATGGTGTTCGTGTGGAGCCGCCTTACCAACGGCGACCCGCTTTTCACGCTCTCGCAAGTGGCTCTGAACGACGCCATCATGATCGTGGCCTTCGCGCCCATCGTCGGCCTGCTGCTGGGCATGTCCTCGATCTCGGTGCCTTGGGACACGCTGCTGATTTCGGTCGTGCTCTACATCATCGTGCCGGTGATCCTGGCGCAGCTCTTGCGGCGGCATCTGCTCAAGCAAGGACAGGCCGCCTTTGAACGGGCCATGCAGAAGATCGGGCCGTGGTCGATGGCCGCGCTGCTGCTGACGTTGGTTCTACTGTTCGCCTTCCAGGGCGAGGCCATCATCCGGCAGCCGTTAGTGATCGCCATGCTAGCCGTGCCGATCTTGATTCAAGTGTTCTTCAATTCCGGGTTAGCCTACTGGCTGAACAAGCGGGCGGGGGAAAAGCACTCTGTCGCCTGTCCTTCGGCCCTGATCGGTGCCAGCAACTTCTTCGAGCTGGCCGTGGCGGCCGCCATCAGCTTGTTCGGTCTGCACTCCGGCGCTGCATTGGCAACCGTGGTCGGCGTCCTGGTCGAAGTGCCGGTGATGCTGCTGGTCGTGCGCGTGGTGAATCGCTCGAAGAGCTGGTACGAACGAGGTTGAACATGAGTAGGAAAAAACTGAGGAAATGATTGCAGATTGCCGCGCCGGCCGCTTCCTGGCGCATTCGATCACTGACCTGGAACACCTAGTATCCATGCTTGCTGAGGTCGCCCGATGACAGACCCAAAGAACCTAGAGAACAGGCTGCATGAGAAGGCCGACCCGGCCCGCGCCGTTTCCACTGGTCGGGTGCGCTACACACTGGCCGAACTACTGGCCGACGCGGAAGCATCCGGGGCTTACCCGCTGCCGCCGGAGGAACGCGAATGGATGGATGCGCCGTCTGTGGGTCGGGAATGGCCAAACAGTGAAGATTGAAAAAGGCGGCCAGTTCGAGTGGCCGCCCTTTCGTCATTAGCTGCACGCTTGGCGCAAGGCGTTCATTGCTTCTTGAAAATCAGCCTGTGTCGCCCGGCCCGTTTCAGCTTGGTAGTACACCACCATAAAAGCATTAGCGACGGCTTCGGCCAATGGCCCAAGGCTCCGCGCTTCCGCTTGGTTGATGTACTCCAAAGAAGAAAGAATAGCCGCTGCTTGATGCACTGCTTGCCCTGGTTCGATAATATGTTGTGTTGTCATAATTCACCTCTCCAGTAGGTGTTGATTGAAAGTGCCGGGCTGGTTGTGGCCAGCCCGGTGCGCCTACAGGTACAGCCCCGCCGCCTCCGCGAATGCTGACCGCTCATTCCTGCCGCCATTAACCTCAATACTTATCGGCTTAGTTTCGCTCTCTCTCATAGGGTCTGGCCGTGATACAAAAGCGGCTGTTTCTGTCTCTGCATCGACCTCGGTCGATTGATCACCCAGCGGCGAAATAAATACCTGGCTGACTTCTTCCCTTGGCGCTTCATCCAGGGCCGCCAATGCGGCCATGTATGTTGATGTCGTCATCGTGCTAACTCCTGACTTCGTTACTATCTGGGCCAGAATCGGCGCCCAAGCTATTGCCCTCGAACTGGCCAGATTGGCTTGCTTCTTTCGGCTCCATGCTTTCGCGTATCGAAGCAGCCAGTTTTCCGCCTGTGGTTTCGCTCACTCGCTCCTGGAATCCCTGCTTCACTTGAGAGCCGACACCCTTGGCTAACTCGGAGGCCGTGCCTGTGGCCAGCTTCGCGGCCTTGGCAAAGCCGCCACCGCTTGAGCTACTGCCGCTGTCACCAAAGCCAGCCGCTTGGGCGAATGGGCTACTGCCAGCAGTACCCGCTTCACCACCACCGTTTCCGCCACTGCTGACAACTGACCCCATGCTGGACATGTCACCGCCGGTTTCCATACTCGCTGATGCTTTCTGAAAAGCCGCTTGGAGTGCACTTGCACCTCCGGCTGCACCGGCTGCGGCACCCATAACCGCTTTACCTGCCAGGGCAGCGCCGCCAGTTGCCATACTGGCCGCCGTCACCGCCGCCCCAACTGCCGCACCCGCACCGAAGTTTCCAATTCCACCGGCTGCGCCAATACCACCACCAGACACAAGACCAGAAATCATCGGCGGAACTTTGTTGACCAAGAAAAGCAAGATGACCGATATAACCAACATCACGGCCAGTTCCTGGGATGCCATGTTCTCGCTGATTTGCGTGTAGTAGTGATTGATGAACTCTTTGCCAATCGCAACCAGAAGCACCATTGCCATAAGCTGTGCGGCCAGGCCCAGCACGGTCTTGTAGTAATTGATCGCCATGTCGGAAGTCCAACGACTTCCACCAAAGCCAAGGAAGAACACACCGGCATACAACAGAATCCAGGCTGATGCGAGCAACAGCAACAGGTTGACCGCAATCAACGCCAGGACAAACAAAACAGCCAGGGCCATTAGCTCCATGACCAGAGCAGTTGCCATCTGCCGCCATCCCAGCTCCGAGGTGGCCTGTACTGTGCGGTTGTATAACTCGAAACCAAGATCAAGGATGCTGGAGGGCCCAAGATTGCTATTGGAAAGTCCCCCCGCCTGCGCGCCCAGAGTTTGCAATGACTGAACAATCGTACCGGCGATATTCATGCCCTGGTTCGCATTCGTCAGCAACCACCAGAAAAAGCCGGTGAAGATCGTGAAGCGAACGAACTCCGCGAAGAACTCGCCAATGTCGGCCTTGCGCAAAGCCATCATGCCGAATGTCCAGACCATCGAAATCACAACCAGCGTCCAGAACAAACGCGATGCAGCGGACTCAATAGCTGGCCCCCATGTTGCGGCAGCATCATGAAAACGCTTGAGCACATCATTCATAACACCGCTGCTACTTAGCTCCTGCGCCATTGCAGGTTCAGCCAGCACCATTGTGGCGACCATCATCAAGCCACCTAGAGCAATTTTCTTTCTCATGGCGACCACCTCAATAATCATCTTTAGGGCTGGGCTTGAACTCCCACTGACGCATCTGCTTGGCCTTCTGGAATGCTCTGCATTCCTCGGTAAAGGCCTCTCGGTTCGCTTCGCTGCGCATTTCATTCAGTGCTGCCTGGAACGCATCGGGGGCACACGTCGCCGCATTTGGTTCGGGCATCCTTTCCTGTTCACATCCAGCCAACAACAGCAACGTAGCCGCGGTAGTAAAAAAGATTTTTTTCATCTCACCGCCTCCCTAGTAGTTGTCTGCCGGACTCGGGCGAAACGTCCAGGTACGCATTTGCTCGGCCCTGGCATCACCTCGCGCCTCGGCATCGAGTTCTGCTGCAATCCGGGCTGCCTCCGCGTTGTGTTGGGCGGTCAACATGGTGCGAATCTGCAAGAGCTGATTGGCCTGCTGGCTGGCGAGCTGGTTGGCGTAGCCGATGGCCTGTAGCTGGCCAGTTGCACCCTGGGCCGCGCCTTGCAGCCGCTCCAGGGTACGGGCGTCATCCTTCAAAGCCTTTTGCTGGTCGGCAACGGTCTGGAACAGGGCATCGTTGGCCTTCTTTTGCGACTCTGACGCCAGGCGGCGGTTCTCTTCCATCGCTGCCTTTTCGGCCGGCGTGCATCCGCCGCTGCCGTTGAAGCATGGCGAGCTGCGGTAATAGGCCACGTCCTGAAACTTGGCCAGGTAACGATCCAGGCTGCCTAGCTGGTTCTCGTAATAGGCCAGCGTGTTTTGCGCGGCAATCAGCCGGTTGATCGTAGTCTGCGCCTGATCCCAGATATACGCGGCTGGGGCCATCGTGTTCTGGAGCTGATTTTCGTACTGCTGCAACTGGGTCTGGTACTGCTCAATCTGCTTGAGCGTCTGCGCCACCGACTCGATGGCCGTCATGATGTTCTGGGCCAGGTTGCCGCCGTCGATGACGGGGATACCAGCTTGCACAGGGGCGGTGGTAGTGGTGATAAAGCCGGTTGCGAGTGCAACGGCTAGAGCGGTTTTTTTAGCCGCTAAAATTTTGGACTTCATGGTCGTACTCCGTCGATGAAAAGAAGGCATTGCCTTGACCAAGCGTTGTGCTTGTTCTCGGCAACGTTTCATCGAAGAGCTACGCCACTAGCTGATCGGTATTGCCCTTGGCGCTGAGGCCCGGACTTACAAACGTAAAACTACTCTGTTTTTTTATCGCTTTCGGACAAGCCAACTTCCCGGCCAATCTCTTCAAGCTCTAGCGGCTGTACTGCCGCCGTCAGTATTTCGCGTATTTCCGCGTCGGTGCTCCTATCGTTGAGCGCTGCTCGAACTTTCAACGCACGGTGCACCTCGGCGGGTAAATTCCTGATAAGCACATTTGCCATATCAATACCCTTTTGGTGTACCCGACAACCATGCTATCAAAGATATTAAAAATAGCAAGACCTATACTCTTGCAACCGGCGGTAGCCGATCAGCCCCGCAGGGCAGGATTCCCGTTGAGTGCCCCCGGCGCGAATAAGGGACAGTGAAGATAGATAACCGGCTTGCCGGTTAGCTAACTTCACCCATCCTGCCCGCATTTCACCCACTATTGAAAATCTAGCGCATATCGAACGTAAAGCGCTTTATCGTCAAACAAACACCGATTCTTGGCAACATAACCGTAATCGTCACCAAATCGGCCTGCAATCGACATAGTCGCTTCAAAATCGCTGCTCAATCGGCTTTAAATCGGAACCTAAAATGCCAACAATCGACACAAACCATTCGCCCCGATGGGGCGAGTTGGACGCCAAAAAAGAAGGGCATAACCCGCCCCTCAAGTGTCAATGAACACAAGAAATTTGCCTCCCCTCCCGTCATACCACTAAGGCGACGTATTGATACTTGAGGGGCAACCTTTCCTGATGTTGACACCTTCACGCAGGTTACTGGTTATGGGCGTCCAACACACACGGCTCATTCCT
>JAFECU010000138.1 GCA_018242005.1 Pseudomonadota bacterium | reverse complement strand
TGATGGCGGACACTTCGGCTACGATTTGGGCGTCACTCAGGACACCTGCGCAGCGTGTCCGCCATCGCCTGGAACGCTGTCCGCGATGGGAATGGAATCACTGTCCGCCATCAGTGGAATGCGCACTCATCGGGTGAAGCCAGGATGATTGCGACCGTCTTTTCAACGGCTCCAACGCCGCCTTCAGGCATCTATGAGGATGCATTCCTCGTTGGACAAGACTTTTAGTTGACGCATTCCAATGACGATGTTATGATGCAAGGCTTCGCGTTTAATGCGCGAGGTTTCTGCCCAGTGGAAGCTCTGCGAAATGGTTCGCGGCGTGGACGACGGGCCCAAGACTGACTGGCTGCTCGCGGCCCTTGAGAAGTACTCTGGGGCTGTCGGGATGTGCTGGTGCAAGTTGGGAATATTGAAATGATCCAAACAGAATCTCGGTTAGAGGTTGCCGACAACACCGGCGCGAAGTCCGTCCTGTGCATCAAGGTGCTGGGTGGCTCGCATCGCCGATATGCAAGTGTTGGCGACATCATCAAGGTGAGCGTGAAGGAAGCAGCGCCCCGTGGTCGCGTCAAGAAAGGCGAGATCTACAGCGCTGTGGTCGTTCGTACGGCGAAGGGTATTCGCCGTGGCGATGGCTCGCTCGTCAAGTTCGATGGCAATGCGGCAGTGCTGCTCAATGCCAAGCTGGAGCCTATCGGCACCCGCATCTTCGGCCCCGTGACGCGCGAGCTGCGTACCGAGCGCTTCATGAAGATCGTGTCCCTGGCCCCTGAAGTTCTCTAAGGAAGCGCCATGAACAAGATCCGCAAGGGCGACGAAATCATCGTCATCGCCGGTCGCGACAAGGGTAAGCGCGGCACGGTCGCGCTGCGCAAGGATGATTCCCATCTGGTGATCGATGGCATCAACCTGGTCAAGAAGCATGTCAAGCCGAACCCCATGAAGGGCACCAACGGTGGCATCGTGGAAAAGGCCATGCCTATTCACCAATCCAACGTGGCCATCTTCAATGCCGCTACCGGCAAGGCTGATCGCGTGGGCATCAAGGTGCAGGCAGACGGCACGCGTGTTCGCGTGTTCAAGTCCAGCGGCGCTGAAATCAAGGCTGCCTAAGGAGTCCACATGGCACGACTGCAACAAATCTATCGCGACAAGATCGCCCCCGAGCTGGCCAAGCAGTTCGGTTACACCTCGCCGATGCAGGTTCCGCGTCTGACCAAAATCACACTCAACATGGGTGTGAGTGAGGCTGTCGCCGACAAGAAGGTCATGGACAACGCCGTGGCCGACCTGACCAAGATCGCCGGCCAGAAGCCCGTGGTGACCAAGGCCAAAAAGGCAATCGCTGGCTTCAAGATCCGCGAAGGTCAGGCCATCGGCTGCATGGTTACGCTGCGCGGCGCGCAGATGTATGAGTTCCTGGATCGCTTCGTGACGATCGCGCTACCCCGTGTGCGCGACTTCCGTGGTATCTCCGGCCGCGCTTTCGACGGCCGTGGCAACTACAACATCGGCGTCAAAGAGCAGATCATCTTCCCTGAGATCGAGTACGACAAGGTCGATGCCTTGCGCGGCCTCAACATCAGCATCACCACGACGGCCAAGTCCGACGAAGAGGCCAAGGCCCTTCTCACGGCTTTCCGTTTCCCGTTCAAGAACTAAAGGCAGCGTATGGCTAAAGTAGCTTTGATCCAGCGCGAACTCAAGCGCGAAAAACTGGCCGCCAAGTACGCCGCCAAGTACGCGGAACTGAAGGCGATTGCCGGCGACGCGAAGCGCAGCGACGAGGAGCGTGATGCTGCGCGCCTGGGCCTGCAGAAGTTGCCCCGCAATGCCAACCCCACGCGCCAGCGCAACCGCTGCGAAATCACCGGCCGTCCGCGTGGCACCTTCCGTCAATTCGGTCTGGGCCGCGCCAAGATCCGTGAACTGGCATTTGCCGGCGACATCCCAGGTGTCACCAAGGCCAGCTGGTAAGCGTAGCAGGAGAGATACAACATGAGCATGAGTGATCCCATCGCTGACTTGCTGACCCGCATCCGCAATGCACAAATGGTGTCCAAGGCCACCGTGTCGGTGCCTTCTTCCAAGGTGAAGATTGCCATCGCCCAGGTGCTGAAGGACGAGGGTTACATCGATGGCTTCGAGGTAAAGACCGAAGCCGGCAAATCTGAACTGCAAATCGCGCTGAAGTACTACGCCGGTCGCCCCGTGATCGAGCGCATCGAGCGCGTGAGCCGCCCCGGCCTGCGCGTGTACAAGGGCCGCGATTCCATCCCGCAAGTCATGAACGGCCTGGGTGTGGCAATTGTCACGACACCCAAGGGTGTGATGACCGATCGCAAGGCACGTGCTACCGGTGTCGGTGGCGAGGTGCTTTGCTACGTCGCCTAACGTGGCATTGAGGAGAAGACTGAAATGTCCCGTGTAGGTAAATCCCCGGTAAACATCCCCGCAGGCGTGGATGTGTCCATCAAGGACGACCAGATCAGTGTCAAGGGTACGGGCGGCACGCTGTCGCTGGCCCAGAACGCGCTGGTGAAGGTGTCCAGCAACGAAGGCAAGCTGAGCTTCGAGCCGATCAACGACTCGCGCGAGGCCAATGCAATGAGCGGTACCGTGCGCCAGCTGGTGAACAACATGGTGCTGGGCGTCAGCAAGGGCTTTGAGAAGAAGCTCACGCTGATCGGCGTGGGTTTCAAGGCCGCCGCTTCCGGCTCCAAGCTGAACCTGAATGTCGGTTTCTCGCACCCCGTGAACTTCGACATGCCCGCCGGCATCAGCGTCGCCACCCCCACCCCGACCGAAATCGTAATCAAGGGTGCCGATCGCCAGGTGGTGGGCCAGCTGGCCGCCGAGATCCGCGCCGTTCGTCCTCCCGAGCCCTACAAGGGCAAGGGCATTCGCTATGCGGATGAGAAGGTCGTGATCAAAGAGACCAAGAAGAAGTAAGGAGCTGCAGCATGTTGACCAAGAAAGAGCAGCGTCTTCGTCGTGCCCGCCAGACCCGCATCCGCATTGCCCAGCAAGGCATAGCGCGTCTGACGGTGAACCGTACGAACCTCCATATCTACGCCAGCGTCATCTCTGGCTGCGGCACCAAGGTGCTGGCCAGTGCCTCCACTGCCGAGGCCGATGTGCGCAAGTCGCTCGGTGGTTCCGGCAAGGGTGGCAATGCCGCCGCGGCCCAGATCATCGGCAAGCGCATCGCAGAAAAGGCGAAGGCCGCCGGCATCGAGAAGGTGGCCTTTGATCGCGCAGGTTTTGCGTATCACGGCCGCGTGAAGGCCCTGGCTGAGGCGGCTCGCGAAGCCGGCCTGCAGTTCTAAGCGGAGCGGATAAAAATGGCGAAATTTCAACCCCGAGTGCAAGACGAAGGTCGTGACGACGGTCTGCGCGAAAAAATGATCGCGGTCAACCGCGTGACCAAGGTCGTGAAGGGCGGTCGTATTCTCGGCTTCGCTGCACTGACCGTGGTCGGCGACGGTGATGGCCGCGTCGGCATGGGCAAGGGCAAGTCCAAGGAAGTGCCTGCCGCCGTGCAGAAGGCCATGGAAGAAGCGCGTCGCAAGATGATGAAGGTGTCGCTCAAGAGCGGCACCATTCACCACAACGTGACCGGCCATCATGGCGCGGCTGTGGTGATGATGGCGCCGGCCCCCAAGGGTACCGGCATCATCGCCGGCGGTCCGATGCGCGCCGTGTTCGAGGTGATGGGCATTACCGACATCGTGGCCAAGAGCCATGGTTCGTCCAATCCCTACAACATGGTTCGTGCAACGCTCGACGCCCTGGCCAATTCCACCACGCCGGCCGAAGTGGCCGCCAAGCGTGGCAAGTCGGTCGAAGACCTGTTTGCCGCTTGATTGGGAGGCGATCAATGACAACGCAACAAACCGTCAAGATTCAATTGGTGCGCAGCCCTATTGGCACCAAGGAATCCCACCGCGCCACCGTGCGTGGCCTGGGCCTGCGCAAGCTCAATAGTGTGAGCGAGCTCAAGGACACGCCCGAGGTGCGCGGCATGATTAACAAGATCAGCTATCTGGTCAAAGTCCTCTGAAAGGCAAGATGATGGAACTCAATAGCATCAAGCCCGCAGCAGGAGCCAAGCATGCCAAGCGCCGCGTCGGTCGCGGTATTGGTTCCGGCCTGGGCAAGACGGCCGGTCGCGGCCACAAGGGCCAGAAGTCGCGTTCGGGCGGCTACCATAAGGTTGGCTTCGAAGGCGGTCAAATGCCTTTGCAGCGTCGCCTGCCCAAGCGCGGCTTCAAGTCTCTGTCGCTCAAGTTCAATGCCGAGATCACGCTGTCCGCGCTGAATGCGCTGGATCTGGCCGAGGTGGATCTTCTCTCCCTGAAGCAGGCTGGCCTCGTGCCGTCCCTGGCCCAGGTGGTGAAGGTCATCAAGAGCGGCGAACTGACCAAGGCCGTCAAGCTCACCGGCATTGGCGCCACGGCGGGTGCCAAGGCAGCCATCGAGGCGGCCGGTGGCGGCCTGGCCTGATTAGGTTCTGAAGAAAGGCATCTGTGGCTACTAACGCAGCTCAACTGGCAAAGACCGGTAAGTTTGGTGATCTGCGCCGGCGCCTGGTGTTCCTGTTGCTCGCGTTGGTGGTGTACCGCGTGGGAGCGCATATTCCCGTCCCGGGAATCGATCCCACGCAGCTGCAGCAGCTGTTCAGTGGCCAGCAGGGCGGCATCCTCAACCTGTTCAACATGTTCTCGGGTGGGGCGCTCTCGCGCTTCACGGTGTTTGCGCTGGGGATCATGCCGTACATCTCGGCATCGATCATCATGCAGCTGATGACCTACGTGCTCCCCACGTTCGAGCAGATGAAGAAGGAAGGGGAGGCTGGTCGCCGCAAGATCACGCAGTACACGCGTTACGGGACCGTAGGCCTGGCAGTGTTTCAGTCGCTGGGCATTGCGGTTGCGCTGGAAAGCTCGGCCGGCCTGGTGCTGAGTCCCGGCTTCGGTTTTCGCATGACGGCGGTGGTCAGCCTGACGGCTGGCACCATGTTCCTGATGTGGCTGGGTGAGCAGATCACCGAGCGGGGCCTGGGCAACGGCATCTCCATCCTGATCTTCGGGGGGATCGCTGCCGGTTTGCCGAGCTCCATCGGTGGCCTGCTGGAGTTGGTGCGCACGGGCGCGATGAGTATCCTGGCGGCCATCTTCATCGTGCTTATCGTGGCGCTGGTGACTTATTTCGTGGTGTTTGTCGAACGTGGTCAGCGCAAAATTCTGGTGAATTATGCGCGCCGTCAAGTCGGCAACAAGGTCTATGGTGGGCAGTCGTCCCACCTGCCCTTGAAGCTGAACATGTCTGGCGTGATTCCGCCGATCTTCGCCTCGTCGATCATCCTGCTGCCGGCCACCATCGTGAACTGGTTCAGCGCGGGCGAGTCCATGCGGTGGCTGCGCGACATTTCCAGCACACTGACACCCGGGCAGCCGGTGTATGTCATGTTCTATGCAGCGGCCATCGTGTTCTTCTGTTTCTTCTACACGGCGTTGGTTTTCAACAGCCGTGAGACCGCAGACAACCTGAAGAAGAGCGGGGCGTTCATTCCCGGGATTCGCCCAGGAGAGCACACGGCGCGCTACATCGACAAGATTCTGGTGCGCCTGACGCTGGCTGGAGCCGTGTACATCACCTTTGTGTGCCTGCTGCCTGAGTTCCTGATCCTGAAGTACAACGTGCCGTTCTATTTCGGCGGCACCTCGTTGCTCATCATCGTGGTGGTGACGATGGACTTCATGGCCCAGGTGCAGAACTACATGATGTCGCAGCAGTACGAGTCGCTGCTGAAGAAGGCCAACTTCAAGACGACACCAGGTACCTGATACCGACCTGCCTTTGGTGAATGCGCTATAGTGGCGGGTTCACCAGAGAAGCAACGGTTAATTGATGCCCTTCGATCCATCGCGGGCACTAGTTTTGTGTTCCGCGCGCATTGAGTAAGTGGCCGGAACGATTGGACAAGAGTTTAGGAGAATGCAATGAGAGTTTCGGCTTCGGTCAAGAAAATCTGCCGCAACTGCAAGATCATCCGCCGCAAGGGCGTGGTGCGCGTGATCTGCACGGATCAGCGCCACAAGCAGCGCCAAGGTTGATCGGGAACTATTAGAGGACGCACATGGCACGTATTGCTGGTATCAACATCCCGCCCCATCAGCACACCGAGATAGGCCTGACGGCCATCTACGGGATTGGGCGTACTCGTGCTCGCAAGATCTGCGAAGCATGCGGAATTGCTTATTCCAAGAAGGTCAAGGAATTGACCGACGCCGATCTGGAGAAAATTCGTGACCAGATCGCCCAGTTCACCATCGAAGGTGACCTGCGCCGTGAAACCACGATGAACATCAAGCGCCTGATGGACATCGGCTGCTATCGCGGTTTCCGTCATCGTCGCGGCCTGCCGATGCGCGGTCAGCGCACGCGCACCAACGCCCGCACCCGCAAGGGTCCGCGCAAGGGCGCAGCAGCACTGAAGAAGTAAGACTGAAAGATCACTATGGCCAAGTCTCCTGCCAATAACGCTGCGCAGCGTGTGCGCAAGAAGGTTCGCAAGAACGTCTCGGACGGCGTTGCGCACGTGCACGCTTCGTTCAACAACACCATCATCACGATCACCGACCGCCAGGGCAATGCCCTTTCGTGGGCGTCGTCCGGTGGCCAGGGTTTCAAGGGCTCGCGCAAGTCGACTCCGTTTGCCGCGCAGGTGGCATCCGAGGTTGCCGGGCGCGCCGCCATCGAACAGGGCATCAAGAACCTGGACGTCGAGATCAAGGGCCCCGGCCCTGGTCGCGAATCCTCGGTGCGTGCCCTGGGCGCTCTGGGCATCCGCATCACCTCCATCTCGGACGTGACGCCGGTGCCGCACAACGGCTGCCGCCCGCAAAAGCGCCGCCGCATCTGATTTTTCTCGTAAGCCCACCGCCACCGATCGCCTGGTGCGATGGTGGCTCC
>JAFECU010000137.1 GCA_018242005.1 Pseudomonadota bacterium | reverse complement strand
CCCGCCATGGCGTGTATCCCCGGCGCGCCTTGCGCGCAATGCGGTATTCTTTCGCTACGAAGCAGATCGGTACGGCCCGCAAGGCCCGGATGGCGAAATCGGTAGACGCAGCGGACTTAAAATCAGTTTTGTCAAGTCCATTCTGCTTGCGCTACCCAGCCAAAAGGTCAATAGTGACAAGGACTTGCAGGCACCCACGGCGCAGCTTCACGGCTTGGCTTGTCGGTCAGGGGCCAGCTAGGCGCCAGCAGAACTGAGATAGGAGTTTCCAGTGCATCGCACTACGCCCGAGTGGTGAAATCGGTAGACACAAGGGACTTGAACAATTTGAGCCTTCGGGTGGAAACGTCCGAAGTGAAGCCCGTCAAAGTCGGCGAAAGCCCTGGATGCCCTGGTGTCCGAGCCAACGCCGAGCCAAGCCCAAGCTCCCCGCTTGGGAAGGTGTAGAGAGCAGACGGCGGGCACCTACGGCCGGAAGGCTATGGTGAAGGCGTGCTCCAGACCACGAACGTCCTGCGACAGTCAGGACGGCGGCGAAAGCCGAAGTGGGAAGAAAATCCCTCGCCGAAAGGCATGCCGGTTCGATTCCGGCCTCGGGCACCAGTTTGGCGGCCGTCGCTGCGTGAGCAGCGGCGGCTTTTGTTGTGAATGCTTTATCTTTCGCAAGCTACCGGGAGCGCGCAGCAGTCTGGGAAATGATGGAGGCAGGGCACCCATGTAGCCGTAGCAACAATAGCAAGGACTCTTGGGGGCATCATGCGCGTCTCACGGTTGGGGATAGAGAACTTCCGCGGCATCAAGAAGGCGGAACTTCACTTCACAGGGCATACGCTCCTGATCGGCGGCAACAACGTCGGTAAGAGCACGATCTGCGAAGCACTCGATCTCGTGCTTGGGCCGGATCGCCTGAATCGAACACCCCCGGTCGAGGAGTTCGATTTCCGCAATGCCGGCTATTTGAACGAAGACGGCGAAACGCCCGTCCCTATCCGCATCGAAGCCGTCCTCGTCGATTTGACCGACGACATCAAGAAGCTCTGCGCTGCGAACCTAGAGTTCTGGCACAAGACCGACAAACGGGTTCTCGGCGAAGGCGAAATTGGTAACGCCGACGATCCCAGCGTGGAACTGTGCCTTCGCTTGATTACCGTCGCCCAATACGACATCGAAGAAGACCAGTTCTTCGCCAAGACAGTCTATGGCCGAAGCGACGACGATGACGACACCGATCCCAAGTCGATTCCCACCAAGGTCAAGCGAGCGATAGGCTTCCTCTACCTGCGCACCATCCGCACCGGCTCGCGTGCGTTGAGCCTGGAGCGCGGCACACTGCTCGACAACATCCTGCGCATGAAAGAAGCCCGCAAGGGGATGTGGGAAAGCATCCGCCGGCGGCTGGCTACCCTCAATCCGCCGATAGATGCCGACGCTACCGAACTGGGGCCGATCCTGGATGAAATCGAGGCACGGCTGTCGGAATACATCGCACCCGGTGGCGAGGGCCGCTCGACCCGTCTGTTCGTCTCCCAACTCACGCGCGAACACTTGCGAAAGACCATCGCCTTCTTCTTGACGATGGGCCGCGGCGAGGAAGCCGTGCCGTTCCAACAGGCCGGTAGCGGAACGCTGAACACGCTTCTGCTGGCATTGCTGACTTTCATCGCCGACATCAAGAAAGACAACGTCATCTTTGCGATGGAAGAGCCTGAGATCGCCCTTCCGCCCCATACACAGCGGCGAATTGCGAACTACCTACTCGAAGAAACATCGCAATGCTTCGTCACATCTCACTCTCCCTACGTCATCGAGCGTTTCGAGCCCGACGGGATACTGAAGCTTAATCGCGACGAACATGGCATGTTGAGCGGCACGGCGATCAAGCTTCCAACCGGCATGAAGGCCAAGAACTACCGGCAGAATTTTCGCCGAGCCATCGCCGAAGCCATGCTCGGCCAAGGCGTGATCGTCGGCGAAGGGATCACCGAACAGGATTCCTTACTGGTCGCCGCACAGAAGATGGAAGACAGCGATCCGGCCTTGTTCCCCCTGGACGTGGCTGGCCTGTCTGTCATCAACGCCGATGGCGACGGGAACCTGGAGAAGTTGGGTGCCTTCTTCAAGGAAATTGGGACGCCAGCCTTTGCCTTCTTCGATCGCAAGAAGCGCACGGACGCGGAAATCGCCGCCTTGCAAGGTAGCTACGAGGTAGCCAAAGAAATCCAGCAGAAGGGCGCCGAAGTGTTGATGGCCGAAGAAACCCCTTTGGATCGGCAATGGCAGTATTTGGAGGCCCTGCGCGCAGAGGACACTGATGGCCGATTCGGGATTCCGGCGGCTCGCCCTGCTGATGACGAGCTACGCAAGCTGACCACCTCCACACTGAAGGGACTGAAAGGCGAAGGTGGTGCGGCGAAACTGCTGCAACTGTGCGCCGTGGCCGAATTGCCCAAGACCATCACCGACTTCCTCGCCGACATCTATCAACGCTACCCGAAGCCAAAGCGCAAGGAGGCAATTGCCGCGCAAGCCGACGCCGATGCAGAAGCGGCAGGTGGCGACGTGGCCGCGGCTAATGGTCCCGAGGAACCGTAAATCGTGGCCCTGGTCATCTGTGCGCAGCGACAGAGCATTCTCGACGAGGACGGTGCGATCCTCGTCACGGGTGGCCCAGGCAGCGGCAAGACGACCATCGCCTTGGCCAAGGCTAGACTCGTCATCGATCGAGGCCTGTCACCTGGCCAGTCCGTCCTATTTCTCAGCTTCTCTCGTGCTGCCGTTGCGCGCGTCGCCGAAGCGAGCAAGACGCAGTTGCCTTCTGCGCTGCAAGGAAAACTCTCAATCCAGACGTTCCACTCGTTCTTCTGGCGCATCTTGCAGGCATACGGATACCTGCTGGGTGCGCCAAGGTCGCTACGTCTGCTGATGCCGCACGACGAGGCGGCGATGCGCCACGAGTTCGAGAACAATGGCGGAGATTGGAACGTCGAGCGCGAACGGCTATTTCGGGAAACAGGGCGAGTCGCATTCGATCTGTTCGCTCCGAAGGCGCACGAACTACTGTCTCGAAGCGCACGCCTGCGCGAGCTGTTCTCGTCGTGTTATCCGTTGGTCGTTGTGGATGAGGCGCAAGACACCGCAGAAGATCAGTGGCAGTGTGTCCGACTGCTATCCGCAGGCACGCAAATGATGTGCCTCGCTGATCTGGACCAGCAGATTTACGATTTCCGGCCGGGCGTCAGCTCAGACCGAGTGACGCACATCATGGCTGCGTTGCAACCGTTGCGCGTGGATCTGGCCGGCGAGAATCACCGAAGCCCTAATTCGGAAATCGTCGCCTTCGCCAATGACGTGCTATTGAACACACCGAGAGGCGCGGCTTACCGGGGTGTATCACGGATGAACTATCGCGCCAACCGAGAGTACCGTGATCGCGCGATCCGCCAAGCAGTCGGCATCGCCATTCAGCGTGCTAAGGAAGCTGCCCAAGGCGACATTGAGAGCCTTGCCGTGCTGGCGACATGGGGGCGTGGCGTCAACGTCATCTCCCGCGCTCTGACTGGTGATGGCACGAACCTCATTCCGCACCGAGTGATGATTGACGAAGCATCGGTACTGCTTTCAAGTCGCATGGTCGCTTTCATGCTCGAACCGCGTAGGCCGGCAGCGGAGGAACTGCTGGATCTGGCCGATGGTCTTGACCTTGCAGCGACGGTTTTCCGAGCACGCGGCGGAAACACCAATCTAGCCACCGCGCAGCGGTTGGCAACAAGCGCCGTACAAAGCCGCGGTGGCACTCTCCCACGCGCTAACGGGGTGGCGTCCAAGCTCTTGGGCGCGATGCGTACATTGCGCACCCACGAGTTCACTGGCGACCCGAAGCGGGATTGGTTGGATGCGCGCAGCATCCTTCGCAACGCTGGCGCCAACCCGTTTCAAGCCATAGCGGAGGATGCCGAGCAGCTCGTCGCCTTTCAACGTGGTCGCCGTATCTCAGCAGCACTGATCGAACTCTGGCAAACGCAGGGAGCGTATCGAAATGCGCGCGACGCACTTGATGCGGCCATATCCGAAGATCAGCTCTTGTCGGGTGGCAACGACTTGAGGGGCATCCACGTCATGACGATTCACAAGTCGAAGGGCAAGGAATTCGACGCAGCAATCATCTTCGATGACCCGAACAGCAGTCCTCTGCTTTTCACTCAAGAGGCTGCGCCTCACCCTCGTTGTCGCAAACTGGCACGGGTTGGCATCACCCGTGCCAGGCATCATGTGCTAATGCTTTGCGATATGTTCACGCCAACCGCATTACTGCAAGGGCATCAGCTCTAGGAGCAAGGTCGCTGCGGTCTTGAACCCGCAGCAGTGCGTCTACTCGTGCCCTGACCGCTTCCGGCGAAACCCCCGATCCCCCGCGATGAACGCCTCCAGCATGTGCGGGATCAGCGTCGTCGCATCGACTGCCTCCCCGTAGGTCTGCGCGTGCATGGCCGCGTAGCGGTCGAGGTCGGCCTTGAGCGTGGCCGGGCACGCGAAGGTCAGTTTTACGCTCTCAATTCTCGGCAGCGGCCCCAGCCGAAGCTTGCGTGCCGTGCTCATCGTGAAGTCCCCCGGTTGAAGAACAGCGGCTGGTACGGCCGCAGTACCAGGTCGCGGTTGACGATGATGCGCACCGGCAAACCGGGG
>JAFECU010000136.1 GCA_018242005.1 Pseudomonadota bacterium | reverse complement strand
GGTTACTTGCGCCGTGGGCTGGAAGGGCCTGCGGCGTGCGTCTTGCACCATGCAAAACCGGTTGATTATATCCCGTGCCGGTTTTGTCGGCCACCCGCAGGGATACGGGTGGCGATGGAAGCACCCTTGACTCCATGATGCAGGCAGCGCCACACGGATGGCGCACTACCGAGGGAGGAACACACCATGGAAACACCACGCATGCCCACACTCGCCGCAGCCTGGGCCATGGCCATCTGCACCATTGTCCTGCTGCCATGCACACCCAGCACCAGCCATGCGGCCCGAGCCCGACAGGCCCAGGAAGCAATCGGAGCCTCTCATACCCCTGCCCGAAAGGCGAGGTCCGGCCGCATGAAGCCGCAGCAAAATCATTCGGGAGAAAGCACTGCCGAGCGCGACCGGCGACTCTACCGTGAATGCCAGGGCCTGCCCAACGCGGGGGCCTGCCTGGGCTACACGCGCCGTTGAGCCTTCGCCCGGCCGGTTCCAAATTTCGCCGAAAAAGTCGGCTACAATTTCGACATCGTCACGATGCTGAACGGCTGACAACGAAGCTTTTCAGACAAAGGACGGTTTTTTTGAAGATGCATGGAAATTCCATGCTAGAATTCAAAGCTTAGCGGCTGTAGCTCAGCTGGATAGAGTACTTGGCTACGAACCAAGGGGTCGTGGGTTCGATTCCTGCCAGCCGCACCATATGTGACAAGGACTTAGCTTCGCAAGGAGCTAAGTCCTTTTTCACGTTTGGATTCGTTCTCAACAATGCGCCCAGCAATTCGATTTGCGCCAAGGCTGTCGAACTTGCAGCGCCAAAAGCGCTCCCCAGGAGTGGCGCAGCCAATATCGGCCCCGGCGGCGAGACATGTGTTCATCCGTGGCGCCTGCGGTGGCACGATGCCTATTGATTCGTCCTTCCAGGGCACACGATCCACGCGCAGCCCGTCATCCCCGCCCCCGCGAAAGCGGGGATCCCGGTGCTGCCCACGCCGTTGATTCGTCGCTGCTGTAAATCCCCTTTTTCCCGCGGATGACGGCGGCTTTCTGTGCAATAGCATTCGCGACTTGAGCCGTCAGCAAAGCGCCTGTGCATCCGGCAGGCTGACAGCCGTAGATGATCCGAGCGCCAGAGTCCGGCCGCGTGCAGTGGTCGAAAGCGAGAGGCCGAAGCGCGCGATGTGGAGCGGGAGGCAAGCCGGCGCGGCGCCGGATGAACGCAGTCGCGCGCTACTTCGTCGCCTTGGGCGGTGCGGGCTCGCGCTGCGCAACGTCGATCGGTTTCGGCTTGGAACCGGCCGTCGATTCGGAGCGCAGTTGGCCCAGGCGAACGTACAGATCCACCATGGTCGCGAAACCAATCTCCTGGTTGTACTTGTCGAACACATCGCGCAGGCGGTAGCGGATGCGCTCTCCGTCGGCCCGCGAAATGGATGTGACCGTCATGCCCTTGGCCTTGAGCGCGGTCAGTGCATCGACCTCGCTGTCGCGGTTGGCCTTGCGGCCGAAGTCGCGTGCATCGCGCGTCGCCCGGCGCAGTGCGTCCTGATGGGCCGGCGAAAGTGATTGCCACACCTGCTGCGACACCACCACCACGTGGGCGGAGTAGACGTGGCGCGACAGCGTGAGGTAGGGCTGAACCTCGTAGAACCGGCTGCTCAGAATCGTGCCCAGCGGATTTTCCTGGCCATCGACGTGGTGCGATTTCATTGCCTCGTACACCTTGGTGAACGGCAGCGGCACGGCGGTGAAGCCGAGCTTGGCAAAGCTGTCTTCGAGCATGGGGTTCTGCATGACCCGCATGCGCACACCCTGGAAATCGCCGAGCACCGACATCGGGCGACGGCTATTGGTCATCTGCCGGAAGCCGTTCTCCCAGAACGCCAGGCCCACCAGCTTGTGCTTGGACAGGCCATCGAGCAGCTGCTGGCCCCAGGGCCCGTCAAGAATCGTGTCCACCTCCTCGTTGTTGTTGAAGGTGAACGGATAGTTGATGGCAGAGAAGCGCTTGTCCATCGCAGCCAGCGTGGAACTGTCGGGCGCCGTCATCTCCAACTGGCCATCACTGGCCGCCTTCGTCATCGAGACATCGTTGCCGAGTTTGCCGTCGGCATGCAGTTCAACGCGCAGCGAGCCATTGGTATAAGCGGACAGGCGTCGATCGAGTTCCTGCACCGCGCGACCCTTGGTCGAATCTGCCGCAGTGCCTATGCCAAGGCGCAGAACCCTGGGCGCACCGGCCTGCGCCCAGGCGCACGACATGGCCGAGCCTAGAACCAGCAAACAGAATGCGGCTCGCGCAAAAGCGCGCCGCGATGATTTGGCGGTGGCATTCATTGGCACTCCCTCCCTCGGATCAGGTTAATGCGATTTCTAGACTGTTGAGCAACTCGGCGCGCTTCGGCCGGAATCAGCACCTTTCATGCCGATCCCGGCGCGCCGTTCAGCCCGCGGCAAATGCCGCCTGCTGCGTGTAATGCTTCACCATGCTGAGCAGTTCCTCATCGGAATACGGCTTGCCCAGGTAATGGTTCACGCCCAGCTGCTGGGCATGGTCGCGATGCTTTTGCGCAATGCGGGAGGTGATCATGATGATGGGCAGGTCGCGCAGCACGGCATCGCCGCGGATGTTGCGGGCCAGATCGAAACCATCCATGCGCGGCATCTCGATATCGGACAGCACCACGGCCGGGCGCTCCTGCTGCAGTCGCTCCAGTGCCTGTAGGCCGTCCGCCGCAAGGGCCACGCGGTAGCCCTCGCGCTGCAGCAGGCGCTGGGTGACGCGGCGCACGGTGATGGAGTCGTCCACCACCAGAATCAACGGCACCTGTGAGCCCGCCGCCATGGTCGCCGGCGAACTCGCGCCCCCTTCGACCTGGGTGGCTGCGGCCACAGGTTCCGGCGTGGCGAGCGCGCGCGTGGCCGTGCGCGCCTGGTCGCCATAGACCGTTGCCAGGGCCACGGGGTTGTAGATCAGCACCACGGCACCCGAGGCCAGCACCGACATGCCCGTGAGCCCCGGCAGGTGCGAAAGCTGCGGACCCAGGTTCTTGACCACCACCTCCTGGTTGCCCAGCACCTCATCGACATGCATGGCGATGCGCTGCGCAGCGCTGCGCAGGACGAGCACGGGCCGATACCTGCTCGCCGGCTCGCTGCTGCACGCCGATGATTGCAGCAGCGCGCCGGCCCAGTAGAACGGCAGCTGCTCGTGCCCATCGGCGAACACATGCGTGGCGTATGCGCTATCGAGTTCGGCCACGGAGCCGCGGCGCACGATTTCCACCAGGCTGGCGGGCACGCCCAGCGTCATCGTGCCGGCACGCAGCATCACCACCTGCGTGACGGCTGTCGTGAGCGGCAGCACCAGGCGAAACGCGCTGCCCTGGCCGGCCTCGGTCCAGGTCTCGATGCGGCCTCCCAGCGCCTGGACCTCGGAACGCACCACATCCATGCCGATGCCGCGGCCCGACAGGCCCGTGACCTCGGTGGCGGTGGAAAGGCCCGGCAGGAAGATCAGGTTGGCGGCCTCGGCGTCGCTCAGCTGGGCGTCTGCGGCAATCAGCCCCTGGGCCACGGCCTTGGCGCGGATACGCACCAGGTCCAGCCCGGCCCCGTCGTCGCGGAACTCCACCGACACGTCATTGCCCTCTTGGCGCAGGCCGATGGTGATGGTGCCGACCGCGGGCTTGCCCGCGGCCTCGCGCAGCGCGGGCGCCTCTATGCCATGGCCGGCGCAGTTACGCAGCAGATGCTCGAATGCCGGGGTCATGCGGTCGAGCACACCACGGTCCATTTCGATGAAGCCGCCGGCAATGTCGAGCTTGATCTGCTTGCCGGTCTCCTTGCTCACCTGGCGCACCACGGCGTAGAGCCGCTCGGATATCCCCTCGAACTCCACCATTCGCGTATGCAGCAGGTCGCGCTGCAGTTCACGCGCCTGGCGCCCCTGGGCCACCAGGTCATCCTCGGCGCCCTCCAGGGCGCGTTGCATGTTGCGCTGCACCGTGGCCACGTCGTTGACCGACTCGGCCATCATGCGCGTGAGCTCCTGCACACGCGTGAAGCGGTCGAACTCAAGCGGGTCGAAGCCCACCGCCGAGTCCTTGGACAGCGCCAGGCGTGACTGCATCTGGGACTCAGCCTGCACCTCAATGTCGCGCAGCTGCTGACGCAGGCGCTCTAGGTTGCCCGTCAGGTCGCCGAGCGACGCACGCATCTGCGCCATGCGTTCATCGAGGCGCGAGCGCGCAATCACCACCTCGCCCGCCTGGCTCACCAGGCGATCGAGCAATTGCGCACGCACGCGCACTGTTTGCCCCGCTGCCACGCGCGCGGGCATGGACGCCGCCGGCCTGCCATGCCGGGCCAGCGGCGCGGCCACGGCCGTACGGTCGTGCACCAATGGGACTGCGGGCGCCGCCGCATCCACGGGGGGAGTCGACGCCGCCACGGCCACGGGACTGGACAGCGGCTGCGCACCAATGGTGCGCAAGGTGTCGAAACCGATCTGCAATGCATCAAGACTGACCAGCAGGGGCTCGATGTCGCCGCTGCCTACGCCCTCGGCATTGATGTGTTCGACGGCCGCTTCCATGCGATGCGCCATCTCGCCTAGGCGCATGGCGCCGGCCAGGCGGGCGCTGCCCTTCAGGGTATGCAGGGCGCGCAGCAGTTCGTTGCGGGCACCCAGGTTCTCCGGGCGGGCGGACCATTGGCGCAGCGCGGCACCGAGCGCCGGCAGCAGCTCCAGCGCCTCCTCCTCGAATATGGGAAAGAGGTCGGGGTCTATGACGTCGAGCGCGTCGATATCGTCGTCATCCGCCGATGCCGCCACGGCTCGGGCAATGGCCTCATCGACCTCCCGCTCGCGTTCAAGAAGGTCCCGCTCGGCCACTGCCTGTGGCGCGTGCGCGGCCTCGGTGGCGGCGTCGGCGATGTCCTGCGCTGCCACCTCCAGGGGCACCCTGCCGCTGCCCACCTCGGCCAGCAGCAGTGCTTCAAGGCGCTCGAGTACCTGGGCATTGGGTTCCTTGAGAAAGCCCGCCGCAAACTGGTGCAGCAGCCGTCGTATGTCATCGGCCGCGGCGTTCAGCACCTGTGCATGCTCGGGCAGGCCACGCGGCAGCAGTTGCACATGCTGCAGGGCATGCTCGAGCGTGCGCGCCATGCCCGACAGTGCGGCAAAGCCCACGGTCGCCGAGCTGCCGGCCAGCGAATGCGCCAGCGCCACGGCGCTGTCGGGCAGGGGCTGGTGCAGCTCCAGCGCCCATTCCTGCAGCGCCGTGCTCAGGCGACGCGACCATTCGTCGGCCTCGTTGAGGTAGACGTTGTACAGAGGAATGCCTATGCGCAAATGCTCTATGACCTTGACCGCCTCATCGGCCTGCGCCGGTGCGTCGGCCTCCATGCCTTCAGCGGCTTCGATCTCCTCCGCTGGCGGCGTGGTAGCGGCCGACAAGGGTTCGGGTTCATGGCCTGCCGCGACCGAGTCTGACGCAGCCTCGAGCGGTTCGATGTTGGCGTCCAGCACCTCCGCGCCCTGCGGCGGCACGTCCACAGCGAGGTCTGGCGTGCACGGCTCGACGGACTGCGGCAGTGGCCTCGCATCGCTGTCAGGGCCGTTGTCGGCCGAGAGGCTGGCCTCCAGCGCCTGCTCGAACAGCGCGAAGTCCACCTCTTCGAGCAGGTCGTGCGCGTTTGCCTGGGGCGGCTCAGCCGCATCGCCCGCCAGATCGAAGGCTTCGATGCAGGTGTCCGCAAAGTCCTGCTGCGCAGGGCCAGCATCGCCAGCCAGCAGTTGGTCGATATCCAGCGCGACGGCGCTCTCGACCGTTGGCACGGGCCCGTCCTGCTCCGGCGGTTGTTCGGCGGGCAAGGCGGGCACAAGCGGGACCTGCTGAATGACGACCGGTTCGGCTTCGGCAGCAGGCGCGGCCAGGGGCAACCGCCTGCCGTCCTGGCGCATGGCTTCGGCCGCCGCACGGAAGGACTGGGCCTGCCAGTGGTCGGCCCGACCGGCCGCGATGTCGTCAGCCCATTGGGCAAATGCCTGCAGGGCCTCGGCGGACAGTTGCAGCAACGGCGCCTGCATGGGCTTTTGCTCGGCCAGCCAGGCATTGAGCAACTGTTCCATGGACCAGGCCGCCTCGCCAAACTCGCCCAGACCCACCATGCGCGAACTGCCCTTGAGCGTATGGAAGGCCCGGCGCAGGCTGGTCTGCTCGCTCAGGTTCCCGGGTTCGGCATGCAGCGCCTCGATGGCGACACGGCCGGAGGCGACCACTTCGCGCGCCTCTTCGAGGAAGATGTCCAGCAGTTCCTGCCCATCGTCATCCTCCTGCACCAGGGGCGATGGCACGGCAGCAGGTTTGACAGGTTCAGGTTCAGGTGCAGGTTCAGGTTCGTGCTTGACCATTGCCGCCGGCTCAGTCACCGCAGTCGGCACTTGTTGCGCCGCTGCGGCTGCCGACTCGGGCACAGCCGCGCGAACGGGCTCCAGGCCGGCCGATGCGGGCGCTTCGGAGGTGGCGGCCTCGGGCGCGCGGGCGCGTCCCATGAGTATGCGCAGCTCGCCCCGCTCCTCGTCGTAGACAAAGAGCTTGCGCGCCATGGCGCGCTGATAGCTCAGCATGTCTACCAGGAAACCCAGCGCCCCCAGGCTGTTGCCCAGCTTCTCGAAAACCTGCTGGCGTTCACCTTCGGGAACGTCATTGATCAGAAGGCGCTCGACCATGTCGCGCATGCGCACTACGGCCAACGACGCCTGGTCCAGCCCCAGCACCGACAACACGCCGCGCATCTGCTGCAGGCTGCCGGGTACGCTGTGCAGCACCTCGGGGTTCTCGGGCTGCCGGAAATACTGGTCCATGGACTTTTCGGCGTCCGTCAGGGTGGCGCGCAGCTCGCCCACGACGCTGCCCATGGTCTGGTGGTCGCTGACGCGGCGGTACAGCTCTTCCATCCAGGGCTCCAGGGGCTGGGACTCCCCGCCCGCGACGACACCATCGAGGC
Source organism: Pseudomonadota bacterium (assembly GCA_018242005.1). Taxonomy (GTDB): domain Bacteria; phylum Pseudomonadota; class Gammaproteobacteria; order Burkholderiales; family Burkholderiaceae_C; genus Alicycliphilus. The sequence continues at coordinate 7,105 of JAFECU010000136.1, read as the reverse complement.
GCTCCGCAAGGCGCGCCGCACGTTCGGTCATGCCCGGGCCGCCATCGAGCTCTTCCAGCGATGCCTGCAGATAGAGGACCGCGGTGGCGACTTCCATGGCCAGGGCCGCCGACGGCGGTTCACCCGAGCGCTGCACACCATCGACGGCACGCGTCAGGGCCTGCGCCAGGCTGTCACTGTCGGGATGGAGCTTGCGCAGCGAGTCGCACACCAGGCTGAACTGGTCGGCCGAGGGCTTGAGCTTGTTGCGGTCGCCGCCGGCCAGGGCCGACCAGGTTTCCGTGGCCGCGGCAATGCGCTTGCGCGCCTGGGCCAGCACGGCCGGGTCGAAGCGGCCAAAGCGCGGCTGCTCATAGTCTACCGGGCCGTTGCGCTGCAGCCCGAAGGCCGCACGCACGGTCTGCAACGCCGGCAGCCTGGCCGCATCCGCAGCCGATTCGGGCACCGCGGCCTGGGCGCAGAAGAACAGCAGGTCCTGCAGAAGGCGCTCGCCAATGCCGGGGTCGCCCTTGGCCAGGGTGGCGTACTGCATCAGCACGCGCGATGCCACGCGTTTGGCGTACACATCGGGCTTGAGCGCGCCCCGCGCCAGGGCCTCGAAGAAGCCGGCGCAAATACTCCAGAAGGCACGCACCTCCTGCGCCGGCTGCGCCGCGGCAAAGCCCTGGCAAAGCGCTTGCAGATCTGCCGCGGCCGCCGGGTCGGCATTCTTGACGATGCGCAGCACGGCGCTATCCAGGCGTGCGCGGGCCTCGGGGCCATAGGGCTGGGGAGCGGCAACGACCGGCAGGACGGGGGTATGCGGGCGGCGCTCCATCGGCCACAGGTCGGCCGGATGCACGCGCTCCGCACCCGCGAGCGCCTGGGCATCGCGGTATTGCGGAAACAGGGCCACGGGCGACACGGCCTTGCCGGCCAGCACATGATCCAGGTATTCGATCAGTGCAAAGCTGGCGCGCTCTATCGTCGCCGCCGCCGCGTCGCTGCAAAGCTCGGGGCGCTGCACAAAGCGATGCACGGCAGCCTCCATGGCGCGCAGCACCAGGGCCGGCTGCGCCATGCCCACCATCTCCAGCGCCCCGCCGGCCTGGTGCAGTTGCTGGCGCGCAATGCGCAGAGGACCGGCATCGAGTGCGGCCAGGTCGGACTCGCGGGCGATCTCTGCATCGCGCACGAAGCGGCGCATCGACTTGGCGGCACCGTCCAGGGATTTGCGCAGCTCATCGAGCACCCATGCAAGCGGCCCGAGGTCTTGCTCGCTCTGGGCCCCGTCGGCGCCCGGTGTGATTGCGGCGTCAAGAGTTGACATGGATTCGTCCCCGGCTGCAGCCGAGCCAGTTCGTTGATGAAAAGACCTTAGGCAATCTTGAAGCGGGCCACCGACTGCCGCAGCTCCTCGGCCATGTGGGAGAGCTCGCGCACCTGCTGGGCGGTGGTGCGCGTGCCCTCACCGGTCTGTTCCGTCACCGCAAAAATATGCTGGATGTTGTCGGCCACGCCGTTGGCCAGTTCGGCCTCCCGCGATGTCGAGGAAGAAATCTGCTCGATCAACTCGGCCAGGCGGCGCGACACGCGGTCGATCTCGGTCAGCGCCGTGCCGGCACTGTCGGACAGGCGCGCGCCTTCGACCACGCCCTGCGTGGAGCGCTCCATGGCGGCGACGGCGTCCTGGGTATCGGTCTGGATGGCCTTCACGAGGGCCGCAATCTGGCGCGTGGCGTCGGCGGAACGTTCCGCCAGGCGCTGCACTTCTTCAGCCACCACGGAGAAACCCCGGCCGGCGTCGCCGGCCGAGGCTGCCTGGATGGCGGCGTTCAGGGCCAGCACGTTGGTCTGCTCGGTAATGTCGGAGATCAGCTCGGTGATTTCACCGATCTCCTGCGACGACTCGCCCAGGCGCTTGATGCGCTTGGAGGTGTCCTGGATCTGGTCGCGGATGGCGTTCATGCCGCCGATGGCGTTTTGCACGGCCTGAAGGCCTTGGTCCGCGGCCTGCAGCGACTGGCGCGCCACGGCGGCCGACTCCTGCGCCTGAGAGGAGACATCGTTGATGCGGGTCGCCATATCCAGCACCGAGCGGCCGGTTTCGCGAATCTCGCGCAGCTGCTCCGAGGAAGTGGCAAGCAGTTCGGTGGACGTGCTGTCCACCTGCTCCGTGGTCTGCGCCACGCGCGCCACCGTGTTCTGCACACTGCCCACGAGCACGCGCAGCTCCTCCACCGTGTAGTTCACCGAGTCGGCAATGGCGCCCGTGATGTCCTCGGTCACCGTGGCCTCCTGAGTCAAGTCCCCCTCGGCAACCGACTGCAACTCGTTCATGAGCCGCAGAATGGCCGCCTGGTTGGCGTCGTTGACGCGCTTGGCCTCCTGTTCCTGGCGCCGCGCATCACGCTGCTGCGCCTCGGCGGCACCCTGGCGCTTGCGGCTGTCGAGCAGCTGCACGCGCGAGATACCCACGCCGCACAGCAGCACAAAGGCCCCCGCCAGTGCAAGGGCGGCAAACTCCAAGGCACTCATGCCGGACTGCCCCGACAGCTTGTCCTGCAAGACCTCCAACTGGCGGCGCAGCGGCTCGCTGTCGGCGACGATGGATGCCTGGGCCTCGCGCGCCGACACCAGCCCCTGCAGATTGCCCAGGATGGCGCTGGCCTGCGTGCGCGTCTGGTCGAAGAGCTTGAGCAGCGTCTGCAGCTGCTCGCGTGCCTGTGCATCACGTGTGGCGGTCAGGCGCAGGTCGGCGCTTCCGTCGAGCAAGCCCTGAGCGATTTCCTTGAAGGAATTCAGGTCCTTGCCGAGCAGGAACACGGCCTCGGGACTTCCCCCCTGGGAGGTATGGAATTCGTTGGCGGACTTGCCTATGCGCTGCGTCAGCATCACGAGCTGGCCGGCGGCCGAAATATCGGCCGCGGGAGCGTTGTGCTGCAGCTTCAGCGCGACGATGGTCTCGGCGACCTCCAACAGGTCCGATGACTGGCTGTTGATGGTGCGCAATGCGTCGCCCACCTGGGTCAGGATCTTCTTCTGCCCCATCACCACGCCGGCGTTGCGCTCGGCGCGCTGCACCAGCGGTGTGATGGCATCGAGTTCGGGCTTGAAGGCCTCGCCCAGGGCCTGCACATCGAGCTCGCCATCGCCACTGCTCAGCGCCTGCACGTTGCGCGTCAGCACGCCCGAGCTCTCGGACACGTCGGTGAAGGCCTGCGGACTGCCCAACAGGGCCTGCGACACCGCCTTCGCCAGGCGCTGCGACTGCATCAGCGACTGGCCCGTGGCCGTGAGCTGGCGCGCCGTGCGATTGGCCTGCTGCAACACCCAGCCGGCAATCAGGGCCAGCACCAACAGGCCGGCGCCGAGCAGCATCAGCAGGCGGCGCTGGTGCGCCGCCGTGCTGGCGCTGCCCAGCAGGGGAAGGGCCACCGGCTCCTCATCCCCGACCTCGCCCCCCTCGTCGTGGTATTGCGATACCCCCGCGTCACCCGCCACACGTGCCGTGCCGCCGCCCTGATAGGCCTGAGACAGCGGGCCAGCGATCATGGAGTCGGCGGCCATATAGGAGGGACTCTGGTCCACCTCCGGATCGGCGGATTTGCGCTGGAACAGTTTCCCCAATGGATTGACGACAGACATGGTGCAGCCTTACAGAAAAATCAAGCACTGATGCTGAGAAATGCGGAATGCCGCGACAGCGCCTGCAGGTCAAGTTCCTGCCAGCGGGCGCCCTGGTCATCGACATAGGCGCGGCCGAAATACTCGGGCGCGCCCGGTTCGGGCGGCTCGGAGGAGACGAACGCCTGCGCCCCGCGCAGGCCCGCCAGCCGGTCAATGAGCAGCGCGGCGTTCACGTCCAGGGCGCCATTGAGGGCCAGGCAGCTGGACTCCTGCAAGGCCTGGTCGGCGCGTGGCTGCGTGGTTCCGAGCAGCCCGGCCAGGTCCACCACGCCCGTGAGCGTGCCGCGCAGATTGGCCACACCCAGGAACCAGGGCTGGGTGTAGGGGACCGCATGGACGCCGCCCCACGGAAATATCTCACCCGACTGCGCCAGCGGCAGCAGGTATTGCCGGCCGCCGGACTCCACTGCCAGCCAGGAGGAGACGGACACGGCCTCGTCTCTCGCCGCCTGCAGCCGTTGGGCAAGCCGGGACTGGAACTCCTTCAGGGCTTCTCGATTGGCCATGGCGGACGCAGAGGCCTCAGTTGAGCGCGTCGATCTTCGCCTGCAGCTCCGCAGGATCGACCGGCTTGGTGATGTAGCCACGTGCGCCCTGGCGCATACCCCAGACGCGGTCCGTCTCCTGGTTCTTGCTCGTGCACATGATGATGGGCACGTCGGCATACAGCGGGTCGCGGGTAATGGTGCGCGTGAGCTGAAAGCCGTTCTGGCCCGGCATGACCACGTCCATGAGGATCAGGTCGGGCTTGTCCTCGGCCAGGCGGCGCAAGGCCTCGTCCCCATTCTCGGCCGTGCGCACCTGCATGCCCTTTTTTTGCAGCAAGTCAGTCAGGTACATCAACTCGGTCTTCGAGTCGTCCACGACCAGGACCTTCCGAATCGGCATTACATAGCTCCTTGTTGTGCATTTCCGAATTGCTGCACGGCCTGCAGCAACTGGTCTTTGGTAAATGGTTTGGTGAGGTACTCCTGGCAGCCGACCATGCGGCCACGCGCCTTGTCGAATACCCCGTCCTTGGACGACAGCATCACCACGGGTGTGCCGGAAAAGCGCGCGTTGCGCTTGATGATGGCGCAGGTCTGGTAGCCGTCGAGCTTGGGCATCAGGATGTCGCAGAAGATCAGCTGGGGCTGGTAGTCATTGACCTTGGCCAGGGCGTCAAAGCCGTCGTCGGCCAGCAGCACCTCGTGCCCGCCCTGCTTCAGGAAGATTTCGGCGCTGCGCCGGATGGTGTTGCTATCGTCCACCACGAGGACCTTGAAGGTGGAACCGGTTGTCGTCGTAGCCAATTTTTCAACTCTCCTAGGGGAACGATTAACAACGCAGGATTTCGCCGCGTCTCATAGCTCGACCATCTCGAAATGCTCTTTGCGCGCCCCGCATTCGGGACATACCCAACTCTCGGGGATGTCGGCCCAGCGGGTGCCGGGCGCAATACCGTGGTCCGGCAGCCCCGCGCGCTCGTCATATACCCAACCGCACACCAGGCACATCCAAAGTTGGTAGTCGATCACAGCTTAAGGGACCTTCACATAGAATGCAACGATTGTATCTAGTCATGACTGCGGAACGCGGCTTTCATGCCACGGGTTACTCTGGCGCCCTTCCATGCAATCGAACACTTCTTCATCACCGGGTAGCCCGGAACTGGCCGCGGAAGACGACGAGCGCCTGCTGCCCGCCATCTGCGTCCTGATCTTCAACGCCAACGATCCCTGCGGCGCGGGCGGGCTGGCGGGCGACATTACGGCCGTGGCCTCGGTGGGCGGCCACCCGGTGCCGGTGGTAACAGGTACCTACGCACGCGACAGCGCCGAGATCTTCGAGCATTTCGCCTTCGACGACGACACGGTCACCGAGCAGGCCCGTGCCGTGCTCGAAGACATGGCGGTGCAGGCCATCAAGGTGGGCTTTGTGGGTAGTCCCGAGAACCTGAGCGCCATCGCCGAGATCGCCACCGACTATGCAGATATCCCGGTCATCGCCTACATGCCCGACCTGTCCTGGTGGCGTGACGACCTCATCGACCAATACCACGATGCGTTTCGCGAGTTGCTGCTGCCCCAGGCCTCGGTATTGGTGGGCAACCACAGCACGCTGTGGCGCTGGCTACTGCCCGACTGGGGCAGCGAGCGCCCGCCATCGGCGCGCGACCTGGCCGCGGCGGCCGCCGAGAACGGCGTGCCCTACCTGCTGGTAACGGGCATTCCGGCGGCCGAGCAACATATCGACAATGTGCTGGCCTCGCCAGAGTCGGTGCTCGGCAGCGGCCGTTTCGAGCGCTTCGAGGCGACCTTCGTTGGCGTCGGGGATACCTTGTCTGCGACACTCACGGCCCTGGTGGCCAGCGGCAGCGACCTGGGCGAGGCCACGAAGGAGGCCCTCACCTACCTCGACGGTTGCCTGGAGCATGGCTTTCGCCCAGGCATGGGCCATGTGCTACCCGACCGCCTGTTCTGGGCCCAGCCCGAGGACGACGAAGATGACGACAACGAGCCCTCCGGCGACGCCCAGGGTTTTGACATGCCACCCCATGACACACAACACTGACAGCAACCAAATCCTGTTCGACCGCGCCAAGGCGCTGATCCCCGGTGGCGTGAACTCGCCCGTGCGCGCCTTTCGCGCCGTGGGCGGCACGCCGCGCTTCATTGCCCGCGCCGAGGGCGCCTATATGTGGGACGCGAACGGCAAGCAGTACATCGACTACATAGGCTCCTGGGGCCCGATGATCCTGGGCCACGGCCACCCGGCCGTGCTCGAAGCCGTGCAAAAGGCCGCGCTCGACGGCTTCTCCTTCGGCGCGCCGACCGAGCGCGAGGTCGAGCTGGCCGAGGAAATCATCCGCCACGTGCCGTCGATGGAAATGCTGCGCCTGGTCAGCTCCGGCACCGAGGCCGGCATGAGCGCCATCCGCCTGGCACGCGGTGCCACGGGGCGCTCAAAGATCATCAAGTTCAACGGCTGCTACCACGGCCATGCGGACTCGCTCCTGGTCAAGGCCGGCTCGGGCCTGGCGACCTTCGGCCACGCCACCAGTGCGGGCGTGCCACCCGAGGTGGTGCAGCACACGCTGGTGCTCGAATACAACGACGTCGCGCAGCTCGAAGAGGCCTTCGCCCTGCACGGCAGTCAGGTCGCCTGCGTGATCATGGAGCCGATTGCCGGCAACATGAACTTCGTGCGTGCCAGCGTGCCCTTCATGCGCCGTGCGCGCGAGCTGTGCACCGAGCACGGCGCGCTGCTCATCATCGACGAGGTGATGACGGGCTTTCGCGTGGCGCTGGGCAGCGCGCAAAGCGTCTACGCGCGGCAGATTCCCGGCTTCAAGCCCGACCTCACGGTGCTGGGCAAGGTGATTGGCGGCGGCATGCCGCTGGCGGCCTTTGGCGGCCCGCGCGCCATCATGGAGCAGCTCGCGCCGCTGGGCCCG
>JAFECU010000135.1 GCA_018242005.1 Pseudomonadota bacterium | reverse complement strand
CACGGCCAGCGTGGCCACCTCGGTGGCATCGAGCCCGTCGCGCGCATCGAAGGGGTGCGACGCCACGAAGGGCGGCGTCACCCCTTGCGCGGGCTGCGGCGGCACGTTCGGCAACGAGGTCCGCAGCGACGTCTGGCTGACCAGGAGCTGCGGCGTGTAGCTTGCACAGGCCGACAACAAACACACCAGCACAAACGGCAAGCAACGCGCCGCGACAACGGGGGTGCCCCGGGTGAAATGTCCACAATTCGAATTCATGCCGAAGGAAAAACCAAGTGCGAGTGAGATAGCTTCAGCGAGCCTATCATGCCAAAGGCGTTGCCCGTGACCGATGCCCCCGCCGCATCCGCGGATTCAAGCCTTTCCGGACAGGCTGTCGAAGGTATGCAGCAACGCGGCCAAGGCAGCTTTGCACTCGGTGGCAGCGGGCGGTTCGGCCCGCAGCGCCTTCAGCACGCGGTCAATGCCTTTGTCGAGCACATGCCAGTCATCGGCGGCCCGGGGTTTCAGACCGGCTTCGGCCGAGTCCCAGGCCAGTTCCAGGGCCCTTACGCGCGTCTTGGCCGCCGCCAGATTGCCCTGGTCAACCAGGGCGGAAACGTCCGTGGCGATGGCGCGAAAGGACGTCAAATCGCCCAGCGCGGACGTCGCCTTGCCGGCCGCCGCAGCCCCCGCTACGGCACCCGCCTTGGGTGGAAGCGGCGGCTCGGTGGTCTTGGAGCAGCCGGCGAGCCCGGCGAACAAGACCGCGACGCAGGCCGCGGCAGTGAGACGGGCAAGAGCACTCTGGGCGAACATGATGTTTTCCTTCGATAGATGTAGCGTTGCGAACAATGAATCGAGCTGGCAGCGGCCGTTCATGCGAACAAGCACCGCAAGTTTCAATCGACCATTGGCACAGGGCGGCGGTCCTCGATGGAGTACTGCTCCAAAGCGACCAGCGCCACGATGACCGACAGGAAGAGCGCGCTGGTCCACATCGCCCCCATGCCCAGGCCACCGTATTCCTTGGCCTGCGTCAGCAAGTCGCCCAGCGCGGCGCCGAAGGGGCGCGTGAGGATGTAGCCAATCCAGAAGGTCAGCACGGCGTTGCCGCCCAGGCGCCAGGCCAGGTAGGTCAAGGCGATCAGCGTTCCGAAGGCCAGGGCGCCCCGGGTGAAGCCCAGATGCAAGGCTTCGGTGGCCAGATCGCCCGCAGCAGTGCCCAGCGCAAAGGTGCACAGGATGGCGGCCCAGTAAAACAGCTCACGCCGGCGCGTCACGATGTCGTGGATCGACAGCGTGTGCTCAACCCGATGCCAGGTGGAAAAAATGACGACCAGCAGCACCGCGAACACCGGCGTGCTGACATACAGGCTCACGCCCAGCTTGTCGGTGAAAAAATCCGTTATCTGCGTGCCCACTACGCTGACCAGCACCACCGTGAGCCAATAAATCCAGGGGGTATAGCGCCGCGTGCGCACCTGCCAAACCAGCGCGATGGCCAGCAGGCTGGCCATCATGGCGCGCGTCAAACCCTGGCCCAAGCCGGCGCTCACGGCCAGGTAGTCGGCCCCGGTCTCGCCGACGGTGGTGCATAGGATTTTGATGATCCAGAACGACAGCGTGATGGCCGGCACCTTGATCAGCCAGTCGCCGTATCGGGTGTTTGAAATAGGGTTCATGGTGCTCTCCTGCCAAAGTAAGAAGTGGTGCGGAGAGTCTGCTCGGGCTGACTTAGCTCAGACATAGGCTCGGCCCATTCAAGAATTCATTGAAGAGTGCATGCCCTTGGCGTTGCAGGGCTCAGTGACAGCTAAGTCTGCCTTCCTACATTCTCCGTCGTGCAAATCCCTGCACGCAACCAACCGGAGAGGCTTCATGTATCGCCATACCAAACTGTCCCTGTTGGGCGTCGCCGTCGCCGTCGCCGTCGCCACCGCTACCGCCGGCGTGAGCGCCTATGCGGCCAAGGCCGGCGCCGAACACGATGTCGCAGCCATCACGCAAGCCAAGACCTCACTCATTCAGGCCATTGGCGTCGCCGAGCAGCACGCCAGCGGCAAGGCCACGCATGCCGAGTACGAAAAGTCCCGACAGGGGAACTGGATCTATGACGTGGAGGTAGTCAGCGGAGCCAAGGTCTTTGATGTGCGAATCGATGTCGACAAGGGCACGGTCATCTCTTCCGCCGAGGACAAGGCGGACAACGACCACGACGAGCGGGACTGATCGCGTAACGGCGGCCTTGGATCGCGTGCAATCCAAGGCCAAATTCGGAGATGACATGGAATCGTTCAACCAAGCGGCCTTTCTTTGGCTCAATGCGCCTGCACATCCCAGCGCTGGGATGCTCTACCTCACCGTCTTCCTAGCGCAAGGGCTCATCTGGGCGGTT
>JAFECU010000134.1 GCA_018242005.1 Pseudomonadota bacterium | reverse complement strand
GACGCTGAAGTAAGGCGGCGTGACTTCGCGCGTCACGCCCTGCTGCGCCAGCGTCTGGCCGGCCATGCAGCGCGCCGCCACCTTGGCCAGCTGGATGCCGGTGGCCTTGGAGACGAAGGGCACGGTGCGGCTGGCGCGCGGGTTCACCTCCAGCACGTAGATCACGTCGCCGGCGTCCGTTTCCTGAATCGCGAACTGCACATTCATCAGGCCGACCACATGCAGGCCCTCGGCCATGGCCGCGGTCTGGCGCTTGATCTCGGCCACCGTCTCGGCCTTGAGGTAGTAAGGCGGCAGCGAGCAGGCGCTGTCGCCCGAGTGCACCCCCGCCTGCTCGATATGCTCCATCACGCCGCCGATGAAGACGGCGCCGGTGGCGTCGCGCACGCAGTCCACGTCGCACTCGATGGCGTTGGACAGGAAGCGATCCAGCAGCACGGGCGAGTCGTTGCTGACCTTCACGGCCTCGCGCATGTAGCGCTCCAGGTCGCGCTGCTCGTGCACGATCTCCATGGCGCGGCCGCCCAGCACGTAGCTGGGGCGCACCACCAGGGGGTAGCCCAGGGCGGCGGCCTTTTCCAGGGCCTCGGCCTCGGTACGCGCCGTGGCGTTGGGCGGCTGGCGCAGGTTCAGGGTCTGCAGCAGCTTCTGGAAGCGCTCGCGATCCTCGGCGGCGTCGATCATGTCGGGCGTGGTGCCGATGATGGGCACGCCTTCCTTCTCCAGATCCAGGGCCAGCTTCAAAGGCGTCTGGCCGCCGTACTGCACGATCACGCCCTCGGGCTTTTCCTTGTCCACGATCTCCAGCACGTCTTCCAGCGTGACGGGCTCGAAGTACAGGCGGTCCGAGGTGTCGTAGTCGGTGGACACGGTCTCGGGGTTGCAGTTGACCATGATGGTCTCGTAACCGTCCTCGCGCATGGCCAGGGCCGCGTGCACGCAGCAGTAGTCGAACTCGATGCCCTGGCCGATGCGGTTGGGGCCGCCGCCGAGCACCATGATCTTTTTCTTGGCCGTGGGCGCCGCCTCGCATTCCTCGTCGTAACTGGAATACATGTAGGCGGTGTTGGTGGGGAATTCGGCCGCGCAGGTGTCCACGCGTTTGTATACGGGACGCACGTTCAAGGCGCGGCGCGCCTCGCGCACGGCCTTCTCGCTGGTGTGCAGCAGCTTGGCCAGGCGCCGGTCCGAGAATCCCTTCTGCTTGAGCATGCGCAGCTCGGCCGCGCCAATGCTGGCCAGCGCGGCATCGCCCTTGTCGGCGTAGAGCTTGTCCAGGTCGAGCTCGATCTTCACGATCTGCTCGATCTGCACGAGGAACCAGCGGTCGATCTTGGTGAGGTCAAACACCTCGTCCACCGACATGCCCTGTGCAAAGGCATCGCCCACGTACCAGATGCGTTCGGGGCCAGGCTCGCCCAGCTCTTTCTCGAGCGTCTCTCGGTCCTGCGTCTTTTCGTTCATGCCATCCACGCCCACCTCCAGGCCGCGCAGTGCCTTCTGGAACGATTCCTGGAAGGTGCGGCCCATGGCCATGACCTCGCCCACGCTCTTCATCTGCGTGGTCAGGCGGCTGTCGGCGGTGGGGAACTTCTCGAACGCAAAACGCGGAATCTTGGTGACCACATAGTCGATGGTCGGCTCGAACGAGGCCGGCGTCGCGCCGCCCGTGATGTCGTTGCGCAGCTCGTCGAGCGTGTAGCCCACGGCCAGCTTGGCGGCGACCTTGGCGATAGGAAAGCCCGTGGCCTTGGACGCCAGCGCCGAGGAACGCGAGACACGCGGATTCATCTCGATCACGATCATGCGCCCGTCCTTCGGATTCACCGAGAACTGCACGTTGGAGCCCCCCGTGTCCACGCCGATCTCGCGCAGCACCGCAATGCTGGCGTCGCGCAGGATCTGGTATTCGCGGTCTGTCAGCGTCTGCGCCGGCGCCACGGTGATGGAGTCGCCCGTGTGCACGCCCATGGGGTCCAGGTTCTCGATCGAGCACACGATGATGCAGTTGTCCGCCTTGTCGCGCACCACCTCCATCTCGTACTCCTTCCAGCCCAGGAGCGATTCCTCGATCAAGAGCTCGTTGGTGGGCGATGCCTCCAGGCCGCGCTTGCAGATGGTCTCGAACTCCTCGGGGTTGTAGGCGATGCCGCCGCCCGTGCCACCCAGCGTAAAGCTGGGGCGGATCACGGTCGGGAAGCCCACATGCTTCTGCACGGACCAGGCCTCGTCCATGCTGTGGGCGATGCCCGAGCGCGCCGACGCCAGGCCTATGCGCGTCATCGCCTCCTTGAACTTCAGGCGGTCCTCGGCCTTGTCGATGGCCTCGGGCTTGGCACCGATCAGCTCGACGCGGTACTTGTTGAGCACGCCGTTCTTCCACAGATCCAGCGCGCAGTTCAGCGCCGTCTGGCCGCCCATGGTGGGCAGGATGGCGTCGGGGCGCTCCTTGGCGATGATCTTCTCGACCGTCTGCCAGGTGATGGGCTCGATATAGGTCACGTCGGCCGTGGCCGGGTCGGTCATGATCGTCGCGGGGTTGCTGTTGATCAGGATGACGCGGTAGCCCTCCTCGCGCAGCGCCTTGCAGGCCTGCACGCCGGAGTAGTCGAACTCGCAGGCCTGGCCGATGATGATGGGGCCGGCGCCGATGATGAGAATGCTTTGGATGTCTGTGCGCTTGGGCATTATTTCTTCTCCTGGACTGCCGCTGCCATGGACGCAATGAAGCGGTCGAACAGGTGGCCTATGTCGTTGGGGCCGGGCGCGGCCTCGGGGTGGCCCTGGAAGCTGAAGGCAGGCCTGTCTGTGCACTCAAGGCCCTGCAGCGTGCCGTCGAACAGGCTCACATGGGTGGCACCCACGCCGGCCGGCAGCGTGGCCGCCTCGACAGCAAAGCCGTGGTTCTGGCTGGTGATGCAGACATGGCCGCTGGCCAGGGTCTTCACCGGATGGTTGCCACCATGGTGGCCATGGGGCATCTTGAAGGTCTTGGCGCCCAGGGCCAGGGCCATGATCTGGTGGCCCAGGCAGATGCCGAACATGGGAATGCCCGCCGCCAGGAAGGCGCGCGTGGCCTCAATGGCGTAGGTGCAGGGCTCCGGGTCGCCGGGGCCGTTGGACAGGAAGATGCCATCGGGCTTGAGCGCCAGTGCCTCCTCTGCCGTGGTCTGCGCGGGCACAACGGTCAGCTTGCAACCACGCTCGGCCAGCATGCGCAGGATGTTGCGCTTGACGCCAAAGTCGTAGGCCACCACGTGAAAGCGCGGCGCGGTCACCTTGCCAAAACCCTGGCCCAGTTGCCACTCGGTCTGCTCCCAGACATAGGGCGCGGGCGTGCTGACCACCTTGGCCAGATCCAGGCCGGCCATGCTCGGGGCGTTCCGGGCGGCAGCCACGGCGGCTGCGATGCGCTGGTCCGTCACGTCCTCACCTGCAGCCAGACCCACGATGGCACCGTTTTGCGCACCCTTTTCGCGCAGCAGCCGCGTGAGCTTGCGAGTGTCGATATTGGCGATTGCCACCGTACCCTGGGCGTTCAGGAATTCGGACAGGCACTGCTGGGATCGGAAATTGCTGGCGATGAGCGGCAGGTCGCGAATGACGAGGCCGGCGGCCTGCACCTTGGCGGACTCCATGTCCTCGTCATTGACGCCGTAGTTGCCGATGTGGGGATAGGTCAGGGTGACGATCTGCTGGCAGTAGCTGGGATCCGTGAGGATTTCCTGGTAGCCGGTCATGGCGGTGTTGAACACCACTTCGCCGACGGTGGTGCCGACGCTACCGATGGAATTGCCAATAAAGACCGTGCCGTCTGCGAGCGCCAGGATGGCTGGCGGGAAAGCTGCCTTGAGAGACGAAAGCACTGGGTTCTCCGAAATGAGTCGGGTCGCCCGGAATCCGCAAAAACGTATCTTGCGGACTGCTGTTTGTGGGGGATTTGCTTTGGATGCG
>JAFECU010000133.1 GCA_018242005.1 Pseudomonadota bacterium | reverse complement strand
CGTGGCCGGGGCAGTCCACGTGGGCGTAGTGGCGGTTGGCCGGCTCGTACTCGACGTGCGAGGTGTTGATGGTGATGCCGCGGGCCTTTTCTTCGGGCGCGTTGTCGATCTGGTCGTAGCCCTTGGCTTCGCCGCCGAACTTCTTGGCCAGCACCGTGGCGATGGCCGCCGTCAGCGTCGTCTTGCCATGGTCCACGTGACCGATCGTGCCCACGTTCACGTGGGGCTTGGTACGTTCGAATTTACCTTTTGCCATCTTTTCGACTCCGAAAAAATCTACACCAACACGACAAATATTGGCGCGCCCAGAAAGAGACGCACCATTGAATCTTGGTGCCCATGGCGGGAATCGGACCCGCGACCTCTCCCTTACCAAGGGAGTGCTCTACCACTGAGCCACATGGGCAATCGAGGACTCAAGCCTCAAAAATCAACATCCAGAATATGGAGCGGGAGACGGGAATCGAACCCGCGTCATTAGCTTGGAAGGCTAGGGTTCTACCATTGAACTACTCCCGCAAGACCGAGATCCGCGCAATCGCGATCCGACGCCTTCGATTCACATTCTGGTGGAGGGGACTGGATTCGAACCAGTGTAGGCGTAAGCCAACAGATTTACAGTCTGCCCCCTTTAGCCACTCGGGCACCCCTCCAAAGAATTTGCGATTGTAGCAGCTTTTTTGTGCATCGCAAACAATGCACATCCTCATCACGAGCCCGACGAGGTGACGCCATGGACGTCGCCGTCAAGCCGCCCCAAAAAATATCAGGACTGGACGCAACTGGCGCGGCTGGCGGGGATCGAACCCACGACCCTCGGCTTCGGAGGCCGATACTCTATCCACTGAGCTACAGCCGCTGGACGGCGCCTGCTCCCCGATGCACATGCAGGCATGGCAACTGGTCACGGGCACAAGCCGCGTATTATCGCATGCAGGCTACACCCGAAAGCCGAGCCCGCGCAGATAGACCATCACCGTCGCACGGGCCACCACCTGAAGGTCAAAGCGCTCCTCCCTGAGGATCCAGGCATGCAGCAGACCATCAAACAGCGCCTGCAGCCCGGCAGCAGCCACCACGACCGACATGGGCAGAGCCAGGCCCTGCTCGTCAGCCGCGAGGGCCAGGTCGCGCGCCACTTGGGCGTGAAATCGGGCCTGGACAGCCAGGTGCCGCTCGCGCACGGCCATGAGCTCATCCACATATTCAATGCGATAGAAGGCGATTTCAACCACGCGGCGCGTACGCTCATCACCGGTGACCATGCCCGTCACGCGCTCAAGCGCGGCAAACAAGCGCGTCAGCGGCGCCAGCCGACACCCCGCCTCACCCTCGACACACACTTCCTCCATGGGGAGCGAAACCCGGTCCATCATGGCATTGAACAGGTCCACCTTGCTTCTGAAATGCCAATAGATGGCGCCGCGCGTGGCGCCCGCCGCCTGCGCTATTTCATTCAGGGATGCACGCGCCACGCCCTTTTCATAGAACACACGCTCGGCGGCATCGAGCAAATTGCTGCGCGTGGCATCCGCATCTTCCTTGGTACGTCGCGCCATAGATGTTGAATCTCCCAAAGCAGCCGGGGCCGCAAGCACGCCTGCAATTATACATTCATGAATGTATGTATAATCGACCGCATTCACGCATCTTTCGCTCGTCGATGCCATCATATGCCGCCTCTTTCGGGGCGCGCAGCGCATCCCGTCTCTCAAAGGACTCCCATGCCTCAACCAAACAAACACAACGACCGACCTGTCCACCTCTCTCGGCATCGCCCGGTCGCCATCGCCTCCATGGCCTTGGCGGCGGCCCTGGTCCTGGGAGCCTGCGGCAAAAAGGGCGACGCCCCCATGGGCGCTGGAGCCGGACCTCGTGTGCCGGAGGTTGGCGTCGTCACCGTGCAGCCAGGTGACGTAGGCCTTGTCACCGAGTTGCCGGGCCGACTCGAGGCATCACGTATTGCGGAGGTGCGCGCGCGAGCCGCAGGCATTCTGCAAAAGCGTGTATTCAGGGAAGGCAGCGACGTGAAGGCGGGCCAGCAACTGTTCCTGATCGACAGCGCGCCCTACCGGGCCAGCCTGGCCCAGGCCGAGGCCAGCGTGGCCCAGGCCGAAGCCAGCGTGGCCCAGTACCGTGCCCAGGTCGAGCGCTATAGGCCCCTGGTGGCGGTGAATGCCATCAGCAAGCAGGACTACGACAACGCTGTGGCCGCGCAAAAGACCGCACAGGCCAATCTGGCCGCGGCCAAGGCGTCGGCGACAACCGCGCGCATCAACCTGAGCTATGCCACCGTGACGTCGCCCATTTCCGGCCGCATAGGCCGCGCCCTGGTGACCGAGGGTGCGCTGGTGGGCCAGGGCTCGGCGACCTCGCTGGCCGTCGTCCAGCAGATCGACCCGCTGTACATCAATTTCACGCAGTCGGCCTCGGACGCGCTAAAGCTGCGCGCCGCCGTCGCTAGCGGCAAGTACCAGCAGGCCGGCACAGGCGCCGCCCAGGTGCGGGTGGTGCTGGAGGATGGCAGCGTGTATCCACAGGCCGGCCGCCTGCTGTTCACCGACCTGACGGTGGACTCCACCAGTGGCCAGGTGACCCTGCGCGCCGAGATCCCCAACCGCGACCACTCGCTGCTGCCCGGCCTTTATGTGCGCGTACGCCTGGAGCAGGCGCAGGTGGACAACGCCATCCTGCTGCCCCAGCAGGCCGTCACGCGGTCCGGCAAGGCCGATACCGTGATGGTGGTAGGCGCAGACAATCAGGTCACCCCGCGCGTGGTCAAGCTCGGGCCGGCACAGGGCTCAAACTGGGTGGTGCTCGATGGACTGAAATCGGGTGAGCAGGTCATGGTGGACGGCTTCCAGAAACTGCCACGCGGCAAGCCCGGCGAGCCGATCACGGTCAAGGCCGTACCCTGGCAGGCCAGCGGCGTCGCCAAGCCCGCCGCTGCCCCTTCCGCCGCCGCATCCGCCCCCAGCCAGAGCGCCTCCACGCCTGCCAAGCCATAAAAACCAGGAGCGCGGCACATGGCCAAGTTTTTCATTGAACGCCCCATCTTTGCGTGGGTGATCGCAATCTTCATCATGGTGGTCGGCGCGGTGTCGATCACCCGGCTGCCCATCGCTCAGTATCCGGCGGTGGCGCCGCCGACCATACAGGTGTCGGTCACCTACCCTGGCGCCACCGCCCAGACGCTGGAGGACAGCGTACTGGCCGTCATCGAACGCGAGATGAATGGCGCCACGGGGCTGGCCTACATGGAAACCACCAGCCAGTCCAACGGCACGGGCACCATCGTGCTGAGCTTCGAGCCCGGCACCAACGACGACCTGGCCCAGGTGGATGTGCAAAACCGGCTGTCGCGCGCCACGCCGCGCCTGCCTTCCGCCGTAACACAGCAGGGCGTGCGCGTGGACAAGTCACGCTCGAACTTTCTGCTGTTCTCCATGTTGACCACCGACAACCCGGATATCAGCATCGAGGCGCTCAACGACTACGCGGCGCGCAACGTGGTGCCTGAGTTGCAGCGGCTGGCGGGCGTCGGTGCGGTCACGCAGTTCGGCTCCGAGCGCGCCATGCGTGTCTGGATCGACCCTGCCAAGCTCAAGGGCTTCAACCTGTCACTGGACCAGGTGACCGCAGCCATTCGTGCGCAGAACGTACAGGTATCGGCCGGCAACCTGGGCGACCTGCCCAGCACGCCCGGGCAGACCATATCCGCCACCATCGTGGTGCAGGGGCAGCTCTCTTCGGCGGACCAATTCGGCAACGTGGTGCTGCGCGCCAACACCGACGGCTCGAGCGTGCGCCTGAAGGATGTGGCGCGCATCGAGCTTGGCTCGCTAAGCTACAACTCCAGTGCGCGACTCAATGGCGCCCCTGCCGTGGGCATGGGCGTGCAACTCACCTCCAAGGCCAATGCGCTGGCCACGGCCAAGGCCGTGAAGGCCAAGTTGGAGCAGCTGCAGCAGTACTTCCCGCAGGGCGTCAAGTACACCTTGCCGTACGACACATCGACCTTCATCGCGGTGTCCATCGAGAAGGTGGTACACACGCTGCTCGAAGCCGTGGCACTGGTGTTCCTGGTGATGTTCCTGTTCCTGCAGAACATCCGCTACACCATCATCCCGACCATCGTCGTGCCGGTGGCCCTGCTGGGCACCTTCGGCGCGCTGCTGGCCATGGGCTTCTCGATCAACGTGCTGACCATGTTCGGCATGGTGCTGGTGATCGGCATCGTGGTGGACGATGCCATCGTGGTGGTGGAGAACGTCGAGCGCATCATGGCCGAGGAAAAGCTTCCGCCACTGGAGGCCACGCGCAAGGCCATGAGCCAGATCTCGGGCGCCATTGTCGGCATCACCGTGGTGCTGATTTCCGTGTTCGTGCCGCTCGCCTTCTTTGCCGGCTCGACGGGGAATATCTACCGCCAGTTCGCTGCCACCATGGCCACGTCCATTGCGTTCTCGGCCTTTCTGGCTTTGTCGCTGACACCCGCGCTGTGCGGCACCCTGCTCAAGCCCGTGTCCGAAGATCATCATGAAAAGAAGGGCTTCTTCGGCTGGTTCAACCGTACCTTCAAGAGCACCACCCATGGCTATGAAGCCGGCCTGTCACGCCTGGTGCGCCGCGGCGGACGCATGATGATCATCTACGCAGCATTGATCGGCGTCGTCAGCATCGTCTACATGCGCCTGCCCACATCCTTCCTGCCCAACGAAGACCAGGGTTACCTGATCGCCAACATCCAGCTGCCACCAGGCGCCTCGCTGGAGCGTACACAGTCGGCGTTGCGGGCCGTGGAGCAGTTCGCGATGAAGCAACCCGAGGTGCAGGACGTCATCACCGTGGCCGGCTTCTCGTTCTCGGGCCAGGGGCAAAACATGGGTATCTCTTTCATTCCACTGAAGAACTGGAGCGAGCGCCCCGGCGCCGAGCATTCCGCCGAGGCCATTGCCGGCCGCGCCATGGGCGCGCTTTCGGGCTTCCGCGATGCATTCATCCTGGCCCTCAGCCCGCCGCCCATACCCGAGCTGGGCACGGCCACGGGCTTCACCTTCCGCCTGCAGGATCGCGGCGCCAAGGGCCATGACGCACTACTGGCCGCGCGCAACCAGTTGCTCGGCATGGCCTCGCAAAGCAAGGTGCTGACCCAGGTCCGCCCCGACGGCATGGAGGACGCGCCGCAGATGCGGATCGACATCGACCGCGACAAGGCGAACGCCCTGGGCGTGTCCTTCGACACCATCAACGCCGCGTTGTCCACGGCGCTGGGCTCGTCGTATGTCAACGACTTCCCGAACCAGGGCCGCCTGCAGCGCGTAGTGGTGCAGGCCGATGCACCGGCACGCATGCGGCCCGAGGACGTGCTCGACCTGCCGCTGCTCAACAACAAGGGCCAGGCGGTGCCGCTGTCCACCTTCGCCACGACACGCTGGATCACCGGTGCCATGCAGACCGTGCGCTACAACGGCTACCCCGCGATGAAGATCGCCGGCGGCGCTGCGCCCGGCTACAGCACGGGTGACGCCATGCGGGAGATGGAGCACATGGCGGCCCAACTGCCCGAAGGCTTCGGCTTTGAATGGACCGGCCAGTCGCGCGAGGAAAAGCTCGCTGGCTCCCAGGCGATGATCCTGTATGCATTCTCTCTGCTGGCCGTGTTCCTGAGCCTGGCGGCGCTCTACGAGAGCTGGTCCATTCCGTTCTCGGTGCTGCTCGTGGTGCCGCTGGGCGTGCTTGGCGTGCTGCTGGCCACGCTGGGTCGTGGACTGGCCAACGATGTGTACTTCCAGATCGGCCTGGTGACCATCATCGGCCTGTCGGCGAAGAATGCCATCCTGATCATCGAGTTCGCCAAGGACCTGCAAGCATCGGGCAAGAGCGTCATTGCGGCGGCGCTGGAGGCTGCACATCTGCGCTTCCGCCCCATCGTCATGACCTCGCTGGCCTTCACGCTGGGCGTGATACCGCTGTTCGTGGCCACGGGCGCAAGCTCGGCCAGCCAGCGTGCGATCGGCACCGGCGTGATCGGCGGCATGCTCTCGGGCACCATCCTGGCCGTGATCTTCGTGCCGGTCTTCTTTGTGCTGGTGCGCAGCTTCTTCAAGGGCAGCCAGCGCCAGCGCGAACATGACGCCAAGCACGCCATGCAGCACCATAGCGACAACGCCGCCTGATCAGACTTGCAGGAGTACGACAAATGCCCCAACGACTGCCCCACACACGCCCGGCGCGTGGCCTCACGCCCCTGCTGATGGCCAGCCTGCTGGCCGGCTGCAGCTTCATACCGAAGTACGAACGCCCCGAGTCGCCGGTCCCCCAGACCTTCGCCCTGGCCGGCAACGAGGTCGCAGCCAGCACCAGGGCCGCTGCCGACATCGACTGGAAGGACTACTTCACCGACCCGCGGCTGCAGCGGCTCATAGGCATCGCCCTGGGCAACAACCGTGACCTGCGCGTATCCATGCTCAACGTCGAGCAGGCGCGCGCGCAATTCCAGATCCAGCGCGCCAACCAGTTCCCTGCGGTGAGCGGCATCGCCAGCGGTACGCGCCAGCCCAGTGTCATCACTGGTCGATATGGCAACCAGTTCCAGGTGGGCCTGGCCATCTCGGCCTGGGAAATGGATTTTTTCGGCCGCATCGCGGCGCTCAAGGAGCAGGCCCTGGCGCAGTACCTGGCCACTGACGAGGCGCGCAAATCGGCGCAAATCAGCCTGGTGGCTTCGGTGGCCTCGGGCTGGCTCACGCTGATGGCCGACGAGGAACTGCTCGACATCTCGCGCCGCACGCTGGAGACGCGCGAGGAATCCGTCAAGCTCACGCGCCTGCGCCTGGAGCATGGCGTGAGCTCGGAACTGGACAACCACCAGGCCGAGAGCCTCGCGCAGGCCGCGCGCGCAACCTATGCGCAGCAACAGCGTCAGCGCCTGCAAGACGAGAACGCCCTGACCCTGCTGTTGGGCCAGCCAGTTCCCGAGGACATCCGCGCCAGCCTGCCGTCATCGCGCCTGGCAGATGCCGCGCCCATGCAGTCGCTGCCCGCCGGCCTGCCGTCGGACCTGCTGCAACGCCGCCCCGACATACGCCAGGCCGAGCAGCAACTGATCGGCGCCAACGCCAACATCGGCGCGGCGCGCGCGGCGTTCTTTCCGCGCATCGCACTCACGGCCTCGGTGGGCACGGTCAGCAACGAGCTGTCGGGTCTCTTCAAGAGCGGCAGCTGGGCCTTCTCGCTGGCGCCGCAGCTGACCCTGCCGATCTTCAATGCCGGCAGCAACCAGGCCAACCTGGAGTCCGCGCGTGCCGGCCGCGAGATCGCGGTGGCACAGTATGAAAAGTCCATCCAAACGGCGTTCCGCGAGGTATCCGACGCGCTCGCCGGGCAGGCCACGCTGCAAGCGCAGATCGATGCCCAGAGGGCCCAGAGGCAGGCCGACACCAAGCGCCTGGGACTGTCCGACTTGCGCTATCGCAATGGCGTGGCCAGCTACCTGGACCTGCTGGATGCACAGCGTTCGCTTTACGCGACCGAGCAATCGCTGGTGCAAACGCAGCTGCTGCAGCTGCAGAACCAGGTCACGCTGTACAAGGTGCTCGGTGGGGGCTGGACGGATAGCGGCGCACCGGCACGTTCCTAAGGATATGTTCAGGCGCCGAAGGCCGCTCCTATAATCGAAAACCCAATTTCGTTCCATCCCCCAACACAACAACACTGCCCGAGGTTCTCATGAGCGACACCCACGACGAAGCGCATTCCGGGATGATCAAAAGCCCGAAGCAGTTCCTGCTCTCCGCCATCTTTGCCTTCGTGGTGCCAGTGTTCATCATCATTGGCCTGGTGGTCTTCGTCACCTCGGGCAACAAGCCCAATGCCGGCGTGGACAACCCCGAGCTGGGCATCGCGCAGCGCATACAGAAGGTCGGCAGTGTGGAGGTGCGCGACGCCAACCGTCCGCTGCGCACGGGTGAAGAGGTGTTCAAGGGCCAGTGCGCGGCATGCCATGCCACCGGCGCGGCCGGCGCACCCAAGTTCGGCGATGCGGCCGCCTGGGCTCCGCGCATCAAGACCGGCTTCGAGGCCCTGGTGCATTCGGCGCTCAAGGGCAAGGGCGCCATGTCACCGCAAGGCGGAGGCGACTTCAATGACACCGAGATCGCACGCGGCGTGGCCTACATGGCGAATGCGGCGGGCGCCAAGTTCCCCGTGCCCGACGCGCCGGCGGCTGCCAATGGCGGCACCGCTGCCGCGGCTCCCCCTGCCGCTGCGCCAGCCGCCGCTGCAGCACCAGCCCCTGCGGCCGCCGCAGCCCCCGCAGGCGGCGCCAATGCCGGTAAGACCTTGTACGAATCCACCTGCATCGCCTGCCACGGTTCGGGCGTCGCCGGTGCACCCAAGTTTGGTGACAAGGCAGCCTGGGCCCCACGCCTGGCGGCCGGCTTTGACGAGGTGCTGAAGATCGCCACGCACGGTAAGGGTGCCATGCCACCCAAGGGCGGCTCCAACGCCTCGGATGCCGACTTCAAGGCCGCAGTCGAATACCTGGTAAACGCCGCCAAGTAGGCAGCGCAGCCACCCGCCAGAAAGCCGATCAATGATCGGCTTTCTGCTTTTTCAGGCTCGGCTGCGCACCATGGCAGCGGGGCTCGGCACAAAGCCATAGGCCGCGGGCAGATCGCCGGCGCACACGTCTTGCGGCCGCCAGCGCCCCTGCTCTATCTGTTGCGCCACACAGGCCACGTCCAGGCTGTGCACCAGGCCCAGGCCAATGTCACACCGCAGGTACACGCGGCCCAGTTCGTCCACCAGGCATTCCTGCACGCGGCCCGCGTGCACGCCGGTGTGGGCCATTGCCACGCCATCGGCACTCACGCGCCAGACCAGGGGTGCGGCCTCCAGTTCCACAAAGACGCGCTGCGGCCCATTCTGGAAGAACCAGCAGCCGTGTACATCAGCCTCGTAGTTTCGGTGTATGAACTCAACGAACTTGGGATGCTGCAGTTGCGCACCGCGCGCCGCGGGGAAGTCGCCCTGCGCCTGCGTGGCCGCGTCGCGCAGGTACCACTGGCCGCGTGCATCCAGTCCCAGCCAGCCATAACAGTCGGGCACATTCGGCCATTTGGCGATGGCCTGCTTGACGATGTCATCCATGACGCGATTGTGCGCCTTGCGTGGCGCCGGGCCGCCCAGGGCCTGTTAACGCTATGCAAGAGGTCGCCTTGCATAGCGTTAACAGGCCCTAATGCAGCACATGGGTGACAGGAGCCGGCGCATCGTCCGCACCCGCGGCACCTGGGCTGGCATGGTGAACTACCATGCGCCACCCCCGGGGCGTCTTGTGGTAGACGTTGGTGGCATACACAACCGCATCGTGCAGGCCATCTGGCAACATCACGCTGAGATGCTCGAGCACGCTGTGCACGGTGCTGGCGAGCGCCTGTACGCGCACCACCTGTTGCGCCTGCACACCCAGGCCTCCATGCCTGAGCATGGAGGTGAATGCCGCACGAATGGCCTCCTGCCCGACCAGGCGCGGACCACCGGGGTGCACACAGACGATCTCGTCCTCATCGGCCCAGCAGGCCATCACGCGCTCGACGTCGCCCGCGCGCAGGGCATCGTAGAAGGCGGCTTCGAGTTCATCGGGCGTACCCGCCAGAACGGCGGCGCGCAGGGAGGATCGGGTCATAAGGCGGAAGCCATGATGCAAAGCCGCCATTGTCCGCAGCGCGAAGCGGGTTGTCACGGCACAATGCGGCCATCGGGGCCACGGCGTGGTGCCATCCCGGCGCCCACTCTCGCGACCCCGCACAATGCCTCGCACCATGAAACGACTCATCGCCACCATCGCAGCTGCCCTGGCCCTGTCGGGCTGCGGCTACAACGATTTTCAGCGCCTGGACGAGCAATCCAAGGCCGCCTGGAGCGAGGTGCTCAACCAGTACCAACGCCGCGCCGACCTGGTGCCCAACATCGTTGCCACGGTCAAGGGCCAGGCGAATTTCGAGCAGGAGACATTGACCCGCGTGGTCGAGGCGCGCGCCAAGGCCACCGCCATCCAGGTCACGCCCGAGACACTCAACAACCCCGAGGCCTTCAACAAGTTCCAGCAGGCACAGGGGGAACTCTCCGGCGCACTCTCGCGCCTGATGGTGGTGGCCGAGCGCTACCCGCAACTGCAGGCCAACCAGGGCTTTCGTGACTTACGCGTGACGCTGGAGGGCACGGAAAACCGCATCACCGTAGCGCGCAACCGCTACATCCAGACCGTGCAGGAATACAACGTGCTCGCACGCAGCTTCCCCACCAACCTCACGGCCATGGTGTTCAGCTACGCGCCCAAGCCCAGCTTCAGCGTGCAGAACGAAGCGCAGATCAGCACGCCGCCCACGGTGGATTTCTCCAACCCCGCGCCAAAATCCAATTAAAAATGCCTCTAGCGCTTGTCAGACAAGCGCTGACAGCTATTTTTTTGATAGTTGTCGGAGCCCTTCCTGCGAGCGCGCAGGCGCTGCGGGCCGTGCCTGCGCTCACGGCCCGCGTGATCGACCAGACCGCCACGCTGAGCGAGGCCCAGCGCCAGAAGCTGGAAGCGCGGCTCGCGGCGATCGAGCAGCAGCAGGGCTCGCAGGTGGTGGTGCTGATGGTGCCCAGCACCGCGCCCGAGGACATCGCGGCCTTCGCCAACCGCGTGGGCAATGCCTGGAAGATCGGCCGCCGCGAAGTGGGTGACGGCGTGCTCATCATCGTCGCCAAGGACGACCGGCGCATGCGCATCGAGGTCGCCAAGACACTCGAAGGCGCGATTCCCGACATTGCCGCCGCCCACATCATCGACGACGCCATGCAGCCACGCTTTCGCGCGGGCGACTTCGCGGGCGGCCTCGACGCGGCCGTGCAGCAGATTGCCGCACGTATCGCGGGCGAAGGCCTGCCCGCCCCGAGCGCGCACCAGCCTGAGCGCGCCGCGGGGCAACCGGGTGGCTTTGACTGGACCAACCTGGCCATCTTTCTGTTTTTTGGCGTGACCGTCGCCGGCCCCCTGGTGCGGCGCCTGTTCGGCCAGCGCCTGGGCGGCATTGTCATGGGCGGCGGCGTGGGGCTACTGGCCTTTGTCGTCACCTCCAGCCTGCTTCTGGCGGCACTGGCCGCATTCGCGGCCCTGGTCTACACCTGGGCCTTCGCGGTGCGCAGCATCCCCATCGTGTGGCACGGTGGCGGCTGGGGTGGCGGCTGGGGTGGCGGCCGGGGCGGGCCGGGGGGCGGTGGAGGGTTCGGCTCGGGCGGTGGTGGGGATTTTGGCGGTGGCGGCGCCTCCGGTGGCTGGTAGGCTCGGCAAAGATCATGGCTAATCGTTCCGCACACCGACCTCCCGGCATCCTGCGCACCTTGGCGCGCCTGCTGCGCCACCGATGGACCGATGGCGACCTGCACCGCGCCCTGCCCCCCGACATACTGCATCGCCTGGGGCAGCGCGTTGCCGCCAGTGAACAACGCCACAGCGGCCAGATCCGCATTTGCGTGGAGGGCGGCCTACCCCTTTCCTACCTGTGGCGTGGCGCCGGCGCCCGCGAGCGCGCCATCACGCTCTTTGGCAAGCTGCGTGTCTGGGACACGGAGCACAACAACGGCGTGCTGATCTACCTGCTGCTGGCCGAGCATGCCATCGAGGTCGTTGCCGATCGGGGCCTCACCCAGCATGTGCCCGCAAGTACCTGGCATGCCATGGTGGCCCATATGTCGACGGCGCTGCGTGCCGAGCGCTATGAGGATGGACTGACGCAGGCGCTCTCGGAAGTGTCGGCCTTGCTCGTGGCGCATTTCCCGCGCGACCCGACGCAGGCCCGGGATGCTGCAGCCAACGAACTACCCGATGATCCGGCCGTCGCTCCCTGAGGCCGCAGCACGCACCGCATATAGAAAAAAAGGAACGCACGTGGCGTTCCTTTGAGTGAGCGGTTCGCCTGGTCGGCTGGGTGCAGCCGCCCAAGGCAGAACGCCTCAATGCTTCTGACGATACTTGCGCAACGCCGCGATCTGAGCGGCCATGATGGCCAGCTCGGACTGTGCGCGTGCGATGTCGATCTCGCTCTTGGCGTTCTTCAGCGCCTCCTCGGCGGCGGCGCGGGCCTCCTGGGCCTTCTGGTCGTCCAGGTCGGCGCCGCGGATGGCGGTGTCGGACAGTACGGTGACGCGGTCGGGTTGCACCTCCAGGATGCCGCCGGCGACGAAGACGAATTCTTCGCTGCCATCGGCCATCTCGATGCGCACCGAGCCGGGCTTGATGCGGGTGATCAAGGGCGTGTGCTTGGGCAGGATGCCCAGCTCGCCCGCCTCGCCCGGCAGCGCGACGAAGCGCGCCTCACCGGAGAAGATGGACTCTTCGGCGCTGACCACATCGACGTGAATGGTGTTCATGAAAACTCCTTGGCTTGAACGTTCTGCGACTGGCGTCGAGTGCCGGCCACTGACCAATGGCACTCAACGCTCAGGGTCGCATCACGCCAGCTTCTTGGCCTTCTCGAAGGCTTCGTCGATGGTGCCGACCATGTAGAAGGCCTGCTCGGGCAGGTGGTCGCACTCGCCGGCCACGATCATCTTGAAACCACGGATGGTTTCCGACAGCGGCACATACTTGCCGGGCGAGCCCGTGAACACTTCGGCCACGTGGAAGGGCTGCGACAGGAAACGCTGGATCTTGCGCGCACGGGCCACGGTGAGCTTGTCTTCCGGTGCCAGTTCGTCCATGCCCAGAATGGCGATGATGTCGCGCAGTTCCTTGTAGCGCTGCAGCGTGCCCTGCACCTGGCGGGCCACGTTGTAGTGCTCCTCGCCCACCACGTGAGGGTCGAGCTGGCGGCTGGTGGAGTCGAGCGGATCGACGGCGGGGTAGATACCCAGGGCAGCGATGTCACGCGAAAGCACCACGGTGGAGTCCAGGTGGGCGAAGGTCGTGGCGGGCGACGGGTCGGTCAAGTCATCCGCGGGCACGTACACGGCCTGGATGGAGGTGATCGAACCCACCTTGGTGGACGTAATGCGCTCCTGCAGGCGGCCCATTTCCTCGGCCAGCGTCGGCTGGTAGCCCACGGCGGAAGGCATGCGGCCCAGAAGGGCGGACACTTCGGTACCGGCCAGCGTGTAGCGGTAGATGTTGTCCACGAAGAACAGCACGTCACGGCCTTCGTCACGGAAGGATTCCGCAATCGTCAGGCCGGTCAGGGCCACGCGCAGACGGTTGCCCGGCGGCTCGTTCATCTGGCCGTAGACCATGGCCACCTTGGACTGGGACAGGTCTTCCTGCACCACGACCTTGGAGTCGCTCATCTCGTGGTAGAAGTCGTTGCCCTCACGGGTACGCTCGCCCACGCCAGCAAACACGGACAGACCCGAGTGCGCCTTGGCGATGTTGTTGATGAGCTCCATCATGTTCACGGTCTTGCCCACACCGGCGCCACCGAACAGGCCCACCTTGCCGCCCTTGGCGAACGGGCACACCAGGTCGATCACCTTGATGCCGGTTTCCAGCAGCTCCTGCGAAGGAGACAGCTCGTCATAGGCCGGGGCCTTGCGGTGAATGGAGGCGGTGAGCTCCTGGCTGACCGGGCCGCGCTCGTCGATGGGGTTGCCCAGCACGTCCATGATGCGGCCCAGCGTCGCCTTGCCCACGGGCACGGTGATGGGGGCAGCGGTGTTGGTCACCATGATGCCGCGCTTGAGGCCGTCGGACGAACCCAGGGCGATGGTACGCACGATGCCGTCGCCCAGCTGCTGCTGCACTTCCAGCGTCAGGGCCGAGCCTTCGAGCTTGAGGGCGTCGTAGACCTTGGGCATCTGGTCGCGCGGGAACTCCACGTCCACCACGGCACCGATACATTGAACAATCTTGCCTTGCACTTGAGCCATTTGTTTGCTCCAGAAATTTAAACTGCCGCTGCCCCGGCAACGATCTCCGAAAGTTCTTTCGTGATCGCGGCCTGGCGCGTCTTGTTGTAGACCAGCTTGAGCTCGTTGATGACGTTGCCCGCATTGTCGGTGGCGGCCTTCATGGCCACCATGCGCGCCGACTGCTCAGACGCCATGTTCTCTGCCACAGCCTGATAGATCAGCGACTCGACATAACGCACCAGCAACTCGTCGATCACGCTCTGCGCGTCCGGCTCGTAGATGTAGTCCCAGCTGGGGCCCGACTTGTCGGCCTGCATGCGCTCGGAGGACAGCGGCAGCAATTGCTCCACCACCGACTCCTGCTTCATGGTGTTGATGAACTTCGTGTACGCAAGGTACAGCGTGTTGATCTTGCCTTCGGCATAAGCGTCCAGCAACACCTTGACCGGTCCGATGAGCTTGTCCAGATGCGGCGTGTCGCCCAGGCCAACGGACTGGGCCACCACTTTGGCACCCACCCGGTTCAGGAAGCCCAGACCCTTGTTGCCAATGGCCACTGCCTGTGTCTGCACGCCCGCGGCCTGCCACTCACGCAGCTGATTGGTGACGGCGCGCAACACGTTGGTGTTCATGCCGCCGCACAGGCCCTTGTCGGTCGTCACCACGATGATGCCGGCCTCCTTGGCGTCATTGCCCTTCATGAAGGGGTGGACGTACTCAGGGTTGGCCTGGCCCAGGTTGGCGGCGATGTTGCGCACCTTTTCGCTGAACGGACGGGCGGCGCGCATGCGGTCTTGCGCCTTGCGCATTTTGGACGCGGCCACCATTTCCATGGCCTTGGTGATCTTCTTGGTGTTCTCCACCGATTTGATCTTGCCGCGTATTTCCTTGCCTGCTGCCATGATGCTTCCTCGTCCGGATTAGGCGAAGGACTTCTTGAACGCCGTGATGGCTTGCGTCAGCTCGGCCTCGTCCTTGCCTTCCTTGTCGAACGCGCGGTTGGCTTCCAGGCGCTCCAGCAGGGCGGCATGGCTGGTCTTCAGGAACTGGTGCAGGCCGGATTCGAAGGAGAGCACCTTCTTCACGTCCACATCGTCCAGGAAGCCCTTGTTCACCGCGAACAGCGAAGCGGCCATCAGGCTGATGGGCAGCGGGCTGTACTGGGGCTGCTTGAGCAGTTCGGTCACGCGCGCACCGCGGTCGAGCTGCTTGCGCGTGGCTTCGTCCAGGTCGGAGGCGAACTGCGCGAACGCAGCCAGTTCACGGTACTGCGCCAGGTCGGTACGGATACCACCGGACAGGCCCTTGATCAGCTTGGTCTGGGCGGCGCCACCGACGCGCGACACCGAGATACCGGCGTTGATGGCGGGGCGGATGCCGGCGTTGAACAGGCTGGTTTCCAGGAAGATCTGGCCGTCGGTGATCGAGATCACGTTCGTCGGCACGAAGGCGGACACGTCGCCGGCCTGGGTTTCGATCACGGGCAGGGCCGTCAGCGAACCGGTCTTGCCCTTGACTTCACCCTTGGTGAAGGCCTCGACATAGTCGGCGTTCACGCGGGCTGCGCGCTCGAGCAGACGGCTGTGGAGATAGAACACATCGCCGGGGAAGGCTTCGCGGCCCGGCGGGCGGCGCAGCAGCAGCGACACCTGGCGGTAAGCCACGGCCTGCTTGGACAGGTCGTCGTACACGATCAGAGCGTCCTGGCCGCGATCGCGGAAGTATTCGCCCATGGTGCAGCCAGAGTAGGCCGACACGTACTGCATGGCAGCCGATTCAGAGGCCGAGGCAGCGACCACGATGGTGTAGTCCATCGCGCCGGCCTGCTCCAGCGAACGCACCACGTTCTTGATCGACGAAGCCTTCTGGCCGATGGCAACGTAGATGCAGGTCACGCCCTGGCCCTTCTGGGCGATGATGGCGTCGATGGCCACGGCCGTCTTGCCGGTCTGGCGGTCGCCGATGATCAGCTCGCGCTGTCCGCGGCCGACGGGCACCATGGAGTCGATGGACTTCTGGCCGGTGGCCAGAGGCTGGTCCACGGACTGACGCGCGATCACGCCGGGAGCAACCTTCTCGATCACGTCCGTCATCTTGGCGTTGATCGGGCCCTTGCCGTCAATCGGCTGGCCGAGAGCGTTGACCACGCGGCCCACCAGTTCGGGGCCCACCGGCACTTCCAGAATGCGGCCCGTGCACTTGACGGTGTCGCCCTCCGAAATGTGCTCGTAAGCACCCAGAATCACGGCGCCGACAGAGTCGCGCTCCAGGTTCAGCGCCAGGCCGTAGCTGGGCTGGCCGTCCGCGTCGGCGGGGAATTCCAGCATTTCGCCCTGCATCACGTCCGACAGGCCATGGATGCGCACGATACCGTCGGTCACGGACACCACGGTGCCCTGGTTGCGGATGTCGCTGCTGGCTGCCAGCCCTTCGATGCGGCTCTTGATCAGTTCAGAAATTTCTGCGGGATTGAGTTGCATGACTCTTTCCTTCTTTCTTTAATAAGCCCAGACCTCAACCGCCATCAGGCGGTGAGGGCCGCTTTCATTTGTTCCAGACGGGCCTTGACCGAGGTATCGAGCACCTCGTCGCCCACCACCACGCGTACACCACCGATCAGGGACTCGTCCGTCTGCACGGTGAGATTGAGCGTGCGGGCAAAGCGCTTTTGCAGCGTGGCTGCAAGCTCGGCCAGGGCATTGGCATCCAGGGGGAAGGCACTGTAGACGACGGCGTCCGAAGATCCGTTGCCTTGGTTGACCAGCGAGCGAAATTGCATCGCGATCTCGGGCAGCGCCGGCACCCGGCCGTTGTCGAGCAGGGTGCGCAAGAAGTTCTGCGCCATCTGGGGCAGCGCCGTCTTGGCCACGCCGGTGATGACGCCGAACAACTGTTCTGCGCTCACCTTGGGGTTGTCCAGCAGCTGGCGCAATTGGGGATTGGCGGCAATCGCCGCCAGCTCGTCCACCCAGGCGCAGGCGCCGTTCAGGTCGGAGCCGGGTTTGCCGGCACAGGCCTTGTACAGCGCCTCGGCGTAAGGGCGGGCAATGGTGGCGAGTTCGGCCATGGATGCTCCCTTACGTTTACAGCTCGGTCTTGAGGCGGTTCAGCAGATCGGCGTGGACGCCGGCGTTGACTTCCTTGCGGAGAATCTGCTCGGCACCCTTGACCGCCAGCGCGGCCACCTGCTCACGCAGGGCCTCACGGGCGGCAATGGCCTGCTGCTCTGCCTCGGCACGGGCGGCGGCGACGATCTTGTTGCCCTCGTCGGTGGCGCGCGCCTTGGCCTCTTCGATGATGGCCTGGGCGCGGCGCTCGGCGTCGGCCAGGCGGCTCGCGGTTTCGTTGCTGGCGGCGGCCAATTCCTGCTTGACGCGCTGGTCGGCGGCGGCAAGCTCGGTCTTGGCACGGTCGGCAGCGGCGAGACCATCGGCGATTTTCTGTGCTCGCTCATCCAGCGCCTTTGCGATCGGGGGCCACACGAAGGTCATCGTGAACCACACCAGGATCAGAAAGACAATGGCCTGAACGAACAGGGTCGCGTTGATACTCACGGCAACACCTTTCTATTCTGGGCGTTGATGGGAGTGCTTAGTGCAGGACGAAGGGATTGGCGAAGGCGAACAGCAGGGCAATGGCCACGCCGATCAGGAAGGCCGCGTCGATCAGACCGGCCAAGATGAACATCTTGGTTTGCAGCTCGTTGATCAGCTCAGGCTGACGTGCCGACGATTCAAGGAACTTGCCGCCCATCAGAGCGATACCGATCGAAGCGCCGATAGCGCCGAGACCAACGATCAGACCGCAAGCCAGAGCGACGAGGCCGAGAATGTTTTCCATGATGACTCCTAGGATGAAAAGAAAGGAAGGTTGAGAAAGGAAAGGAAAAGCTCAGTGAGCGTCATGCGCCTGGCCGAGGTAAATCAGCGCCAGCATCATGAAAATGAAGGCCTGCAGGGTGATGATCAGTATGTGAAAGATCGCCCAGATAGAGCCCGCAATGATGTGCCCCAGGGGGAGCAACACACCAGAGAGCGACATGGCAGCCGCGCCGCCCATCAGGGCGATCAGCATGAACACCAACTCACCAGCGTACATGTTGCCAAACAGTCGCATGCCATGCGAGACCGTCTTGGCAAGGTATTCGATGATCTGCATGGCGAAGTTCACCACACCCAGAATCACGGCAAACAGCGGGTTCTTGCTGGTGCCGAACGGCGCCGTGAAAAGCTCATGGATCCAGCCCCCCAGGCCCTTGATCTTGATGCTGTAGTAGAAGCACAGCAGCAGCACGGCGGAGGACAGGCCCAGCGTGGTGGACAGGTCGGCCGTGGGCACGACGCGCAGATAGGCATGGTGATCACCCGTGGCGCCCTGCCACAGAACGGGCAGCAGATCCACCGGCAACATGTCCATGGCGTTCATCAGGAAGATCCAGACAAACACGGTGAGCGCCAGCGGCGCAATGAACTTTCGGCTCTGGGCGTTGTGGATGTTGGCCTTGGCCTGGTTGTCCACCATTTCGACCAGGATTTCAACCGCGGCCTGAAAGCGCCCCGGCACACCCGAACTGGCTTTGCGCGCGACCGACCAGAAAACCAGCAGCATCAGCGCACCGAGCAGCGCACCAACGACGATGGAGTCAAGATTGACCACCGAGAAGTCAACAATGAAGCCCTGCTTGACGTTCTGCAGGTGCTGCAGGTGGTGAACGATGTATTCACTGGCGGTTAGTGCATTCGCTTCTGCGGCCATTGGACAACTCTTCTCTCAAATATCAATCGATTCGTCGAACACCGGGACGCGCCAGAAACGCGATCCAGTACGCTTTCATGGTTACCACCATGCCGGCCAGCAAGGCCAGCCAACTGAGCCCCGGCACCAGCCTGGGCGCCGCCGCCATCATGGCGACGGTCACAACAATTTTCACCAACTCCCAGCCGAAGAGCCCCACCATGGCGGCCCCTGCGGACGAGCGCCTGCGCGCCATGCCACGCGCAAACAGCGCCGCAGGCAACACCACCGACAAGGCTCCGTAGCCTACGGACCAGGCCCATTGCGCCCTCCCCGTCAGCAACCAGACCAGCACCACCGCCAGCATACCCACCAGCGCCTGCACCGCCACGATGCGCCAGACCGTCAACTGCGGCTGGCGTTTGCGCCATTCCAGCGCTTCTTGTGCAGTCAGGGGCTTGAAGTCGGAATCTTCCGCCTCAGATTCGGTCTCAGAGGCGGTTGTTTTCTCGCGGGAGGAAGCGTGCGCCACGTACCAAAACTCTCACAAAGCCGTTGATTATAGGTAAAAACCCGCCTGATCCACAATGGTTCACGGTGCGGCAACCAAACCTCTGGCGGTTGCCCTCACAAATGTGGTGATCGCCCAACGCCGCCACGTGCATCGCCCCCTTGACCAGCCGAGACAACCTGAACCCGAAAGACACTATATGACTGCCTCCGCCAACCCGCCCGCCACCGACCCGCGCAAGGACTCGCTGATCGAATACCCTTCGCGCTTCCCCATCAAGGTAATGGGCGCGAACGTCGATGGTTTCGTGCATGCGGTGACCGAACTGGCACGTCGCTTCGACCCCGGCTTTGACGCCGCCACCATCGAGCTGCGCGACAGCCGCGCCGGCAACTACCTGGGTGTCACCATCACCATCACCGCCACCAGCCGCGAGCAACTCGACGGCCTGTACCGCGCCCTGTCCTCTCACCCCCTGGTCAAGGTCGTTCTGTGAGTCCTGGCGCCATGCAGCTGCGCATGCTGGGCCATGTGGACTATGCCGACACCGTGGCCGCAATGCAGCGCTTTACCGCAGAACGCTCCGACGACACGGCCGACGAACTATGGATTTGTGAGCATTCGCCGGTTTATACACAAGGCATTGCCGGCAAACAGGCGCACGTTCTGAGGCCTGGCGACATTCCCGTGGTGGCCACCAACCGCGGTGGGCAGGTCACGCACCATGGTCCGGGCCAGGTCGTCGCCTATCCGTTGATAGACCTGCGCCGCGCGGGCTACTACGTCAAGGAATATGTCTATCGCCTCGAAGAGTCCGTGATCCGCACGCTGGGCCACTATGGCGTGACCGGCCACCGCGTGGCCGGCGCTCCGGGCATCTACGTGCGGCCGGAAGACCCCGGCAGCCACTCCCGGCTGGCGCAGCGGCCCTTGCGCCGCGAGCCCGGCAGCGCCGCGCCCGAGCCCGACTTCACGGGCCTGGCCAAGATCGCGGCACTGGGCATCAAGGTCACGCGCCACTGCACCTACCACGGCGTGGCGCTGAACGTGGCCATGGACCTGGAACCCTTCTCGCGCATCAACCCTTGCGGTTACGCAGGATTGCAAACGGTGGATCTTTCTACAATCGGCGTCCACACCACCTGGGATGACGTGGCGGCCGTGCTGGGCCAACAGCTCGCCGCGCGCCTCGCGCCCTGACCTGCCTCGAAAAGCCATGAGCACTCCCGAAACCGTGCGCGAAGCGCAATCCAACGAAGCCTACAACCCGCTGGCCAAGCAGAAGGCCGCGGCCAAGCTGTCGCGCATACCGATCAAGGTCGAGCATGGCGAAATACTCAAGAAACCCGAGTGGATCCGCGTGAGGGCCGGCAGCCCGACGACGCGCTTCTACGAGATCAAGCAGATCCTTCGCGAGCACAAGCTTCACACGGTGTGCGAGGAGGCCTCCTGCCCCAATATCGGCGAGTGTTTCGGCCGTGGCACGGCCACCTTCATGATCATGGGTGACAAGTGCACGCGCCGCTGCCCGTTCTGCGACGTGGGCCACGGCCGCCCCGACCCGCTGGACAAGGACGAACCCCTGAACCTGGCCAAGACAATCGCCGCGCTCAGGCTCAAGTACGTGGTCATCACCAGCGTGGACCGCGACGACCTGCGCGACGGCGGATCGGGCCATTTCGTCGAGTGCATACAGCGCATCCGCGAGCTCTCGCCCGCCACGCAGATCGAGATCCTCACGCCCGACTTCCGTGGCCGCGACGACCGTGCGCTGGAGATCCTCAAGGCCGCGCCACCGGACGTGATGAACCACAACCTGGAAACCGCGCCGCGCCTCTATAAGGAGGCACGCCCGGGCTCGGACTACCAGTTCTCGCTGAACCTGCTGAAGAAATTCAAGGCCCTGCACCCGAACGTCCCGACCAAGAGCGGCATCATGGTCGGCCTGGGCGAGACCGACGAGGAGATCCTGCAGGTCATGCGCGACATGCGCGCGCACGACATCGACATGCTGACCATCGGCCAGTACCTCGCGCCCAGCAACAGCCATCTGCCGGTGCGCCGCTACGTGCACCCGGACACCTTCAAGATGTTCGAGAAAGAGGCCTACGCCATGGGCTTCTCTCACGCGGCGGTGGGCGCCATGGTGCGTTCGAGCTACCACGCCGACCAGCAGGCCCACGCCGCTGGCGTGTAGGCTCAGGCGGCTTCCAGCGACGCGCCCGGATCGTCGGCGGCCAGCACCTGCTGTGCCCAGTCGGCGAGCTTGCGCGTGTCGGCGCGCAGCACCTCCTGCTTGACGGCCAGGATCTGCGACGGCTGCATGGAAAAGCTGCGCAGACCCAGGCCCAGCAGCAGGCGGGTCATGGCCACATCGCCCGCCATCTCGCCGCACACTCCCACGCTCTTGCCCTGGCGCGCACCCTCGGCGATCACGTTGGCCACGAGCCGCAG
The DNA here is from genome assembly GCA_018242005.1 of Pseudomonadota bacterium. Lineage (GTDB taxonomy): Bacteria > Pseudomonadota > Gammaproteobacteria > Burkholderiales > Burkholderiaceae_C > Alicycliphilus. The sequence goes on along the minus strand of JAFECU010000133.1, from coordinate 6,807 downwards.
CACCGCGGGGTGCAGCGGCTCGTACAAATGCGCCACGGCCTCATCGGCACGGTCTATGGCCAGCGTGTACTGGATCAGATCGTTGGTGCCCAGCGACAGAAAGTCGAAGTAGCGCAGGAACTGCTGCACGATGAGGGCCGCCGCCGGCACCTCGATCATGGCGCCCACCTGCACCGGGCCGTAGCCAACGCCACGTGCATCGAGCTCGGCGCGCGCCAAGTCCACCTGAGCCAGCGCCTGGCGAATCTCGCTGACATGCGCGAGCATGGGGAACAACAGCCGCGTCGGGCCATGCGCGGCGGCGCGCAACACGGCACGCAGCTGGGTCCGGAACATGGCCGGATCGGCCAGGCTCCAGCGGATGGCCCGCAGTCCCAGCGCGGGGTTGAGCGAGCTGTCCTTGTAGCCCTTGTCCAGCGGCTTGTCGGCGCCCACATCCACCGTGCGTATGGTCACGGGCAGGCCCTGCATGCCCAGCACGGCATCGCGATAGGCAAGGTATTGCTCCTCTTCGTCGGGCAGGCGGCCGCCGCGGCCCATGAACAGGAATTCGCTGCGAAACAACCCCACGCCCACGGCGCCCGCGCGCAGGGCGGCTGCGGCATCACCCGGCTGTTCAATGTTGGCCAGCAGCTCGATGGCCTGCGCATCCAGCGTCACGGCCGGCGTATGGCGCAGCCGCGTCAGGCGTTCTCGCTCCAGTGCGATCTGGCGTTGGCGAAAACCGTATTCGGCGAGGATGATGGGCGTGGGATCGACGATCACCGCACCGGCGTCGCCGTCGATGATGACCCAGTCATCCTGGCACACCAGCTGGCTCGCGCCGCGCGCGCCTACGACCGCGGGAATGTCCATGCTGCGCGCCACGATGGCCGTGTGGCTGGTCTTGCCGCCAACGTCGGTGATGAAACCGGCAAACACGCTTTGCTTGAACTGCAGCATGTCGGCCGGCGAGAGGTCATGCGCCACCAGCACCAGTGGCACATCGGCCGCATCGCCCTGCAGGTACTCGGCCTCGGCGCCAGCCTCCGCCTGGCGGCGCGCGCCGCTCGGTGGCGGTGCGACGGGGCTGGCCACGCCCTTCATGCGGCGCAGGATACGGTCCACCACCTGCGCGAGGTCGGTCTTGCGCTCGCGCAGGTACTCGTCCTCCATCTCATCAAATTGGCGGCTGATGATTTCCAGTTGCGTGGTCAGCGCCCATTCCGCGTTGTAGAGACGATCCGTGATCCAGCGCTTGACTCCGCTGATCAACATCTCGTCCTCCAGCAGCATGAGGTGCACATCCAGCAGCGCCGCAAGTTCATGTGGCGCATCGGGCGGCATGTCCGCCTGAAGGCGCTGCAGTTCGTCGATCACGCCATTGCGGGCATTGCGCACGCGCGCGATCTCGGCTTCGACCTGCTGGGGATCGATGAAGTAATGCGCCACCTCCATGCTGCCGGACGCCGCCAGTACCGCGCGCCCAATGGCGATGCCACGTGCAACTGCCAGACCGTGAATGGAGAAGGTCATATGTGCCTCGCCCGTGGTTTATTCGCCCTCGCCGAACTTGCCATCGATAAGCGCCAGCAGCGCGTCCATGGCCTCCTGTTCCTGCACGCCATCGGTCTCGACCTCCACCTGCGAGCCCAGGCCTGCGGCCAGCATCATCACGCCCATGATGCTCTTGGCATTGATGCGGCGGTCGCCCTTGCTCATCCAGACGTCGCAGGGGTAGCTGCCCGCCAGCTTGGTCAGCTTGGCCGAGGCACGGGCATGCAGGCCCAGTTTGTTGCTGATGGTGATGTTGTTCTTGATCATGGGAGACAGGTCGGATGGGACTCGGGGGCAGCGGCGGCGGCCACCTGTAGCATGCCCTGCGTTCCACCGGCCAGCGCGCGCGCCACCAAGGTCTCAAGCGGCTCGGCCCGATAGCACACGGCGCGCAGCAACATGGGCAGGTTCACACCGGCGATGAGGCGAATCTGTGGCGCGTCCTCGATCAGATGCCGAGCAACGTTGCAGGGCGTGGCGCCGAACAGGTCAGACAGCACCAGCACGGAACCCGGGCCATGGCGGGCGAGCAGCGCGCGCGCGGCAGACAGGGTCTGCTCCGGCGCTTCGTCGGGCGGCACGTCCAGGGCCAGCACCTCATCGGCACAATCTGGAAACACATGCAGCGCACATTCGCGCAGTGCCTGGGCCAGCGGTGCGTGGGCGATGATGAGAAGACTGGTGTTCATGGCAAAAGGCAACGCCCTGCATTATGGCTCCGCCAAGACGACGGCGCGGGGGCGCCGTGAGCCATGGCGAGAGAGGCAGCGAACGCCGGTGTCTCCTGCGGCCCAAACCCATGCTCGCGTGCGTGGCTCGGGCAGTGCGGCACAATCGAGGGGTTTTGGCGCCTTTTTTCGGGTGTCATCTTGAGGAATCGGATATGGCGATCAAGAAATGGCTGGTGGCTGGCGGCCTGGCGGCGAGCGTCGCTGTCGCCGCCGTGGTGGTATTGGGTTCTGGCCAGTCGGTCGCACCGCAATCGACCTTTGTGCTGTTGGATGGCTCGCAGCAGACCACCGCCGACCTCAAGGGCAAGGTAACGCTGGTGAACTTCTGGGCCACGAGCTGCACCACCTGTGTGGCGGAAATGCCCGAGGTCATCGCCACGTACGACAAGTTCAAGGACCGCGGTTTCGAGACCCTGGCCGTGGCCATGAGCTACGACCCACCGAGCTACGTGGTGAACTTCACCGAAACGCGCAAGCTGCCGTTCAAGGTTGCCATAGACAACACCGGTGCCGTCGCCAAGGCCTGGGGCGACGTGAAGCTCACGCCCTCGACCTTCATCGTCAACAAACGCGGCGAGATCGTGAAGAGCTATGTGGGCGCGCCCGACTTCGCCGAGTTGCACAAGCTCATAGAGCGGCTGCTGTCCGAGGCATGACCGCGAACGCCCCCAGCGAAAGGCCGGCTTCTGAGCGGGAATCCGGCCTTTCGTTCTATGAGGCAACGGTGCGGTCCCGTGGCACTGCACCCGTCGGTCCGACTGGCAAGCCTGGCGCCGGCCGGGCCAATGCCATGTCGCCCCGGTTACACTCGGCAATCGACCGTGACCTGCCTTCGCTCGTGAGTAAGCCCCCCGTTGTCACCTTGTTGTACCCCACCCTGCCCCGGGAAATGGACCGGGTGCGAGAGATCTTCCAGGAATATGCCGACAGTCTGGAAGTGGATCTGGCGTTCCAGGGTTTCGCCGAGGAACTAAGTGGCTTGCCCGGCGAGTACGCGCCGCCGCGCGGGATGCTGCTGCTGGCCGACGTCGACGGCAGCCTTGCCGGCTGCTGCGCGCTGCGGCCGCTGGACATGGCCGACTACCCCAATGCCTGCGAGATGAAACGCCTTTTCGTACGCAAGGCGTTTCGCGGATTCGGTCTGGGGCGGCAGCTGGCGGAGGCGATTCTGGACGCCGCACGCCAGGCGGGCTACGCCTGCGTGCTTCTGGACACGCTCGACAGCATGGAGTCGGCGCGCGCGCTATATGCCGAACTGGGGTTTGCGGAGATACCGCCGTACTACCACAACCCCATCGCCGGCGCGCACTACCTGAAGGCCGACATTGTCTAGAAGCTAGACGCACGCGGCAACCGTAGGCAGCGGTGCTCTATCACCGCGGAAGTGATCAGCCCTTCGCCTGCGCCAGCAGCGTGGCTGCATCGCTGACCTCGAACTTGCCTGGCGCCTCCACATTCAGCGTCGCCACCTTGCCATCCTTGACCAGCATGGAATAGCGGTTGCTGCGCAGGCCCAGGCCCTTGCCATTCAAGTCCAGCGTCAGGCCCACGGCCTTGGCGAACACTGCATCGCCATCGGCGAGCATGCGCACCTTGGTGCCGGTCTTCTGGTCACGCGCCCAGGCGCCCATGACGAAGGCGTCGTTCACGGCCAGGCACCAGATCTCGTCCACGCCGGCCGCCTTCAAGGCATCGGCCTGCTCCACGTAACCTGGCACATGCTTGGCCGAGCAGGTGGGCGTGAAGGCACCTGGTACGGCAAACAGGGCAATGGTCTTGCCGGCAGCGGCCTTTTTGACGTCCACTGCATTGGGCCCGATGCTGCAGCCATTGCCCTCGACTTCCGAATATTCCATCAGCGTGGCGGCGGGCAGCTGGTCTCCGACCTTGATCATGATTGGCTCCTTGGAATAAAAAAAAACGACCCACATTGTGGGTCGTTTTGTTGGGCATTGCTGCCCGCCGGCCGATTGGACTTAGACCAGTGCGGCCTTTTGCACCAGGCGCGTTGCAACCCAGTTCTTGGTCTTGGAAAGCGGGCGGCTTTCCGTGATCTCGATGGTGTCGCCCATCTTGTACTCGCCATTTTCATCATGGGCGTGGTACTTGCTCGACTTGATCATGATCTTGTCGTAGATGGGGTGCTTGACGCGGCGCTCGACGAGCACGGTCACGGTCTTGGCACGCTTGTCGCTGACCACCTTGCCAACCAAGGTGCGCTTGAGGGATGGTTTAGCTTCCGTCATGTTCGCTCCGGGATTACTTGGCGGCTTGCTTTTCAGCAAGAATGGTCTTGGCGCGGGCGATGTCACGGCGCGTGGTGCGCAGCGTGTTGGTATTGCCCAGTTGTTGCGTGGCCTTCTGCATGCGCAGGCCGAAATGGGCCTTTTGCAGCGACTTGATTTCGGCTTCGAGGCCGGCCACGTCCTTTTGGCGGAGTTCAGCAGCTTTGGTCATGTTGATTCTCCTCAGGCGCCAATCTGGCGGGCAACGAAGGTGGTGCGTAGCGGCAGCTTGGCGGCAGCCAGGCGGAACGCTTCGCGGGCCAGTTCTTCGGGCACGCCCACGATCTCGAACACCACCTTGCCGGGTTGGATCTCGGCCACGTAGTACTCGGGGTTGCCCTTGCCGTTACCCATACGCACTTCTGCGGGCTTGGTGGAGATCGGCTTGTCGGGGAACACGCGGATCCAGATGCGACCGCCACGCTTGACGTGACGAGAGATCGCACGACGTGCGGCCTCGATCTGGCGGGCCGTCAGACGGCCGCGATCCGTGCACTTCAGACCGAAGTCACCAAAAGCCACCGAATTGCCACGCGTGGCGACGCCGGTGTTGCGGCCTTTTTGCTCCTTACGGAACTTGCGGCGAGCAGGTTGCAGCATGTTTATTCTCCTTTGCCGTCCGCCGCTGCGGCAGCGGGCGCGCTCTTGACGCGCTTAACGGAATCGCCACCAGCGCCGGCGGGCTTGTCGCTACCGTCGGCAGGGGCTGCGTTGGTGCCCATGGGGCGGCGGCCACCACGGCCGGCGCCATCACGGCGGCCATCACCACGGCCGTCGCGACGCGGGCCACGGGGGCGGCGCTCGTCGTCGGGACGCGGGGTCTCGACCACGGGCAGGTCGCCACGGCCCAGCGTGTCACCCTTGTAGACCCAGACCTTCACGCCGATCACACCGTAGGTGGTCTTGGCTTCGGATGTGCCGTAGTCGATGTCGGCGCGCAGCGTGTGCAGCGGCACACGGCCTTCGCGGTACCACTCGGTACGGGCGATTTCGATGCCGTTCAGACGACCCGAGGACATGATCTTGATGCCTTGGGCGCCCAGGCGCATGGCGTTCTGCATGGCGCGCTTCATGGCGCGGCGGAACTGGATGCGCTTTTCGAGCTGCTGGGTGATCGAGTCGGCGATCAGCTTGGCATCGATTTCGGGCTTGCGCACTTCCTCGATGTTCACGGCCACCGGAACGCCCAGACGCGTGGCGAGCTCCTTCTTCAGGTTCTCGATGTCCTCGCCCTTCTTGCCGATCACCACGCCCGGACGTGCCGAGTAGATGGTGATGCGGGCGTTCTTGGCGGGGCGCTCGATCAGGATGCGCGAGACGGCGGCGTTCTTCAGCTTGGCCTTCAGGAACTCGCGCACCTTGATGTCTTCGGCCAGCATGCCGGCGAAGTCACGGTTGCTCGCGTACCAGCGGCTGGCCCAGTTGCGGCTGACCGAAAGGCGAAAGCCGGTAGGATGGATTTTCTGTCCCATATTCGTTCCTATTGGCCTTAGTTACCCACGGTCACGTAGATGTGGCACGTCGGCTTGCTGATGCGATTGCCGCGGCCCTTGGCGCGCGCGGTGAAACGCTTGAGCGTGGTACCTTGTTCGACGAAGATGGTCTTGACCTTCAGTTCGTCGATATCGGCGCCGTCGTTGTGCTCGGCGTTGGCAATGGCGGACTCCAGCACCTTCTTGACGATGCCCGCAGCTTTTTTCTGCGTGAACGTCAGGATGTTCAGGGCCTGGTCCACCTTCTTGCCGCGGATCAGATCTGCGACCAGGCGACCCTTGTCAACCGACAGGCGGACGCCACGCAGGACTGCACGTGTTTCAGACATGGTCATTCCTTACTTCTTGGCCTTCTTGTCGGCGGGGTGGCCCTTGAAGGTGCGGGTCAGGGCGAATTCGCCCAGCTTGTGGCCCACCATCTGGTCGGTGACATAGACCGGCACATGCTGCTTGCCGTTGTGCACGGCAATCGTCAGGCCGATGAACTCGGGCAGCACCATGGAGCGGCGCGACCAGGTCTTGACGGGCTTCTTGTCCTTGGTGGCGATGGCCTTCTCGACCTTAGCCAGCAAGTGATGGTCAACAAACGGACCCTTTTTGAGAGAACGAGTCATTTGCTACCCCTTACTTCTTGCGACGCGACACGATCATGGTCTGTGTACGCTTGTTGTTGCGGGTGCGGTAGCCCTTCGTCAGATTGCCCCATGGGTCAACTGCGTGGCGACCTTCGCCGGTACGGCCTTCACCACGACCATGCTGGTG
>JAFECU010000132.1 GCA_018242005.1 Pseudomonadota bacterium | reverse complement strand
TCCCTCTCCCTCTGGGAGAGGGTGGGGGTGAGGGCCTGCGGCCTTGTCTGAGCCATGTCGCTAATTAGGTGAACACATTCTGAAAATGGCTGCTATCAAGCGCGAGCAGCTATGGTTTTTTAAATTCGTTCCTCGATGGGTACAAACTTCTGGTCCTCCGGCCCCGTGTAGTTGGCGCTGGGGCGGATGATCTTGTTGTCCACGCGCTGCTCGATCACATGGGCCGCCCAGCCGCTGGTGCGGGCAATGACGAACAGCGGCGTGAACATGGCGGTGGGCACCTGCATCATGTGGTAGCTCACGGCGCTGAACCAGTCGAGGTTGGGGAACATGCGTTTGACCTCCCACATCACCTGCTCCAGCCGCTCGGCAATGTCGTACATCTTGGTGCTGCCTGCCTCGTCCGACAGGCGCCTGGCCACGCCCTTGATGACGACGTTGCGCGGGTCACTCACGGTGTACACCGGGTGGCCGAAGCCGATCACCACTTCCTTGTTGTCCACACGACGGCGGATGTCGACCTCGGCCTGGTCGGGGTTGTCGTAGCGCTTCTGGATCTCGAACGCCACCTCGTTGGCGCCGCCGTGCTTGGGCCCGCGCAACGCGCCAATGGCGCCGGCGATGCTCGAATACATGTCACTGCCCGTGCCGGCGATGACGCGCGCGGTGAAGGTGGAGGCGTTGAACTCGTGCTCGGCGTACAGGTTGAGCGAGGTGTGCATGGCGCGCACCCAGCTCTCCTGCGGCTTGGCGCCATGCAGCAGGTGCAGAAAATGTCCGCCAATGGAGTCGTCGTCTGTTTCCACCGTAATGCGCCGGCCCGAGTTGCTGTAGTGGTACCAGTACAGCAGCATGCTGCCCAGGCTGGCCATCAGGCGGTCGGCAATGTCGCGCGCGCCCGGCAGGTTGTGGTCCTCCTTCTCGGGCAGGGCGCAGCCCAGGGCCGAGACGCCGGTGCGCATCACGTCCATGGGGTGGCTGGCGGCGGGCAGATGCTCGAGCGCGGCCTTCACGCTGCCGGGCAGGCCACGCAGGGCCTTGAGCTTGGCCTTGTAGGCCTTCAGTTCGGCGCGCGTGGGCAGCTTGCCGTGCACCAGCAGGTGGGCGATTTCCTCGAACTCGCAGACCTCTGCCATGTCGAGGATGTCGTAGCCACGGTAGTGCAGGTCGTTGCCCGTGCGGCCCACGGTGCAAAGCTGGGTATTGCCCGCGGTCACGCCCGAAAGGGCGACGGATTTCTTGGCCTTGGGCGCTGCCGTGGCGTCAAGGGTGGCGGTGCTCATGTGGGGGTCTCCTGGTGGCGATAAGAACATGCAATGGCGACGGGACGGCCGGCGGCATCCACCGCCACCATCTCGAACACCGCTTTCAACACCTCCTCGGGCGCAATACCGGGCTGGTCCGCCAGGCCGGTCACGCACACGGTCATGGAGCTGCGGCCCACGCGGCTGACCCAGCCGCGCAGGCTGAGCTGGCTGCCAACCGGCACGGGCGCAAGAAACTGAACGCCCGTCACGGCGGCCATCACCACCTCGCGCTGCGCAAGGCTCCGCGCAGCCAGAAAGGCGGCCTGCGCCATCAGCTGCAGGCCCTGCCCGGCAAACAAGGTGCCGTGGTGATTGGCCCGCGCCGGCAGCACCAGCTCACGCGTCTCAATGGTTCCTGGGGGTGTTGTCATATTTCGCAATTTACGCAAAATAGCGGGCCTCATACAGGGCTAAAAAGGCGAACACTTGCGAAGTACAAGCATGAAAATTGCGAATATTGCAAATTTACGGATCCGGGAAAGGCCGAGGGTCGCGCGATGAAAAAGACCTTCATGGGCGTCAAGCTGCGCAAGCTGCGTGCCGAGCGCGGCCTGTCGCAGATTGCGCTGGCGCAGGCGCTGGGCCTGTCGCCCAGCTATCTGAACCAGATCGAGCAGAACCAGCGCCCGCTCACGGTGCAGGTGCTGCTCAAGCTGCACAGTGCGCTGGGCGTGGACATCCAGCAGTTCTCGGAAGACGAGGAGGCGCGCCTGGTCGCCAGCCTGCGCGACGCGCTGGCCGACGCCGCCGAGCCCGTGGCCATGGCCGAGCTGCAGGAGGTGGCCACGCAGATGCCCGCGCTGGGCCGCGCCGTGATCGCGCTGCAGCGGCGCGCGCTGCAGGCTCAGGAGCGGCTCGAGACCCTGTCGCTGCGCCTGGGTGACGACAGGTCCGACCTCATGGGCGGCATGGCCGCGCGCGCCATGCCCTTCGAGGTGGTGCGCGACTTCTTTTTCGACCACCAGAACCACTTCGACGCAGTGGACCGCGCGGCCGAGCGACTGGCGGCCGAGACCCCCGGCGTGCACGGCGGACGGCTGGTCGACTGGCTGTCAGCGCGCCTGCAGCAGCGCCACGGCGTGCGCCTGGTGCAGACCGACGAGGGTGCGGGCGCCAAGCGCCGCTACGACCCCGGGCAGAAGACGCTGCAGCTGTCGGCCCAGCTGGCGCCGGCGCAGCTGGCGTTTCAGCTGGCCACCCAGCTGGCCCTGCTGGAGCTGGCCGACACGCTGGACCGGCTCGTCGATGCGCCGCAGTTTGCCGACGACGAGGCAGCGCGCCGGCTCGCGCGCATGGGTCTTGCCAACTACTTTGCGGGCGCGCTGCTACTGCCCTACGGCGCGTTTCTGGCGGCGGCCGAGGCGCTGCGCTACGACATCGGCCTGCTGCAGCAGCGCTTTGGCGTGGGCTTCGAGACCGTGTGCCACCGCCTGTCCACGCTACAGCGCCCGGGCGCGCCGGGCGTGCCGTTTTTCTTTATCCGCGTGGACCGCGCGGGCAACATCAGCAAGCGCCAGTCGGCCACGCATTTCCACTTCAGCCGCACGGGCGGCACCTGCCCACTGTGGAATGTGTACGAGGCCTTCGAGCATCCCACGCGCCTGTTGCGCCAGCTCGCCGCCATGCCCGACGGGCGCAGGTATCTGTGGATTGCGCGCACGGTATCGGGCGGCGGGCACGGCTTTGGCGCACCGCGCAAGACCTTTTCCATCGGCCTGGGCTGCGACATACGCCATGCGCCGCGCCTGGTCTATGCCCAGGGCCTGGACCTGAACGTGCCCGAGGCCGCCACCCCCATAGGCATGGGCTGCAAGGTCTGCGAGCGCACGCATTGCCCGCAGCGCGCCTTTCCCTACCTGGGCGCGGCGCTTGCGGTCGACGAGCACCAGAGCCGCGAGACGCCCTATGGGTTTGCGCGCGGCTGAGCAAGGAATGGGCCACACCAAGCAAATTGGATAGCGACTTGCGCTTGTCCGGCGCCGGTTTTCACTCCCTCGCCCCCTTGGGGGAGAGGGTGGGGGGGAGGTGGTGGCTCGAGCGCTGCGCCCCCAGCAGGTGCCCACACCCCGACCCTCTCCCGCCGGAGGGAGAGGGAGAGGGAGTCAGGCCTCAACCGCGCATCAGCGCCTCGATCTCATCGCCCTCCACGGGTACGCCGCGCGTGCGCAGCTCGCAGCAGTCCGCGGTGATGACGGCGTCGTCCTCGATGCGGAT
>JAFECU010000131.1 GCA_018242005.1 Pseudomonadota bacterium | reverse complement strand
CGGCGCCTTCCTGCCCGTGACCATGGCGCGCACCAGGTTTTCGCGGTGCTGCCAGCTGGTCCACAGCATGCCGGTCACATGCAGCGCTATGAGCGTCAGCAGCGCCCAGGCGAGCGCCTTGTGCAGAGCGGCCAGCCAGCCGTAGCCCCAGAACATGTCGGTCATGTAGAGCCAGCCGGTGAAACACAGCGCGCCCAGGTTGGCCAGCAGCGCCAGCACCATGGCAGCTCCCAGCGGGTTGTGGCCCAAGTAGCGTGGCGCGTGGCCGGCGATGGCGGCGCGCGCATAGGCCAGGGTGGCGCGTGGCGCGCGCACGAACTGGGCAAAGCGCGCGTAATGGCTGCCGCAAAACCCCCAGGCCAGGCGCGTCGCCAGCAGCGCAATGACTGCGTAGCCCACGCGCTCATGCAGCGCGCCGGTGTCGTCGCTGCTCCACCAGGCCACGGCCACGGCGGCCACCAGGCCCCAGTGCAGCAGGCGCACCAGAGCGTCCCAGACAGGCACGGAACGCATCAGCCGCCCAGGGCCCATGAAACCAGCGCGGGCCAGACCAGCGGACGCCGCGCAAGGGCCGCCCCGCCGCGCAGCAGCTCAGGGGGGTGTCTCATTCCTCCACGCGCTCGAAGGTCTTGGGGTCGAAGAAGGCCTCGACGCGCTTGCCCTCAGGGGTCTTGGCGTAGACCTCGTAGCAGGTGTCGGTCTTCTCCATGCGGCGGATGGTCCAGCCTTCCTTGATGAGCTTTTGCTCCAGCTCGGTGTGCGGGCGCCATTCGGACTTCGGATATTCCTTGCATTCGACCTTGCCATGGGCGAGGGCGGTGCCGGCGCAGGCGGCAAGCGCGATGGCGGTGAGGTTGCGGATGAGGGGGTTCATGGGAGCTCCTTTCATGGCCTTGCCCAGCGGCGCAGCAGGTTGTGGTAGACGCCGGTGAGCTGCACCAGGCGCATGTCGTCGGGCGCGACCAGCGGCGTGAGTTGTTGGATCGACTGATCCAGGTCGAACAGCAGCGTGCGCTCGGCTTCGTCGGCGACCAGGCTCTCGATCCAGAAGAACGAGGCCACGCGTGCGCCGCGCGTGACGGGCGTGACGCGGTGCAGGCTGGTGGACGGATACAGCACCATGTCGCCCGCGGCCAGCTTCACGGCCTGCACGCCGAACGGGCCTTCCACCTCCAGCTCGCCGCCGTCGTATTCCTCGGGCTCGGCCAGGAACAGCGTGGCCGACAGGTCGGTGCGCATCTGCTGGTGGCTGCCGGGCAGATACATCAGGGCGCTGTCCACATGCGCGCCATAGGTGCCGCCGCCCGCGTAGCGGTTGAACTTCGGGGGATAGATGGTGCGCGGCAGCGCGGCGCTGATGAATAGCGGGGTGGCCGCCAGCCGGCGCAGTATCTGCTGGCCCAGCCGCGTGGCGAGCTCGCTGCCGTCGGCGATCTGCTCGTTGCGCTTGACGGCCTTGGCCAGGGTGCCGGCGGTGGCTGCGCCGTCATCCCAGCGGGCGGCATCAAGCTCGGCGCGGAACTGCGCCACTTCCTGCTTGCTCAGGACTTGGTCGATGGAGATCAGCATGGTGTTGCGGGTGTGAGGCAGTCGGGGGTGATGTCGGACAGCCGGGCGCAGCCGGCCTGGGCCATGGTGGCGTGCAGCTCCTCGGTGAGCAGCTGCAGCATATGGGCCACGCCGAGAGCCCCGGCCACGGCCAGGGCCCAGACCTGCAGCCGACCCACGAGGACGGCATTCGCGCCGAGGGCCAGGGCCTTGAAGGCGTCCGCGCCGCTGCGGATGCCGCCGTCGAGCAGCAGCGGGTAGCCCTGGCCCACGGCCGCGCGTATGGCGGGCAGCATGTCCAGGCTGGCGGGCGCGCCGTCCAGGCTGCGTCCGCCGTGGTTGGAAACGATGAGACCGGCGCAGCCCGCGGCCTGCAGGCGCCGCGCGTCCTCGGGGTGCAGTACGCCCTTGACCCAGACCGACAGGCGTGTCTGCGCCAGCAGCCACTGCAGGTCGTCCCACAGCGGGGCGTGGCGCATGGCGCCCTGGAAGATGCGGCTCTCGCCATCGGCCAGCGCCGTGGCCGGCATGGGCGGGTAGGGCGCCAGGTTGGCCGCAACGCAGTCGTTCGGCATGGTGAAGCCGGCCTGCAGCGCGCTGCGGCTGGCCAGCTGGATGCTGGCGTCCAGCGTGAGCACGATGGCGCGGTAGCCCGCGGCCTCGGCGCGGCGCAGCAGGTCGAGGCTGTGCGCGCGCTCGGGCTGCAGGTAGAGCTGGAACCAGCGCGCCGGGCCGCTCGCCGCGGCAATTGCTTCCAGCGTGCAGGACGACAGCGTGCTTGCCACCAGGCCGCTGCCCGTGGCCTGGGCCGCACGGGCCGTGGCCAGCTCGGCATCGGGGTGGGCCAGGCGCTGGTGTGCCACCGGGGCCAGCAGCAGGGGGTGGGGCAGATCAAGTCCCGTGAGCGTGAGGCGCGTATGGCCTTCGCGCAGGTCGCGCAGCAGGCGCGGCAGCACGGCCCAGCGGTCAAACGCGGTGCGGTTGGCCGCCACCGTCCGGTCCCAGCCGCAGCCGCCGGCCACATAGGCGTGACGGCCCACCTCCATGTGCTGGGGGGCGAGCCGCTCGTAGTCGATGGCGTTCCAGACGCCGGCCGGGATGCGGTTGCTGGGTGTCATCAAAAATAATAGCTGCTGGCGCCCATATGGTAAGCGCCAGCGGCCATTTTTCCTTAGAGGTCCAGGTTCAGCGTCAGGCGCACTGCGCGGCCGTCGCCCTTGTACAGGAAGGCGCCCGAGCGGTACACGGCCGTGTAGTAGTCCTTGTCGGTCGCGTTCAGCACGTTCAGGCGCAGGTCGGCATGCTTGTTGATGCGGTAGCTGGCGAACAGGTCGTACACGCTGAAGGCGGGCACGGGCTGCGAGCAGTAGCCCTGGGCATTCATGTCTGCGCCGTTGTTGGGCTGGCCCCCGCAGCGGCTGCTTTCGTAGCGGGCGATGGCGCCGAACGAGAAGTCGCGCGTGAGCTGGTACTTGCCCTGGATGGCCAGGCTGCGGTCGGCAAAGTTGGCCAGCGGGCGCCCCACGTTGGCCGCCGTGGCCGACTGCAGCACCTTGGACTTCATGATGGCCAGGCCCGCCTGCATCTGGAAGTTCCTGGTCACGTTGCCGGCCAGGCCGAGCTCGATGCCGCGCACGCGGTTCTTGCCGGTGTTGAAGGTGCCGGCGGTGTTGTAGTCCGCGCCTTCCATCACGTCACTGCGCGTGCTCTGGAACACGGCGGCCGTGGCCAGCAGCTTGTCGTCCAGCAGGTTCCACTTGGTGCCCAGCTCGACGTTCTGCGTGGTCACGGGCTTGGCGCCCGCGGCGCTGCCGTTGTAGATGACCAGGCCACCGTAGCCTGCGTTGGTGCCGGTGTCGGGCTCGCCGCCGTTGATGTTCTGCGCCGTGCCGTAGGCAGCGTAGACCATGCCCATTTCGTTGAGCTTGTAGCTCGTGCCCAGGTGGCCGTTGACCAGCGTGTCGTTGAAGCCGTAGTTGCCGGTTTGCGCGCCCGCCTGTGCGCCCGTGTTGTTGAAGGTGTCCATGGACAGCTTGTAGTGGTCGGCGCGCAGGCCGCCGAACAGGGTCCATTTGTCGGTCAGGTCCACCGTGTCCATGGCAGACAGGGCGAAGGTCTTCACGCGCCAGTCGCGCGTCATGCCCTGGCGGGCGTAGCTGCGGCCGGCCAGGGTGCCCAGGTTGGGCAGGACGACGCCGTTGGCGTCGGTGAGGCAGAAGCCATTGTTGGCGGTGGCCGTGGCATTGGTGCGGCAGTTGGGGGTGCCGGTGGTGGTGATGCCGTAGTTGCCGGACTTGACCTTGTGGTCGGTGTATTCGAAGCTGAAGATGAATTCATGCTTCAGGCCGGCGATCTCCTTGTCCCAGCGCAGATTGTCCTGGTGGGCGAAGTACTTCACCTCCTGCCAGCCGGTGTGGCCGCCATCCAGGGCGGGGCGCTGCGCGGTGGTGTTGAAGGAGGCGCCCGTGGTGGCGTAGCCGTTGTCGGACTGGCCGTAGCGCGTCAGGCTGGTGAGGCGGAGGTTGGGCGCGAAGCGGTAGTTGATGCGCGCCGTGGCCGTGTCCACGTCGGACCGGATGAAGTCGTTGTTCTGCGCATAGACGGGCGGCACGGGGCTGGCCGGGCGGCGGTCGGGCGTGGTGCCCACGAGGTAGCTGCCCAGGTCAGGGCGCTTGTCCTTGCCGCGCATGCCGTAGTAGTCCAGCGTGACCGACAGGTCGCTGCTCAGCTCCCACAGGCCCGACAGCGCCAGGCCGTCGCGCCGGCGCGCCGAGGGGCCGCGGCCGGGCACGTCCTCGCCTGCGGTCAGGGCATTGGCGCGCAGGGCGAACTTGTCGCCGAAGGCCTTGTTTATGTCCATGGTCAGGCGGTGGTGGTTGTCCGTGCCCACGCCGGCCGAGATGCGCGTGAAGTCATAGTCCAGCGTGGCCTGCTTGGTCACCGCATTGACGGCGCCGCCGGCCGAGCCGCGGCCGGCGAAGCTGGAGTTGGGGCCCTTGGTGATCTCGATCTGCTCGATGGCAAAGCTCTCGCGGATGGTGATGCCGGGGTCGCGCAGGCCGTCCACGAACACGTCGGAGCGCGCCTCCTGGCCGCGGATGATGAAGCGGTCGCCAAAGGCATTGCCGTTTTCGCCCGTGCCCAGCGTGATGCCGGGCTGGGCCGCGAGGATCTGCTTCAGGTCGGTCAGGCCCGAATCATCGATGGCCGACTTGGTGATGACCTCGATGGTCTGCGGAATCTCGGCCAGCGGTCGCGTGTAGCGTGTGTCGGCCGAGGTCTTGGCCTTGTAGGGGGCGCCCACCTCGGCGTTGGGATTGGGGTCTATGGCCTGCTCCTGCACGGTCACCGCAGGCAGGGTGTGGACCGGGGCCGGCGAGCCCGCCTGCTGGGCCAAGGCCGACAGCGGCAGCAGGGCCACGGCCATGCCGTCGGCGAGTCGAAGGCTCTTGGGTTTTTTTATGGACGAAGACGACGGCATATTGCTCCCTGCGGTAGTTGAATTTCGCGTTGGATTATTGTTGCAAATCAATCTCATTCGCAGAAATAAATGCGAAAAATTCTTATTCGCGTGCCGAAAGTGTGCCCAATGAGCTAGGTTGTTGCCATGCTGCAACAGTGGCCTGTGCGGTTGGCCGTGTATATGCTCCGGGGTGTAACTATCAAAAATGAGAGCTACACACGCAGTTGTGCCATGAGCAAAAGCCAATCCGCCATTACCAGGAGGCGGAGCAAGAAATGTTGTGGGCGCTAGGGCCTGTTAACGCTATGCAAGAGCTCGCGAAGCCCGGCACAGCACGCCCATCAAGGCGCGCGACGCTGTGCGTACGTCGGTACGCACAACGAGCGCAACGCAAAGGGGTGGGCTGTGCCGAACTTCCCTTCGGGTTACTTCGCAAAGGGATCGTCTGCGGCGTTGCCCGCGCTCGCAAGGCGCACGCCTTGCAGCGCACGGGCGCCTTGCATCCAGTCCCTTTGCGAAGCAACGCGATCCCCTTGCATAGCGTTAACAGGCTAACCCGGCGCCCGGTAGATCCGCGGCCCCTGTGCGCCCGTGGAGGGACCGTAGGTCACACCCTGCATCGGCGGCAGCAGCGAGGCCGCCTGCCGTTCGGTCAATGCCAGCACACGTGCCAGCTGGTTGCGCAGCAGCCCCAGCTGCTGGGCGATGGCCTGCACGCGTTCGCCCGCGCCCGGCGGCACCAGGTTCGAAGCCAGGGCCTGGGCGAGGGTGGTGGCCGCCTGGCGCAGCTCGCCGGCGGTTTGTTCCAGGGATTGGGGGTCGGAAGACAACAGCGCAGCCTGCATGTCCAGCAGCTGCGTTTCAATGGCCGAGAGGGTGTCGTCGAGGGATGACATGAGGCGAGTCTATGGCCGTGCGCCCCGTGCGGCGTCAGCCTCTCAGTCGCGCGAGCGCGACAGGGTTTCGTAGGCGTTGGCCAGCAGCTTGTCGGCCACGGCCTCGGCATCGACCTTGAAGCTGCCGTTGTCGATGGCGGCCTTGATGGCCTTGACCTTGCCCGCGTCGAAGTCGCCCTGGCTGCGGCCGGCCTCCACGCCGCGCGCCGTGGCCGACAGCGTGACGGGCACGCCGGCCGTGGCGCGCGCCGCGCTCTGGCTTGCCGCCTCGGCGGCAGGCGCGGGCGCGGCCGCCTTGGCCTGCTGCCGTGCGGCCGCGGCCTGCGACAGCGTGTTCGCAATATCCGGGTTGTTTCCAATCTTCATCGCACTCTCCACCACCCCTGTGAGATGTGGGGCCAGTAGCCATGTATTCGGCCGGCAGGGGGCAGACTTTAGCGCTTTATGCGGCCCTATGTGTCACAAAGCGGCGTCGATTGTCCCATCGGTATTCACAATGCCCATGATCACGCGGCCATTCGTCATGCGTACGCGTACATTCTGGCCCGCCGTGCCGGCGCTCAGGGCCTCGCCAGCGGCAGTGACGGCGTAGCCTGGCCCCTGCACCATCACGCGCACGGGGGCGCCGGCCTTGAAGAGATCGGGCGCGCGCACCAGGTTCTGGCGCAGCGCCTGGCCGGCCGCCAGCGGGCGCGCCGCGATCAATCCCACCCAGGCCTGCGGGTTGGCGATGATGGCGGCGGGCTCGGCGGCCCAGTCCACCTCTGTTTCGACCGCGTCTGCCTCGGTCAGCACCGCGCCGCTGGCCACGTTGCCCGACAGCACCCAGGCGGGCCCGAAGGCCTTGACGGTGATGGGCAGAAACACGTTCCAGCGTGTGGCCCCGTCCACACAGCGCAGCCCCAGGCGCGTGCGGCCCCACAGGCGTGCGCCGGCGGGCAGGTAGGGCTCGACACGGGCGCAGGCGGACAGGCGCAGACGCGGATCGAGCTGGCCCAGGCTCACCTCCATGCGCAGCGGCAGCGTGCCGCCCTGAGCCTGCGCCAGGGCGCCGTCGAGCCAGCGTTGGCCGATGGTGCCCAGATCCTGGACCGCCTCGGCCATGCCCTGGGCACGGGCCGTGGGCGCCAGCGCAGCGGCGCACAGCGCCAGCACCGCCCAAAGGAGGCGGGGCCTGGCGGCGGCGCGGTATGAAAGAGGCGAGGTATGCGGCATGGCTGTGGCTGTGGCTTGCACGAGCAGGCACTCTAGGCCGCGAACCGGCGACAGATGCGCCAAACAGCGGGCCAATGCCCGCGCTCTTCGCGCTTTAGGCGGCAGCGGCAATTTTGATAATCGACGCACGCCGCAAAGCCCAGCGCCGCGGCACCCGATCACTCAGCACCCGAGGAACCATGCTCGACAAGATGACCCAGCGGCTGGACTTTCATGGCAACGCGCTGCTGCTGCGTGCCGAGCGCCAGCGCGTCATCGCGAGCAACATCGCCAACGCCGACACGCCGGGCTACGTGGCGCGCGACTTCAAGTTTGCCGATGCGCTGCGCGCCGCCGAAGGCATGCGCACGCCCGCCGCCATGCGCCAGCAGAGCGTGAGCGATGCGCGCCACATCCCTCTGCCGGCCGCCACCACCGGCAGCTCGGACAGCCAGCTCGGCTATGGCTTGCAGACCCAGCCCAGCCTGGACAACAACACCGTTGACATGGACCGCGAGCGCGCCGCCTTCGTGGACAACGCCGTGCGCTACGAGGCCACGCTGCGCTTCATCAACGGCAATGCCAAGACCATGCTGAGCGCCATCCAGGGCCAGTAACGAGGAGCCAAGACCATGTCCATGTTCTCCATCTTCAACGTCTCGGGCAGCGCCATCAGCGCGCAGTCGCAGCGCCTGAACGTGGTCGCCAGCAATCTGGCCAACGTGGACGCCGTCGCCGGCCCCGACGGCCAGGCCTACAAGGCGCGCCAGGTGGTGTTCCAGACCGCGCCCATGGGGGCCGACGGCGCCGCCGGCGTGCGAGTGTCCACCATCCAGGAGAGCAACGTGCCGGGCCGGCGCGTGCACGACCCGTCCAACCCCCTGGCCGACGCCGAGGGCTATGTGACGCACGCCAACGTGAACGCGGTGGAGGAGATGGTCAACATGATCTCGGCCTCGCGCTCGTACCAGAACAACGTCGAGGTCATGAACACGGCCAAGACCCTGCTGCTCAAGACCCTGCAGATGGGCCAGTAAACACGCAAATCGCTGGAGCAATTCATGTCCATTTCCCCCATTGACACCAGCGCGCTCGACAAGGGCGCCACCACCACCTCCAAGACGCGCGACTCGTCCACCGACCCGAGCGCGATGCAGGACCGCTTCCTCAAGCTGCTCGTCGCCCAGCTCAACAACCAGGACCCGATGAACCCGCTGGACAACGCGCAGATGACGACGCAGATGGCCCAGATCAACACCGTGACGGGCCTGCAGACGCTGAACCTGACCATGCAGACCATGGCCGAGCAGTTCAGCACCATGCAGCAGATCCAGGGCATTTCGCTGATCGGGCGCTCGGTGCTGTCCGAAGGCAATCAGATGACCTTCGCCGACAAGGCGGGCAAGGGCGCCTTCGACCTGGCGGGCGCGGCCACCGGCGTGAAGGTGGAGGTCGTCACGCCCGGGGGCGTAGTGGTCGACACCATGGACATGGGTGCGCAGGAGAGCGGCCGCCACAGCTTCGACTGGGATGCGAGCAAGTACAACGGCAGCACGAACGATCTGCGCTTTCGTGTCACGGCCACGAACGGCGAGGCGGCGGTCAAGGCCACGACGCTCACGCAGTCGCAGGTCATGGCCACGGGTTCCAAAGCCGGCGCGCTCACGTTGACGCTGGGCAACGGCAGCACCGTCAACTACGCCAATGTCCTGGGCGTGCTCTGAGCACGCACACCAACCACCGTCAAGGAGAAAACCATGGGTTTCCAGCAAGGCCTCTCGGGCCTGAATGCTTCCAGCAAGAACCTGGACGTCATCGGCCACAACATTGCCAACTCGGGCACCGTGGGCTTCAAGGCGTCGCGTACCGAGTTTGCGTCCATGGTGGCAAATGCCATCGGAACGGCGAGCTCGGGCAATGCCGGCATCGGCGTGCAGGTGGGCGCGGTGGCGCAGCAGTTCACACAGGGCAACATCAGCGTCACGGGCAACAATCTTGACGTCGCCATCAACGGCAACGGTTTCTTCAAGATCCAGCAGCCCGACGGCAGCGCGGCCTACACGCGCGCGGGCAATTTCAAGCTCGACAGCCAGGGCAACGTGGTCACCAACAACAACGGCAAGGTGATGGGCTACACGGTTGACCCCGACACGGGCCTGCGAACCTCAAGCACCCCGAAGCCTCTGGTATTTCCCACAGGCGCCCCCATTCCCGCCAAGAAGACCACGAGCATCACGGCCAGCTTCAACCTG
>JAFECU010000130.1 GCA_018242005.1 Pseudomonadota bacterium | reverse complement strand
CAGAGGGGGAGGGAGTCAAGGCAAAAAACCGCCGCAACCGCTCAATAGGCAACCACATCAAATCATGCAGGCACAGGCCCGGCAGGGCCTCCAGCTGCGCGCGAGACCATTGAACGCCCTGCGGCATGAAGCGCTTTTCCGGCGCCAGCACCGCGTCGGCATCCTGCTTGCTGCCCACGCGCCACAGCAGGCTCTCGGTCTTCAGGCGCGCGCCCGCACACGCGGGGCATGGCGTGTAGCTGCGGTACTTGGACAGCAGCACGCGGATGTGCATCTTGTAGGCCTTGCTCTCCAGGTAGGTGAAGAAGCGGCGTATGCCATACCACTGCCTGTTCCAGTTGCCCTCCTTGAAGCCCGGCGTGCCCTCGATGACCCAGTGCCGCTGCTCGGCCGTGAGCTTGTACCAGGGCGTGTCGCGCGGAATGCCCGCGGCCTCGGCGTAGCGCATCAGGTCGTCCTGGCATTCCTTCCACGCCGGTGTCTGTATGGGCTTGATGGCGCCGGCGCGCAGCGTGAGCTTTTCGTTCGGAATGACCAAGCCCCAGTCCACGCCGATCACGCGGCCGAAGCCGCGGCAGCTGTCGCAGGCGCCCACGGCCGAGTTGAACGAGAACATCGAGGCAATGGGCTCGGCATAGCGCAGGTCGCTGTCCGGGCAATGCAGGCCCGTGGAGAAGCGCCACAGGTCCGGCTCGCCCTCGTCGCGCAGACGATAGACGTTGAGCCGCCCGCCGCCGCGCTTGAGCGCCACCTCGATGGCCTCGACCGCGCGCGCGCGCTCCACGTTGCCCATGCGAAAGCGATCCGCCACCACGTCGAGCAGCTTCTTGCCGTCCTGCTCGCGCTCCGCCTGTACCTTGGTGAAGCCGCTGGCCGACAGCCATTGCTCGAGCTGCTCGGCCGTGATGCTCGCGGGCAACTCCACGGGGAAGGTCAGCACGATGCGCGGGTCGCCCTCTTGCGCACAGCGCTGCTGCAGCTCGGCATGGATCGTGTCCGGCGAATCGTGGCGCACGGGCTGCGCGGTCTTGCGGTCGAACAGCTGGCCGGCGCGCGCGAACAGCAGCTTCAGGTGGTCGTTGAGCTCGGTCATCGTGCCCACGGTGGAGCGCGAGCTGCGCACCGGGTTGGTCTGGTCGATGGCGATGGCCGGGGGCACACCCTCCACCCTGTCCACGGCCGGCTTGTCCATGCGATCGAGGAACTGGCGCGCGTAGGCGCTGAAGGTCTCCACATAGCGGCGCTGGCCCTCGGCATAGAGCGTGTCGAACACCAGGCTGGACTTGCCCGAGCCGCTCGGGCCGGTGACCACGGTGAGCTCGCCCGTGCGGATGTCCAGGTCGAGGTTCTTGAGGTTGTGCTGGCGCGCGCCGTGGATACGTATCAGTCCCTGGGTCATGGGCGGTCTTTCTGCTGGGGGGCCGAACATTCTATTTAGCGCGTGCCAACCCTTGCCGCGTCCGGTAGACTGTGGCGAACTACCACACAATTGCTAACTCAAGCAAAGGAGTGAAACCATGCAGCCATGGCGACTATGGGGTATTGCCCTGGCCCTGGGCAGTCTGATGGGCACGGCGCCGGCGCAGATCCTCGTGGGGCAGACGGCGGGATTCTCGGGTGTCGTAGGCCCGGGCGTTCAGGAAACCGCCTCCGGCGCCAAGCTCTATATCGATGCCGTGAATGCCAAGGGCGGCGTCCACGGACAGAAGATCGAGCTGGTCGCAATGGACGACAAGTTCGACCCCAAGACGGCCGGCGAGAACGCCCGCGTGCTGATCGAGGACAAGAAGGTCGATGTGATGTTCCTCACACGCGGCACGCCGCACACCGAGGCCATCATCCCCCACCTGGACAAGCATGGCGTGGCCCTGGTCGGCCCCTCGACGGGCGCCATGGTGCTGCACCAGCCCGTGCGCAGGCATGTCTTCAACGTGCGTGCCACCTACCAGCGCGAGGCCGAGAAGGCCGTGGCCCACCTGGCCACGCTGGGCATGTCGCGCATCGCCGTGCTCTATGCCGACGACAGCTTTGGCGCCGACGGCGTGGCCGGGGCGCAAAAGGGTCTGGGCAGCGCCAAGCTGCAACCCGTGGTGCTGGAAAAGTTCAATCGCAGCCAGCCCGACTTCGCCCCCCTGGCGACCAAGATCGCCCAGGCGCAGGCACAGGCCGTGATGATCATTGGCTCGGGCACCACGGTGGTCGATGGCTATGCGGCGCTGCGCAAGGCGGGATCCACGGCGCAGCTCGTGACGCTGTCGAACAATGCGTCGAGCGGCTTCATCAAGAGCCTGGGCGAGCACGCACGCGGCGTCATCGTGACCCAGGTCTTTCCCAACGAACGCAGCCTGGGCTATCCGCTGGTGCGCGAGGCCGTCGAACTGAACAAGGCGCGCGGCCAGGACGAGGTGAGCCCCGCCATGCTCGAAGGATTCGCCGCTGCCAAGGTGCTGGTCGAAGGCCTGCGCCGCGCCGGCCCCAAGCCCACGCGCGAGAAGATCCAGGCGGCACTCGAATCCATACAGCAGCTCGATCTTGGTGGCTTGAGCATCTCCTATGGCGCGGCCGACCACACGGGGCTGGATTTTGCGGACCTGTCCATCATCGGCGCCGACGGCAGGTTCCGCCGCTGAGGGTTGAAAGTTGCGAGTCGAGGGGTTTTGCAAGAGCAGGCGCAACGCCCAACCACGCGTTCACCATCCCATAAAAAGGCTCAGGTAGCGAATCCTGTTGAACAGGAAATCGCCGTCATCCCCGCGAAGGTGGGGGTACACAGCAGCGACGGATCAATGGCCTGGGCAGCGCCTGGAACCGCTTTCGCGGGCATGACTGGCTGCGCGCACATACGCATGCCATGGGAGGACGAGTCAATGGATGGCCGCTACGCTTGAGCCAATAAAAAAAAGCCTCACACAACCGTGTGAGGCCTTGCCTGATCTGCGGGCGGCTTGCGCCGCCACGTCATCAGAAGTTGTGGCGCACGCCCAGGGCGATGGAGCTGAAGTCCTGGCCAGCGGCGAACGGCAGGGAAGGCAGAACGCCGTTGGCGTAGGCTGCATTGGCCTTGTTGTTCACGCGGGTGTAGTAGCCATACACCTTGGTGCGCTTGCTCAGGTTGTAGTTGTAGCCCAGCGTGTACTGCGTGGCGGACGAGTTGGACACATGGCTCCAGTTGTTGGCATGGCCCACGTTCAGGTGGAACTCGGATGCACCCAGGGTGTACATGCCGGCCAGGCGGAAGTTGTTGCGCGTGCCGGCGCCGGTGGAAACGAACTGGTTCGCATCCTTGTTGCGCTGGTAGTAGCCGCCCACGGTGAACTGGCCGAAGGTGTACAGGGCGCGCAGGCCAACCTGGTAGTTGCTGTTCACATAGCTGTAACCGCCGCCCAGGTGCAGGGGGCCCATGTTGTAGTTGGCGGCCAGGTCGTAACCGTTCTTGTTGTTGGTGCCGGCAGCCTTCTCGTGCATGAGCATGGCGGCATCAACGGTCAGGCCACCCAAGCTCGGCGTACGGTAGCCGATCTTGTTCTTGGTGCCCAGGCCGCCAAACCACACGGGGTCGTAGTACAGGGCATCGGACGACGGACCCGTGTCGTGGTTGTGCATGCTGACGTAGTCGGCCGTGGCGTAGTACGACTCAGGCACGAAGTTGCCCAGACGGACCATGCCGAAGCCGCCCGACAGGTTCACTTCGCTCTGGCGGCCGAAGTTCAGGCCATTGCCAGGGGTGGAAATGCCGGGCCAGCCCGTGCCCGTGCCGGTGGCGGAGTTGAAGCCGCTTTCGAGCTGGAAGCCAGCCTTCAGGCCGCCACCCAGGTCTTCCGTGCCACGGATGCCCCAGCGCGATGCGTTGTTCACCAGGCCATCGACTGTTTGGCCGCCCGCCTTCTGATGTTCCACGGTGGTGTTAATGCGGCCGTACAGGGTGACGCTGCTTTGCGCGAACACGGCAGAGGTTCCCAGCAGTGCCAGGGTGGCGAGCAACAAACGGCTTGGTTTTTGCATGTGATTTCCTTGAAGAATGTTTGTGACCATCGGGGTGGGTAGGCACGGCGTGGCGCCTGCATGTGGCCGATAGGCTCCATGTGCGACTACGCTGCAAATTTTAGATGTAACCGTTTCGCCCACCCAGCCGCCGATGCCGATTTGATGTTTTGCCGCCACAGTCTCGTGGCGGCGGGTGCGGCCTGTGACAGGTCCCGGGCCGGCGTCAATCGTTGGCGTAAATGTCAACGTCCTTGGTCTCGCGCAGGAACAGCGTGCCGACCACGGCCGTCATGCCGGCGATGACGATGGGGTACCACAGGCCGCTATACATGTTGCCGGCCGATGCCACCAGGGCGAACGAGGTCGTGGGCAGCAGTCCACCGAACCAGCCGTTGCCGAT
This sequence comes from Pseudomonadota bacterium, assembly GCA_018242005.1. GTDB lineage: Bacteria > Pseudomonadota > Gammaproteobacteria > Burkholderiales > Burkholderiaceae_C > Alicycliphilus. The sequence continues at coordinate 6,528 of JAFECU010000130.1, read as the reverse complement.
GTGGTACGGCAAGCTCATCGAGGTATAGCGGATGCGTGTAGGGAACAGCTCCACCAGCATGGCGGCAATCGGGCCGTAGACCATGGTCACCAGGATCACGAGGTACACCAGGATGGCGATCATCATGGGCTTGTTCATCTTCGCCGGGTCGGCCTTGGCGGGGTAGCCGGCGGCCTTCAGGTCTTCGCCCATTTCCTTCTTGAAGGCGGCAATGGCCTTGGTGCTGTCCTCGTCGAACTTGTGGTTGGCCACGGTTCCCGCGGGCGCGGTGACGGTCTTGTCGCCAATCTTCACCACGGCCGGCGAACCGGCCGGGCCGGCGACGTTTTCATAGCTCACCGAGTTCTGCACCAGGTAGCGCTTGGCGATGTCGCAGGGGCTCTTGAAGTCGATCTCGCGCGCCACGGGGTTGCCCTGGAACGAGCAGGTGGCCGGGTCGGCGGTCACGACCACGCCGGCCGTGGCCTGGGCCTGGGCCAGATCGGGATTGGCGGCGCCGGTCAGGGCCTTGAACACCGGGAAATAGGTCAGCACGGCCAGCACGCAGCCGAGCATGATGATGGGCTTGCGGCCGATCTTGTCGGACAGCGAGCCAAAGACGATGAAGAAGGGCGTGCCTACCAGCAGGGCCGCGGCGATCATCAGGTTGGCAGTGACGGCATCGACCTTGAGTTGCTGCGTCAGGAAGAACAGCGCGTAGAACTGGCCCGTGTACCAGACCACGGCCTGGCCGGCTGTCAGGCCGACCAGCGCCAGGATCACGATCTTCAGGTTCTTCCATTGGCCAAAGGACTCGGCCAGTGGCGCCTTGGAGGTCTTACCCTCGGCCTTCATCTTGCGGAAGGCGGGCGATTCGGACAGCGACAGCCGGATCCACACCGAGACGCCCAGCAGCAGGATGGACACCAGGAATGGAATGCGCCAGCCCCAGTCGTTGAACACGGACTCGCCCAGCACCGTGCGCGTACCCAGGATCACCAGCAAAGACAGGAACAGGCCCAGCGTGGCCGTGGTTTGTATCCACGCCGTATAGGCGCCACGTCGGCCGTGCGGCGCATGCTCGGCCACGTAGGTGGCGGCACCGCCATACTCGCCGCCCAGCGCCAGGCCTTGCAACATCCGCAGCCCGATGAGGATCACCGGCGCGGCGACGCCTATGCTGGCGTAGCTGGGCAGCACACCAACGATGAAGGTCGAGATGCCCATGATCAGGATGGTGACCAGGAAGGTGTACTTGCGGCCGATCATGTCGCCCAGGCGGCCGAACACCAGCGCGCCGAAGGGCCGCACCAGAAAGCCCGCGGCAAAGGCCAGCAGCGCGAAGATGAACGCCGCGCCGGCGTCCAGGCCACTGAAGAACTGCTTGGCGATGATCGCCGCCAGCGAGCCGTAGAGGTAGAAGTCGTACCACTCGAACACGGTTCCGAGTGAGGACGCGAAGATCACCTTCTTTTCTTCGGTGGACATGGGGCGGTGGGCGACGCCCCCTCCCACGCCTTTTGCAGCGTCGATAGCCATGGTTTGTCTCCTCAGTTGTTTGAATCACAGGTACTTACAACTACCTGCCACACCACTATGGGCGCGGCAACTGACGACCCACTGACGCATTTCTTACGCAAGCTGACGCGAAACTGAATGCCAGCTTACAGACCAGGAGGAAACCCTAGGCCACGATTTTTCGATGTGAAAAGGCCGCCAGAGACACCGCCAGGCCGCATGTATGCTGCGTTTTTGCGCGTAAGCATTGGGTCAGTCGCGGTTCTCAGAATCCGCTGCGTTTGTGCACTGCGCCCATCTTTGCGCGCGACACTTCACCGAAACAGGAGACAAGCATGAGTGACCCCGTCGTTGAGAAGATTCAACGCCATCCCAAATACCAGGAGCTGCGCGCCAGGCGCAACCCGCTGGGCATCGTCCTGAGCATTCTGATGCTGATCGTGTACTACGGCTACATCGGTCTGATCGCCTTCGACAAACCCTTCCTGGCCAAGCCAATCGGCGCGGGCGTGACCTCGCTGGGTGTGCCCATAGGCATGGGCGTGATCCTGTTCACCATCGTCATCACCGTGTACTACGTGCGCGTCGCCAACAACAAGTTCGACGCGCTGACCGAAGAAATCCTCAAGGACGTCACCAAATGAAGCGCATGCAGACCCTCGCCAGCACCGCGCTGGCCCTCGCCGCCCTCGCTGCCGCAGGCGTGGCGCAGGCCGCCGGTGGCGACCTGGGCCAGGCCGCCAAGCAGGAAACGAACTGGACGGCCATCATCATGTTCGCCATCTTCGTGGCGGGCACCTTGTGGATCACGAAGTGGGCCGCGTCCAAGACCCGCTCGGCCGCGGATTTCTACACCGCCGGCGGCGGCATCACGGGCTTTCAGAACGGCCTGGCGATTGCGGGCGACTACATGTCGGCCGCGTCCTTCCTGGGCATTTCGGCGGCCGTGATGGCCTCGGGCTATGACGGCCTGATCTACTCCATTGGCTTTCTCGTGGGCTGGCCCATCATCACCTTCCTGATGGCCGACCGCCTGCGCAACCTCGGCAAGTTCACCTTCGCCGACGTGGCGGGCTACCGCTTCGCGCAGGCGCCGATCCGCATGTTTGCGGCTTCGGGCACGCTGATCGTGGTCGCGTTCTACCTGATCGCGCAGATGGTCGGCGCAGGCCAGCTCATCAAGCTGCTGTTCGGCCTGGAGTACTGGATGGCCGTGGTCATCGTCGGCGCGCTGATGATGGTCTACGTGCTGTTCGGCGGCATGACGGCCACCACCTGGGTGCAGATCATCAAGGCCTGCCTGCTGCTGGCCGGCGTGACCTTCATGGCCTTCATGGTGCTGGCCCACTATGGCTTCAGCCCCGAAGCACTGTTTGCTGACGGCGTCAAGGTGCGCACGCAGATCGCTGCCAACACGGGCAAGACGCCCGAAGAGGCCGCCAAGGCCGGCCTGGCCATCATGGGCCCGGGCGGCTTCATCAAGGACCCGATCTCGGCCATCTCGTTTGGCATGGCGCTGATGTTCGGCACCGCAGGTCTGCCCCACATCCTGATGCGCTTCTTCACCGTTCCCAACGCCAAGGAAGCACGCAAGTCCGTGGGCTGGGCCACGGTGTGGATCGGCTACTTCTACGTGCTGATCTTCATCATCGGCTTCGGCGCCATCACCATGGTGCTGACCAACCCCGAGATGGCCGACACCGTCAAGGGCGTGATCCACGGCGGCGCGGGCACGGCCAACATGGCCGCGGTGCTGGTGGCCAAGAGCGTGGGCGGCAACATCTTCTACGGCTTCATCTCCGCCGTGGCGTTCGCCACCATCCTGGCCGTGGTCGCCGGCCTCACGCTGTCGGGCGCCTCGGCCGTGTCGCACGACCTGTACTCGACCGTGATCAAGAAGGGCAAGGCCGACAGCGCCGCCGAGCTGAAGGTGTCGCGCATGACCACCCTTGCCCTGGGCGCCATCGCCGTGGTGCTGGGCATTCTGTTCGAGAAGCAGAACATTGCCTTCATGGTGTCGCTGGCCTTCGCGATTGCCGCATCGGCCAACTTCCCGGCACTGATCCTGTCCATCCTGTGGAAGAACTGCACCACGCGCGGCGCGGTGATCGGCGGCTTCATGGGCCTGATCTCCTCCGTGGGCCTGACCATCGTCTCGCCCTCGGTGTGGGAGGCGACCCTGGGCAACCCTGCCGGCTCTGCACTGTTCCCCTACTCGTCGCCCGCGCTGTTCTCCATGGTCATCGGCTTCATCGGCGTGTGGCTGTTCTCGATCACCGACAACAGCAAGCGCGCCGCACAAGACCGCGCAGGCTTCCCGGCGCAGCAGGTGCGCTCGGAAACGGGCCTGGGCGCGTCCGGTGCATCGGGTCACTGATGTCGACTCAATAGAGGGAGGGGCATGAAGCCCCTGAAATGAGAAGCCGGGCCCTGGGGCCCGGCTTTTTTTATGTGCCGCGCCCACTGCCCTGCATTGCGCCCTGCAGTCCGCCACCTGCAGCCCCCCCACCTGCAGCTCCCAAGCCCGGGGGCCAGCGAGCGGTCCCGGTCGGTCAGGCCTCGCGGCGCAGGCGGCGCAGCTTGATGAAGGCCAAGGCGGCCATCACGGCATCGTTGAGGGCGTCGTGCGCCTCGCGCTCGGGCAGTTGCAGGTCCTTCATGAGAGTGGAAAAGCGCAGGTCGATTTCGGCATTGGCCTGCTGCTGATAGGGCGGCAGCTGGCGGAACTTGTAGTCGTAGTACATGGCCGACACCTCGATCTTCTGCTGCGGCAGGCCCATGCCCAGAAGCGGCCAGATCGCGCGATTGAGCATGGCCACATCGAACTCGAGGTAATAGCCGACGAGCGGGCGGCTGCCGATGAAGCGCATGAGCCGGCGCATGGCCTCGTCCTTGGGCAGGCCCCCGGCCACGTCACGCTCGCGCAAACGGTGGATGCGCACACTGTCGGCGCTGACGCCCTTCTCCGGGCGAATGAGCAGTTCCAGGCGCTCGCTGGTCATGATGCGCTCGCCCACGATGCGCACCGCCCCCACGGAGATGATCTCGTCGCTGCGCGTATTGAGGCCTGTGGTCTCGCAATCGAGCGCCACCCATTCGTTGGGCGGCGGCGGGTCGAACATGTTGGCGAACTCGGGCTCGCCCAGGTGATAGACCAGCCACCAGCGGCGCAGCCGCTCCCACCACAGGGGGGCCAGGTTGCTGTAATGCCGGCTCATACGGCGTCCATGCGCAGGCGCTGGTGCAGAAAGGCCTTGAAGCGCTTGACCACGGACAGCGTGTCCTTGAGCAGGTCGCGCTGCAGGCTGGTCAGCTTGGCCGGATCGACATTGCCGGTGACGCTGCGCTGCATCTCCAGCTCATCGAGGCCCGCCTGCAGGCGCAACGCCATCAGGAAGTGCAGACCCTGCAGCAGTTCCTGCCCCAGGTCCGCGTCGAGCTGGCCCTCGGCCTGCAGCGCGGCAATGCGCTCGGCCGTGCCCGTGGCGCTGATGCGCCGGGCCAGCGCCAGGCTGCGCACGCCGTGCACGATGGGAAAGATGCCGGCCTTCTTCAGGTTCACCAGGGTCACGTCCTCGATGCCCAGCAGCCGCCCCCACCAGCCCGCCGGACTGCCGAAGGCGTCTATGGCCAGGGCAAAGCGGGCGATCAGCGCGTCGTTTTCGGTGCCCAGCTGGAACAAGCGCTGGCGCACGGTGTGCAGCAACTGCGCATCGCCGGCGACGGCGTGCGCATCGAGGAAGATGGCCAGGTGCATGAGGCTGTCGCCCTCGGGCCGCAGGAGCCAGCCGCGCGCCCTGTCGCCAAACTCGCTCACCGTGCCGCGCCAGGCCGGGTTGCTGACCATGATGTGGCCCGGGCATTCGGGGTAACCGAACCCGGCGAGCGCCTCGGAAAAGCGCAAGCAGATGGCCTGAAGATCGGCCGGCGGCTCATAGCCGTCGCGCAGCAGCAGGCCGTTGTCCTGGTCGGTCTTCAAGAGCTGTTCGCCACGGCCCTCGCTGCCCATCACGAACAGGCAGCTGTTGAGCAGCAGATCGCGCGGCGCAATCATCTGCCAGGCACGCTCGAACAGGCGCGCGTTGAGCTGCTGCACCAGCTGCGCCACCAGCGCAATGCGCGTGCCGGTGCGGTGCAGCACGGACACCAGGCGCGTGACCTGGGCCGCAGCCTGCTCCAGCGCCGCGAGGTCACGCGCGCGCTCGATATGCACCGTGATCAGGTGCGACTGGTTGGCCAGGAAGCTGAACAGGTCCAGCGCCTCCAGAATGCCCTGCACCTGGCCGTCCTCGCCCAGCACCGCCAGGCGGTGCACGCGCGCGCGCAGCAGCAGCGCCATGGCGTCGCCGAGCTGGTCGCCGGCGCGCACGGTGACCAGCGGGTGGCTGGCGAGTTCGCCCACGGTGATCTGCGCGAGTGGCCGGCCGTCGAGAATCGCGCGCTGCAGCGTGGTGTTGGAGAAGATCCCCAGCCCCTCGGCCCCCGCAGGCGCACCCGGCAGGCCGCTGACCAGCACGCTGGTGGTGCGCTGCTCCTGAAACAGGCGCACCACGGAGACGATGTCCGTGCCCGCATCCACCACATGGGCAGGGCGCAGAAACGCCTGGTCCACGCGCGTGAGCGTGAGCGACTGCATCTCATGCTGCTCTGCGCGCTGCGCCACGGTGCTGAGCTTTTGCCCCAGGTCGGAAAACAGCAGCGCGCCGAAGTTGCGGTTGCGCGCGATGAGCTCCTTGACCGTGGCGCGCGCCAGCTGGTAGGCCACGAGCTCCTCGGCCACGGTGAAGCGGCTGCTGACGCGGCCCGCCACCAGGCCGCGGCCGTCAAAGCAGTCGTCGGGCCCATAGGTGGCCAGCACCTCGTCGCCCTCGACCTGGGTGACATAGCCCTTGATGATGACGAACAGATGCTCGGGCGCATCGCCCATGACCAGCACCACCGCCCCCTCGGGGTAGTAGGCAATGTCCACCTTGTCGCGCACCAGCGCCTGCTCCTCGGGGTTGAGGCAGTCAAAGGGCGAGGCGGAGAAGT
>JAFECU010000012.1 GCA_018242005.1 Pseudomonadota bacterium | reverse complement strand
GCGCCGGAGTAGCGGTACTGCTGTGCCAGCGAGAACAGGCTGCGCAGCGCGTGCGCGCCGTCGTTGAGCCAGCGTTCCAGCGTGCTGCGGTCGATCAGCGCGGTGTGGTGGGCGAGGATCAGCTTGCGCGCCAGGTCGTCGTAGTCGGCCAGCAGGTACACCGCCATGAAGCCGAGCTGCGCATTGACGAACAGCGGCAGCTTCACGGGCTGCACGTTCATGTTCTCGCCCAGCGAAAGCGCAGGCGGCACGTCGGCCAGTGCCTGGTCCACCTGCTCGCGCAGCGCCTGCAAGCTCGTCTTGGTCTGCGTCAGCTTGTCCTCGATGCGCAGCATCCAGAAATCCGAGTAAGGATCGTCCTGCTCGGCACCGCGCTTCATCTTGTTCATCACGCTGATGTAGCCGTTGAGGCCGATGATGCCGGGCCGACCCTCGGCGGGCGCTCGACCATGCCAGATGCGCGAAGCGTGGTGGGTGTGCAGCGTCAGCGACATCGCGCTGCGCAGCGATCCGAGGTTCAACTGCAAGGGCTGCTGGGATTCGTTGGCCATGGTGACGACTCGCGGTAAAGGAACGAGCCGCCAGCATCGGCATCGCCCGGAAGGGCGTCAGTCAACAAACCGCAGCGGGTGCGTCCCCGGTTGTCGTCCCGGAAGGCCGCGTGTTGCGTCTATCCCCAGGGGATAGCTCCCCGTCTCAGGCGATGAAGACGGGGACCGAACCGGGGGCGCGGAAGGCTGCGTGTTCCACCTATCCCCTGGGGATAGGTCCGCGCCGGGCTGCGACGGTGCGACACATGACAGAACCGAAGCCGATGGCTGGAAGGCTTCGTGTCCCCGCTATCCCCTGGGGATAGCTGTTCAGGCGTTGCCCAACGTCGAACGCAGCTTCGCCAGGTAAGCCCGCGCTGCCTCACGGCCGGGGCCGTTAGGTGCGGGCGGTGGCGATGCAGAAGGAGCCGGTTCGGGTGGCCGTGGCGGCGGCGCAGGCGGCGTCGATGGCGAGCCGCCTTCGCCGGCCCAAGCCTTGAACTCGCCGCGGATCGCCTTCTGGATGATGCCGAACAGGTAGCCGGCCGGGTTGCGCACCGCGCTGTTGCGACAGCGCGCATCCCATTCGTCCAGCACCGCCTGCCGCAGCGACTCGTCCACCTGCTGCAAGGCCACCATCGCGCCGCTTTGCTGTTCGTCCTTCAAGCGCAGCAGGCGCTCGGGCAGGCGCAGGTGCTGCAACGCCTTCGCGCGCGGTACTGTACGTACTTCACTATGATTTTCTTTACGTACTGTACGGTCCTCCTTCGGATTCCGAAGTGAGCCGTCTGGCGCGGGTTTCGGCCCTGCTTCGGAATCCGAAGACGGGCCGTCGAGATTCCGAAGTAGGCCGTCCTGGCCTTCTTCGGATTCGTGATCCACAGGCTCTTGTGGATAACTCGCATCGACCCATTCGTTGCAGGCCATGCGTTGTGCCAGCACCTGTAGGCGCGTGGGCAGCGTGCGGCCGTTGAGCATCGGGTCTTCGGCGATCTCGCGCAGGGTGTTCATGCCGACGATCTGCACCGCCTTCG
>JAFECU010000129.1 GCA_018242005.1 Pseudomonadota bacterium | reverse complement strand
GAATACCTGCCGCGCTGCCTCCGACGCGCTATCGGAAAACCCCTACGATGCCGTCATCCTAGATCTCGGACTTCCAGATGGTGATGGCCTTGAATTGCTGAAGTGCTGGCGAAGCAGTGGCTTCAACGAACCCGTGCTCATTTTGAGCGCACGGGACAGCATGGGCGATCGCGTGACTGGACTTGATTTCGGAGCGGACGACTATCTGCCCAAGCCCTTCGGCCTGGAAGAGCTGCAAGCCCGCATTCGATCGCTCCTACGTCGCCAATCCGCAGTGAAGCAAGCGGTGCTGCAACGCTCAGGACTAGAGCTCGATCTGGTGGCCCACAAAGTCACGGTAGATGGGAAACCCGTTGACCTAACCAGCAGGGAATATGCATTGCTTGAGATATTCATGCAGAACCCTGGACGAATTCTGCCGCGCACCTTGATTGCCGAGAAAATCTGGTCATCGAACTACGATTCCGACACGGGCCTTTTGGACGTCTACATGTGCCGCTTGCGAACAAAGCTGGAATCCCCTGGAACGGTACGGTTCAAAACCGTGCGGGGCGTTGGGTACCAACTTCTCTAGCCGTACACATGACCTCAATTGGCGCCCGCATGGCGTTGTGGTACACGATGGCAGCCACGGCCACATTGGGTTGCGTCTTTGTTGTCGGCTACCACTACCTCGACCGGCACCTCACGCACGGCCTGGACATTCTCAACGAGTCGGAGTTCCGGCAGATTCAGTCGCACCTGGGGCCGGAGTTCGCCACCTCCAGTTCGCCGTTCCGCGAAATGCGCGTACGCGAGATCACGGAAAACGCGGCTGCGATATTCCACATCGAAGTCCAGTTGCCGGATGGCAGCGTCATGCGCTCGTCGAGCCTCAACGGTCAAGACATACCTGACATTGCGGGACAGTGGCAATACAACGCGGCTGTCGCCGACATTGGCGAGCTTCGGGTCGGATCCTTTTCCATGCAACCGTTCCAGATCGTGATCGGCACCCCATTGCAGCCCGTGCAGCAGGTGATGTCGAACTATGTGCGCCTATGTTTCGGCCTTATGCTGGGCATGGTGCTGGTGAGCCTCCTGATCGGCCTCGGACTAACCCGCATGCTGCTGCAACCCGTGCGCCTGATCCGTGACACAGCCAATCGGATCCGATCGGACAACCTCGATCAGAGAATTCCCGTGGCAAACGTAGGCGATGAGATCTCCGATCTGGCTCGATTGCTCAATCAGATGTTCGACCGCCTGGAATCCTCGTTCTCCCAGATACGCCGCTTCACCGCCGAAGCATCGCATGAGTTGAAGACGCCGCTGTCACTGATCCGGTTGCACGCCGAGAAACTCCTTCGCGATCCATCGCTCTCGACGCAGAACCGAGAGTCGGCACAGGTTCAACTCGAAGAGATTGAACGGCTGAACCGGATCATCGAGGATCTTCTTTTCCTCTCGCGCGCTGACGCACACGCCATAGAGCTACAGATTCAATCGTTTGATCCCGTGCATTTTCTGAACTCATTCGAGCAGGACGCCACGGTGCTGGTCGAGCACCACGGCCTGAGGTTCGAGTCCACCCACAATGGCAACGGCAATGCAATGGCCGACCTTCGGTGGATGCGCCAAGTGTTGCTCAATTTGCTGACAAATGCGATTCATGTATCACCATCCGGTGGTGTCCTGCGCCTCTCATCGCTTCTGTTGGACGGAGAGTGGGAGATCGCACTGGAAGACGAGGGCCCCGGTTTGCCTGCGGACCAACGCGAGCGCGTGTTCGAGCGGTTCTTCCGCTACCAAGGTGGGGGGAAGACCTATGGCGGCAGCGGCCTGGGCTTGGCGATCAGCCGCAGCATCATCGAGTTGCATGGGGGAGCAATCTCTGCTGAAAGCTGCGAGACGGGTCAGGGACTCCGCATTGTCATCCGGCTCCCCATGCCGAAGACTTCCTGACTTCGTTCAAGATTGGCGGGCATACCATTCCCACAGTCGTGCCAAGTCAGCCGCCCCGCCACGCCCTGTGATTGTCCGTAGCAGATCAATGGCTCGCGCTCGCTGCCCCGCTGAAAGATACCCAATCGCCAATCGCAACTTCGCGTCTTGCGGGGCATTCGGAACTCCAATGCGAATACCCTGCTCCATCAAGGCCAAACCTTTGGCGTGAGCGCCCTGCATCACGAGAGCCAATCCTGAGTTCACCAGCATCATCCCGTTCTTGGTGGCAATGGCATTGACTTCCCACTCAGGTTGAGACAGCAAGACACGTTCCTCCGCATATTGCCGAAGAACCCTTTCCCGCAGCAACCTATGGGACTCAGCAGCAACGCCAACACCCAGCAATCGCGCCGAAAATCCTTCCTCGACCGCCTTCTTCGCTTCAATGGCCGACCCAGCCCTAAGCGCCAGGTTGGCCATCTGCACATAGTCATCAGCGGAGGTCATGCTGCCCGTCGCCTCGCGCAAGCGCATGAAGTCCAGCGTTAGCCGATGATCGGGCCCTAGCCGTTTCTGCCACAGTGTGAGCAGGCCAGCCCAGTAGCTCTTCTTTGGGTGGTGGATAACGAGGCGCTCAAGCACCCAGAGCGCACCGTTGCTGTCGCCAAGACGCTCATAGCAGTCCAACAACCACTGCAGGTGCACTTCAGACGGTGCCTGCCCGGACCGCTCGGACGCCAGCACTTCCATTTGAAGCGCACGCGCCGCATTTTCGAAGGACTTGCCGAGATAGTACGAAGTAGCAAGCAGCGCTCGCATCTCTACATCGCCTCCCCCATCTTTGAGATAGCGATTCGCCCAATCGGCAGCTTGGTCGTAGTTTTCCCGCTGCATCGATAGCTGTGCCATCTGCTTGTAGTGCGCCAGCGACTCCGAAGTAGGTGTCTGGCTTGAATCCAGCTGTCGCCCATTCCCTAGCCGGCCGGTCGTGTTCGCCACAGCAGACGTCGCCGTCACCATCGCTCCAGCGATCAGCATCCACAAGAGACCCGAGAACCATCGACATAGCATTTGAGCAGCACCGTATCCTTTGAATCTGACTAGAACATCAAAGCTTTTCCTTCGGCCCAACAAGAGGGCACAAACGATTGTGCCCGGAAGCGGTGAGGCGGTGGTGCCGGACATTGAGCTGCCCGCTGTTTTTCGTCGTCCAAGGGTCGATGGTTACCATCAGAAATCTGAAGAACGAAAAGTGAAGAGAATCCCCAAGCAAGAGTACACGGCTGAGTTCAAGGAGCAGACCGGCAAGCATGCTATCGCGGTGGGCATCGTGGTGGCCGCCAAAGACCTGGGACTGGTCGAGCAGACGCTGCGCAACTGGGTGAAGGCGTCGGCGGCTGGCAAACTCACGGCGCCTGGCGCCAAGCCTGTGACGCCCGAGCAGATGGAATTGTCCCGGCTGCGCGCGGAGAACGCGCGGCTGAAAATGCACGTCGAAATCCTAAAAAAGCGACGGCGTACTTCTGCCTTGCGATGCGCTGTGAAGTACGCTTGGATTGACGCGCAGCGCCGCCACTACCCCCTGCCCAATATGTGTCAAGTGCTGGCCGTGAGCATCAGCGGCTACCGCGCCTGGCGCTGTGGCGGTTCGCCTGCACGCACACGCCTGACGGATGCGCAGGCAGTGGCCTTGATCAAGAGCATCCACGCCGAGGTCAAGGGCGCCTATGGTTCGCGGCGCATGCACCGCGAATTGCAGGGGCGCGACTGAAAGGCATCCAATGACGCTCGCCGCTAAGTATTCCCTGCGGTTGCTGGCTGGCGCAGCGTTCGCTCTCTGCGCAAGCGCAATGGCCCAGGTGACTCCAGTGGCCGACGGCGGTGCAGCCGCGCCGGACGAATGGCTGCTGGCTAAAACCGGGCCGCGCTGGTTCCAGATCACGCAACCTAGCCCCAACCCGAGCACGCTGCATTCCCGCGCACCATCGGCTGGAGAAAGCGCTCTCGTTGACCGTGCTCGCGCCCTCGTCGGCCAACGGCCAGCCAAAGCCTTTGCGCTGCTGGATGGCAACACCATCGTGTATTCGGCGTTCAATGCACCGGCAGACTCTGAACCACTGTTTTTCGGCATGTCCATGGGCAAGACGGTGACGGCCATGGCGGTGGGACAAGCCATCTGCGCGGGCAAGCTCACGCTGCAATCCAAGGCCGGTGAGGTGTTGCCAGAACTGCAGGGCAAAGCGCTGGGCAATGCCACGGTGCACGATCTGCTGCGCATGTCGTCAGGTGCTGCCGAACAGCAATGACCGGATGTTGGTGGTGTTCTCCAGCAGAGAGGCGTGGATGCCGGAGGTGTATGAGCTTGCGCGCGATTGGGGAAAAGCACAGCGCTGATTCTTCAGTCGAAAAACCGTTCGACGCGGAGGGATTTGAATGCGGACACCTTGCGGAGCGGCGGTCGGCCCGAAGGATGCCAAAAATCCTCCGCGACTACTTAGGGGGTGGCGGTGACGCCGCACCACCCATTTTCGACGCTGGAACGTCTCACGACGTTCCAGTACATCCAATCCAACCGCAAACCGGAT
>JAFECU010000128.1 GCA_018242005.1 Pseudomonadota bacterium | reverse complement strand
GCGCCGGCCGCATCGCCATCGGCAGCGAGGTGCGGATCGTGCTCGACGCCGCGCCGCAATACGTGATCCCGGCCACGATCTCCTTCGTCGCCAGCCAGGCCCAGTTCACGCCCAAGACGGTGGAGCCCGCCAACGAGCGCCAGAAGCTGATGTTCCGCGTGCGTGCGCAGATTCCCGAGGATCTTCTGCGTCGGCATCTGGAGCAGGTCAAGACCGGAGTGCCCGGGGTGGCCTGGCTGCGCACCGATGCCAGCCATGAGTGGCCCGCCAACCTGGCCATCAAGCTGCCAGCCCAGCCCGCGCAATGAGCGAGAGCACGACGCCCCACGCCAGCGGCTGGGTCGTGCGCCTGAAGGGCGTGCACCAGCGCTATGGCCAGGTCGAGGCGCTGGCGGGCATAGATCTGGACATTCCCGAAGGCCGCATGGTCGGCCTGATCGGGCCGGACGGCGTGGGCAAGTCCAGCCTCATGGCGCTGATCTCCGGGGCGCGCAAGATCCAGGAAGGCAGCGTCGAGGTGCTGGGCGGCGACATGGCCCAGCGCCGGCACCGCGAGGCCGTCTGCCCGCGCGTGGCCTACATGCCGCAGGGCCTGGGGCGCAACCTCTATCCCACGCTGTCGGTGGAGGAGAACCTGCAGTTCTTCGCGCGCCTGTTCGGCCATGACGCGGCCGAGCGGCGCCGGCGCATCGACGATCTCACCCAGGCCACGGGCCTGCGCAAATTCCTGGAGCGGCCGGCCGGCAAGCTGTCGGGCGGCATGAAGCAGAAGCTGGGCCTGTGCTGCGCGCTGATCCACGACCCCGACCTGCTCATTCTTGACGAGCCCACCACGGGCGTGGACCCGCTGGCGCGCGCCCAGTTCTGGGACCTGATCGCGCGCATCCGCCGCCAGCGCCCCGGCATGAGCGTGCTGGTGGCCACGGCCTACATGGACGAGGCCCAGCGCTTCGACTGGCTGGTGGCCATGGACGAGGGCCGCGTGCTGGCCACGGGCACGCCGGCCGAGCTGCTGCAGCGCACGGACAGCCGCTCGCTGGAAGAGGCCTTCATCGCCCTGCTGCCCGAAGAGAAAAAGCGCGGCCATGCGCCCGTCACCATTGCACCCCTGCCCGAGGGTGGCGAGGACGACATCGCCATCGAGGCCAGGGACCTGACCATGCGATTTGGCGACTTCGTCGCCGTGGACCATGTGTCCTTCCGCATCCGCCGCGGCGAGATCTTCGGCTTCCTGGGCTCCAACGGCTGCGGCAAGAGCACCACCATGAAGATGCTGACCGGCCTGCTGCCGGCCAGCGAGGGCCAGGCCTGGCTGTTCGGCCAGCCCGTGGACCCGCGCGACATCGACACGCGCCGCCGCGTGGGCTACATGACCCAGGCGTTCTCGCTGTACGGCGAGCTGACCGTGCACCAGAACCTGGTGCTGCATGCGCGCCTGTTCGGCGTGCCAGAGGCGGACATTCCCGCGCGCGTGTCCGAGATGCTGCAGCGCTTTGACCTGCAGGCCGCGCAGCACAGCCTGCCGGCCGCCCTGCCGCTGGGCATGCGCCAGCGCCTGTCGCTGGCCGTGGCCATGGTGCACAAGCCCGAGCTGCTCATCCTGGACGAGCCCACCTCGGGCGTGGACCCCGTGGCGCGCGACGGCTTCTGGCGCCTGCTGGTGGAGCTGTCGCGGCGCGACCGCGTGACCATCTTCATCTCCACCCACTTCATGAACGAGGCCGAGCGCTGCGACCGCATGTCCATGATGCATGCGGGCAAGGTGCTGGACAGCGACACGCCCGCGCGCCTGGTGGCCAAGCGCGGCGCGGCCACGCTGGAGGAAGCCTTCATCGGCTACCTGGTCGAGGCCGGTGGCGGCGAGGCCCCGGCCGCCGAGGAACCGGCCGCGCCTGCCGCCCCCGCTGCCGTGGAAACGCACACTGCGCGCCGCCGCCATTTCAGCGCCCAGCGCATGCTCAGCTATGTCTGGCGCGAAGCGCTGGAGCTGCAGCGCGACCCGGTGCGCGCCACGCTGGCCCTGGTGGGCTCGCTGATCCTGATGTTCGTGATGGGCTACGGCATCAGCCTGGACGTGGAGGACCTGCGCTTTGCCGTGCTGGACCGCGACCAGACCACCATCAGCCGCAGCTATGCGATGAGCCTGTCGGGCTCGCGCTACTTCATCGAGCAGCCGCCGCTGACCGACTACGACGCACTGGACCGCCGCATGCGCAGCGGCGAGCTGACCCTGGCCATCGAGATCCCCCCGGGCTTTGCGCGCGATGTGCTGCGCGGCGGCTCCGTGCAGGTGGGCGCCTGGTTCGACGGCGCCATGCCCACGCGCGCCGAGACCGTGCGCG
>JAFECU010000127.1 GCA_018242005.1 Pseudomonadota bacterium | reverse complement strand
CTTGAGCCATAATTTTGATAGCTGTCAGCGCTTACCCATAAAGCGCTAGAGGCCTAAAACACTCAAAGAACCACATGGTCGACAGCGCCCCCCAGCGCAGCTATCGCGCGCCCTGCCCCGGCTGCGGCGCGCCGGTGGAGTTCAAGAGCGCGCAGTCCACCCACGCCATCTGCCCCTACTGCCAGAGCATGGTGGTGCGCAGCGGCGAGCAGCTTGCGCGCATCGGCAAGATGGCCGAGCTGTTCGACGACCACAGCCCGCTGCAGCTCAACGCCAGCGGGCGCATACAGCTGGACGGCAAGGACCTGCCCTTCACGCTGATCGGCCGCCTGCAGTTCCTGGGCGACGCCGGCCGTTGGACCGAATGGGTGGCCTGGCTGGATGACGGCAGCATGGCCACGCTGGGCGAGGACAACGGCGCCTACGTGTTCACGCGCCCCATGGCGCTCACCGGCGCGTTGCCCGAGGCGGCGCGCTTTCGCGTGGGCAGCAGCGCCACCATCAACGGCAAGCCCTACAGCGTGGCCTTCAGCGGCCAGGTCCGCCTGCTCGCGGCCGAGGGCGAGCTGCCCCGGCTGCCCGCCCTGGGCCAGCCCTTTGCCATGGTCGAGCTGCGCAGCGAAGACGGCGAGGTGCTGTCCATCGACTACGGCCGCACGCCACCGCAGGCCGAGCGCGGGCGCGCCGTGCTGCTCGAAGACCTGCGGCTGCAGGGCCTCAAGGGCGAATCCACCAAGGAGGAGCGTGGCCGCCAGTTCAACTGCCCGCAGTGCGGCGCGCCCGTCACCGTGCAGCTGGAGAGCACCAGGAGCTGCACCTGCCCCGCGTGCAAGAGCCTCATCGACCTCTCGGGCGGCATCGGCGGCGAGCTGCGCGCGGCCGTGCAGGACGAGCCCGTCCAGCCCCTGATCGCGCTGGGCAGCCAGGCCCAGCTGCAGGGCGTGCAGTGGCAGGTGGTCGGCTTTCAGCACCGCATGGGCGTGGAGCCGGGCGACGACGAGCATTTCGGCTGGAGCGAATACCTGCTCTACAACCAAAAGCGCGGCTTTGCCTTTCTGGTCGATGCCGAGGACGGCTGGAGCCTGGTGCGTCCCACCACCGGCGCGCCGCAGCTGGCCGCCGGCGGCCAGAGCGCCAACTACCTGGGGCAGAAATACCAGCTCAAGTACAGCTACCAGGCCGAGACCGACTACGTCCTGGGCGAGTTCTACTGGCCCGTCTCGCGCGGGCAGAAAACCTTCAACCGCGACTTCGCCGGGCCCAAGGGCCTGCTGTCCATGGAGCAGGGCCTGGGCGAGATCACCTGGTCCAGCGGCGACCGCCTGGCCTTTGACGCAGTGGCCCAGGCCTTCGGGCTGCAGGGCCGCAAGGAACAGTTCCAGCGCAACGACGTCGGCCCCTTCGTGGCCGCCAAGGGCGCGGGTTGCGGCACGGTGATCCTGATCATCGTCGTGCTGCTCATCGTGCTCATCCTCATGAGCAACTGCTCGGGCGGCTCGGGCGGCGGCTACACGCGCAGCAGCGGCGGCTCCTGGGGCGGCTACTCCAGCGGCGGCAGCCACAAATAATTTGCACTCACCGAAAGGGCAGCACCATGAAATTCGAATGGCTCCAACCCACGGCCTTCCTGGGCTCCATCGCCTACGCCCTCATCGGCGTGGTGGTGTTCTGGCTGTGTTTCCTGCTCATCGACAAGATCACCCCCACCGACCTGTGGCGCGAGATCGTCGAGAAGCAGAACCAGGCCCTGGCGCTGGTGGTGGCGGCGATGTGCCTGGGGATAAGCATCATCGTGGCGGCAGCGATTCATTGAGCCCGGTGACCGACCCGGCAGCCGCCCTGACCGCGCCTTGACCTCCGCGACTGCAGCGCCGCCCGCGCGCGCCCCCCGCCCCCTGGACCTGGCCCTGCTCGCCAGCGTCTTCGTCATTGCCGCCTGCGGCCTGCTCTATGAGCTGGCGGCGGGGGCGCTGGCGTCGTACCTGCTGGGCGACTCGGTGCTGCAGTTCTCCACCATCATCGGCACCTATCTGTTTGCCATGGGCGTGGGCTCCTGGCTGTCGCGCTATCTGGAGCACCAGCTGCCGGCCCATTTTCTGCGCATAGAACTGCTCGTAGCACTGGTGGGTGGAGCGCTGCCAGCTCTGCTTTTCATAGCGAATGCGTATCTGCCGGGGGTGTTTCGCTGGCTGCTCTACGGCCTGGTGCTGGCGGTGGGCACGCTCGTGGGCCTGGAGATTCCGCTGGTCATGCGCATCCTCAAGCGCAACGTGGCCATGAAGGACCTGGTGAGCCAGGTGCTCACCTTCGACTACCTGGGCGCGCTGGCCGTGTCGCTGGCGTTTCCGCTGATTCTTGTGCCGCGGCTCGGGCTGGTGCGCACGGGGCTGCTGTTCGGCCTGCTCAACGCCCTGGTCGCGCTGTGGGCGCTGTACCTGTTCTGGCACGAGCTGCGCCAGCGGCGCGCCTTTGTCGCGGCCTGCGCGCTGGTGCTGGGCGTGCTGGGTGCCGGTCTTTGGGGGGCGGACCGGATCACCACGCTGGCCGAAGACCGCTTCTACCAGGACCGGATCGTGCTGGCCGAGAGCACGCCTTACCAGCGCATCGTCGTCACCCAGGGGCGTGCGGGCCAGCGGTTGTATTTGAACGGCAACCTGCAGTTTGCCGAGCGCGACGAGTACCGCTACCACGAGGCCCTGGTGCACCCCGCCATGGCCGCGCACGGCGCGCCGAAAAAGGTGGCGGTGCTGGGCGGCGGCGACGGCATGGCGGTGCGCGAGATCCTCAAATACCCCTCGGTGGAATCGGTCACGCTGGTCGAGCTGGACCCGGCCATGACGCGCCTGTTCCGCGACGACCCGGCACTGCGCCGCCTGAACGCCGACGCGCTGCACAGCCCCAGGCTGACCATCCGCAACGAGGACGCCTTCCAGTGGCTGCAGCAGGGCGACGAGGTGTTCGACGTCATCGTCGTGGACTTCCCGGACCCGACCAACTTCGCCGTCGGCAAGCTCTACACCAACAGCTTCTACGCGCTGCTCGACCGGCGCCTGGCCGCGAGCGGCTATGCCGTCATCCAGACCACCTCGCCGCTGATTGCGCGGCAGAGCTTCTGGACCGTGGTGGCGACCATCGAGTCCGTGGGCCTCGTGGCCACGCCCTACCACGCCCATGTACCCAGTTTTGGCGAGTGGGGCTTCGTCATCGCCAGCCGCCGGCCCTGGCGCCTGCCGCAGGCGCTGCCCGCGGGGCTGCGCTTTCTGGATCTGCCGTCGCTGCCGCTGCTGCTGCAGTTCCCCGCCGACATGGCGCGCCTGCCGGCCGAGGTCAACCGCCTGTCCAACCAGGTGCTGGTGCACACGTACGAGCGCGAGTGGGGCCATGTCTCGGGGCATTGAGGGCGTGGCTGCGGGCCTGCGCCGGCGCCACCTGCTGGCCGCGGCCGCAGCCCTGCCCGTGGCAGCCTGCCAGGACGGCGTGCCCGACATCCCCGGCGGCTTCACCGGCATCGCCATGGAGCGCGGCCACCAGCTGCGCGAGCGCCTGGCGCGCGGCGGCGCGGCGCTGCGGCCGGCCGTCACGCATCGCACGGGCGTAGTCATTGCGGGCGCCGGCGTGGCCGGGCTGGCCGCGGCGCGTGCGCTGCGCCTGGGTGGGGTGGAGGACTTCGCCCTGCTGGAGCTGGAAGACCGGCCCGGCGGCAACAGCCGCGGCACGCGGCTGCGCGACCTGGCCTGTCCCATGGGCGCGCATTACCTGCCCGTGCCGGGCGACGATGCGCCCGAGGTGCAGGACCTGCTCGAAGACCTGGGCCTTCGCCGCCGCGTGGCCGGGCGCTGGCAGTACGACGAGCGCCACCTGTGCCACAGCCCACAGGAGCGGCTGTTCATCGGCGGCCAATGGCAGGAAGGGCTGCTGCCCATGGCGGGCGTGGGCGCGGCCACGCTGGCGCAGTACCGGCGCTTCGGCGCGCGCGTGGCCGAGCTCTCTCGCGCCGCGCGCTTTGCCATGCCGGCGCTCAAAACATGGGCGTCAAACAGGCCTCTGGCACCCGTCCATCAAGCGCTGGATGCTATTACTTTTTCAGAATGGCTGGGGCGCGAGGGGCTCGATGACGCGCACCTGCGCTGGTATCTGGACTACTGCTGCCGCGACGACTACGGCGCGGGCTGCGCGCGCGTGTCGGCCTGGGCCGGCATCCACTACTTTGCGAGCCGCCATGGCTTTCATGCGCCGGGCGATGCCGCTGACCATGCCGCTGACGAGGGCGAGCGCGAGGCCGTGCTCACCTGGCCTGAGGGCAACGGCTGGCTCAGCCAGCGCCTGGCCGCGCCGCTGGGCGCGCGCCTGCACCCGGGGGTGAGCGTGCTGCGCATCACCGAGGGCCGCCACGGCGTCGAGGTCGATGCCTACCGGCATGGCGCCGACCGCGTCGAGCGCTGGCAGGCCGCGCGCTGCGTCGTCGCGCTGCCTCTCTACATGGCCGCGCGCGTGGTGCAGCCCGCGCCCGACTTTCTGCTGCAGGCCGCGCGCCGCCTGCAATGGGCGCCCTGGCTGGTGGCCAACATCCACATCGACCGCCCGCTGGCTGACCGCCCCGGCGCCGCGCCCGCCTGGGACAACGTGCTCTACCAGGACGCCAACCCCGGCGGCCTGGGCTATGTGGATGCCGGCCACCAGCGCCTGGACCTGGGCGCGCAGCTGGCCGGCCCCACGGTGCTGACCTACTACCAGGCCCTGGGAGACATGGCGCACGGCCGCCAGCAGCTGCAGGACAGGCCCTGGACCCATTGGCGCGACGCCATCCTGGCCACGCTGGCCGGCCCCCACCCCGACATCCGCGAGCGCGCCACGCGCATGGAGATCACGCGCTATGGCCACGCCATGGCGATCCCGGTTCCGGGCATGCAGGTATTTTTGAGCCAAATCGGCCTTGAGCGCCCGTCTGGCAAGCGCTACCAGCTATTGAATGGGGAGCGCTATGCCATTGCACCGACACCTGCCACGCAGCGCCTGGCCTTTGCCCATGCGGATTGGTCGGGCTACTCGGTGTTCGAGGAGGCGTTTACGCGCGGCCTGGGGGCGGGGCTTGCCGTGCGCCGGGAGAGTCGCCGCTAGAAATGGTAGTTGGCCCCCAGGGTCACACCAAAGTGGCGTTGGTCAAAACGCGGCTGCAGGGCCACGCCGGCAGGCAGGGCGTTGCGCGTCAGTATTCTGGCGTCACCGGCATCGGTTTGCTCATACCGGTACGACAGGCTGCTCTGCCATGACCAGCCGGGTTGATTTCTTGCCGCACCACCCTGTAGCTCGACGGCAATCGTGAGCATGCGGCTGCTCCCCAGGGGCAATGTCCTCGGGTCGAAGCGGGGAAGTTCGACCCTGACGCGGCCACCCGGCCCACCTCCCAGCCAGAGGGATGCCGCCCAGCGCGTCTGTGCGCTCAGCGCCGCCTGGTAGCGCGCGCCCAGCGCGGCTTGCAGGTAGCTGAATCGCTCCGGATAGCCCCGCACATTGCCCCTGCCCTCGATGCTGCGATCTATGCCGACATACGCCAACTGCGAACCCACGGACCAGCCGGATCCCACCGGCAGCCACACCTGCGCTGACAGACGTTGTGCCTGCAGCTTGCTTTGGCTTTGAAACGGTGTCTGCGTATTCGTCAGGCCGTCATAGCCACGGTCGCCATGGCTCAACATCCACTGCGCCGACCAGTCAATGCTGGGGCACTGCCCCTCCAGCCGCAGCCCTGCCATGGGAAGGGTTCCCCCCTCGCGTACGAGAACACGGCCTTCGGCGTCCACCTCTTTCCAGTGGCTGCGCTCGGCACCTGCCACGATTCCCAGGGCTGGAGCGTTACAGCTCGCCGACTGCGCCGTTCCCGGCAGAGAGATCAGGCCGGCCGTGCAAGCCAGGCTGGCCCCTGCCAGCCAGCGCTGCGCTCGCCCAACCTCTCGTGGCGAGCGCACAGAGGGCACGCTCAAAACACCTCGCTCCAGGGCTTGGTCGTCGTCGTTTCGTAGCTGCCATTGCCGTCGGCATCAAGTTCAATGCTGACGGAGGTGGCGCTAAGTGCCGTGACGCGAATCTTGGCACCCGCGGCGCCGGTAATGACGGCGGAGCCCCGGGCGGGATAGGCCTGGGAACCGGTACGCACGAACGGCGCGATCGTCTCGATGGTGATGGACCTCGACCCAAATGTCGAGCTAAGCAAGGTGCCATTGGCCGAAGAGGCCCAGCTTTCATCGCGCCCTGCAGCGCTGACCTTCAGCGAACTCTCATAGTTCTTGAGTGTCTCTGTCGCCGTGTTGCCGCCATAGGTGCTCGCGACCGAGAAGTTCGGTGTGCTGAGTGCCACCGCCTGGGCGTTGGAGGCGCTGGCCTCCAGCGACATGGCAAGGCTGCCATTGCCTACGATGCTCGCTTGGGCCGTTTGCGCGGTGAGGTTGACATATTGCAGGGTTGCCTTCAAGGAGAACGGATAGAAGTCAGGATCCCCGGACAAGCTGTTGATCGTCAGATTCAGCTGCCCATTCAACCGTGTCCCCGCATAAGAGCAATTGTTTGCAGACAGCGATATGGAATCACCGGCATCCGCTTTTTGATTGTTATTGCGATCATTGACCGATATGGTCAACGTGCCCCCACCGTCGCAGGGCTCGGTTTCAGTCTGCACGGCGCCGACGGCTTGTGCAGGTTGTTGTGCGAGCCAACCTGGCAGCTTGGACATTTGGTCCTGACCAAAGCGCACGAGCACCTTGGGGTCGCTGACCTGTGCACCGGTGACAAGACTCGCCGAGTCAAGCAGATAGGCATTCGAAGAAAGCGCTTTCTGTGCCACGGTGACGTAGTTCGCCGAGGTCAGGGGGGTGGCTTCCGTGCTTGGCGATGAGCCTGCGCCAGGCCCGTCGTTGCTGCTGCCGCCCCCACCGCAGGCAGTCAGAATTACAGAAGAGGCGATCAAGGTCAGAGATACACGCATGCAGATTTCCAGCAGTTACAAACTGCCGAAATGTTAATTAATGCAACTTTCTATTGACTTACAGTTACATCTTGTGTGGCATGATCGCAAGAATGCCGACACCGCCGACAGCCTGGGATGGCGACTCGGCGGCATGGGGCACTGGCTGCCGAATGAATGGTCTGGTGTATCCGTCCTGCCTCGTCCTCACCCCCCAGCCCCCTTTGCACGATGACCGCCAGCCCTCCACCCGCCTATTTCGAGGTCCAGCACGAACGGCTGGATGCCCAGCTGCAGGCCCATCTGCTCGATGTTGTGGGTGCGGACTTCGTCACGGCGCTCGCGCGCCTGACAGCCTGGCGCGCCGACCTGGCGCGGCACATCGAGATCGAGAACACCCGCCTGCTGCCCCATGTGCCCGAGGGTGCGCGCTGGGCGGCGCGCGTCTACCTGCTGGAGCATGATCGCATCGCCCTGCTGGCCGACGAGTACGAGCAGCGCGTGCAGGCCGTCATCGCCCATCCCCCCATCGACGAGCAGGCGCGCCGTCGCGCGGTGCTGATGTTGCTGGACGCTGCCCATGCGCTGCGCCATGTGCTGGAGCACCACCACGAGCGCGAGCACATGGCCCTGGCCCATGAGCTGCCGCTGGCGCTGCAGGCCGCGGTGTGGGGTGGTCTGGAAAACGCCTAGGGCCTGTTAACGCTATGCAAGGGGTCGCGTTAACAGGCCCTGGGAATCTTCGCGCCGGCGGGCGCTGATCACGCCTTGCCGGCCCACGGCCACATGCGCCGCAGCGTGTCGTCGTGCACCAGGTAATGGTGGTACAGCGCGGCGCTGGCATGCAGGCCTATGAGCACGAAGCCCATGTCGCCGATAAAGGCGTGGATATTCTCAAGTGTCTCGCCCAGCGCCTTGTCTGCGCCCATCAGCGGCGGCAGCTGCAGGCCGAAGAAGGGGATCGCCTTGCCCTTGGCGCTGAGCGTCAGCCAGCCCAGCAGGGGCAGCACCAGCAGCAGCGCGTACAGCGCCACATGCATGGCCATTGCCAGGCGCTGCTGCCAGGCGGGCAGCGCCGGCGTGATCGGCGGCGCATGGAGCACCAGGCGCAGCGGCAGGCGCACCAGGACCAGGGCGAACACGCTCAGGCCCAGCATGAAGTGCCATGTCTTCATCAGATCACGCGCCGCGCTGCCCTTGGGAAAGACATCGTGCAGCTCGATCAGCGCATACACGGCCACCAGCAGCACCAGGGTCAGCCAGTGCACGGCTATCAGCGGGGGGGAGTAGCGGTTGTCGAGCGGTTTCATGGTCTCTCCAGTGGGGGCGTACGACGTCGCAATGCAAAAGGTTAGGCTCAAACAGCGATTTTTGATGATGAGTCAACCGTCGTCATCCCCGCGAAAGCGGGGAGCCACAGCAGCGACGAATCAACGGCTTGGGTGGCGCCGGGACCCCGCTCTCGCGGGGATGGCGGGCTGCGCGTACATCGCGTGTCATGGGCGGACGAATCCATGGATATCGCTGCTTGGGCCAAAAGAGAACCTCGTTGCAGGTCTCGCCTGTTTGACGCATGGCACCAGGCGCGGAGCACGGCTTTGGCGCGCATGAGTCTCTCCTTGGGATGGATGGGGCGTCTTTAGCGGTGGCTGCGGGTGCGGCTGCTCTCCACGACACCGGTCGTGGCATTCACACGCAGCTTCACGCGCTCGCCCTGGGCATTGCTGGCCTTGACCTCGTAGCGGCCATGCTCCCATTCGATCTGGCGCATGTCGCGGTAGCCCGCGGCCTCCAGGCGGTCGTAGATGTCACGTATGGTCAACTGCGCCGCTGCGGGTGCGGTGGCTGCCGCCGGGGCCGGTGCGGCCGTGGGGGCCGGTGCCTGGGCCTGGGCGATGCTCCAGGTCAGGGCCGTGCCTGCGGCGAGGAGAATGAGGGAGCGGCGGATGTTGGCTTGCATGATGATGGATTCCTTGGTGAACGGTCGGGCACCATGCCCGGCCTGCAGCGAAATTTAAAAAAACCACCATGAATGCTTGCTGAAGGCGGCGTTCATCACCAGTTCATCCTGCATTGCGTATAAACCCGGGCCTATGAACCTGTTCCGCCACGCCATCGTCCCGTTTGCGCTCGCCCTGGGTATCCTGGGCCTGGGCGGCGCCCTGCATGCCGATGAGCGCGGCGACCATGACATCGCGCGCCAGGCGCTGCAGCAGGGCCAGGTGCTGCCGCTGCGCCAGGTACTCGACAAGGTCGAACGCGAATACCAGGGCCAGGTGCTCAAGATCGAGTTCGAGCGTGACGACGGGCGCTATGTCTACGACATCCGCCTGCTGCAGAGGGACGGCCGCATGGCCAAGCTCAAGGTGGACGCCGTCGATGGCCGCGTGCTCAAGATCAAGCGCAAGGGGGATTGATGCGCATCCTGGTCGTCGAGGATGAACCCACGCTGCGCGCCCAGCTGGCACAGGCCATTGGCGCCGCCGGCCACACGGTGGAGCAGGCGGGCGACGGGCAGGAGGCGCATTACCTGGGCGACGTGGAAGTGTTCGACGCCGTCGTGCTGGACCTGGGCCTGCCCCAGCTCGACGGCCTGTCGGTGCTGCGCCGCTGGCGCGCGGCCGGGCGCAACATGCCGGTGCTCGTCCTCACGGCGCGCGGCAGCTGGCAGGAAAAGGTCGCGGGCATCGACGCCGGTGCCGACGACTACCTGGCCAAGCCCTTTCACATGGAGGAACTGCTGGCGCGCCTGCGCGCCCTGCTGCGCCGCGCGGGTGAACATGCGAGCGCCGAATGGCGCTGCGGCCCCATCTGGCTCGACACACGCCAGGCGCGCGTGCTCGTCGACGGCCAGCCCCTGGCGCTGACCAGCCACGAGTTCAAGCTGCTGTCGCTGCTCATGCAGCGCAAGGGCGAGGTGCTGTCGCGCACCGAGCTGGCCGAACACATCTACCCGCAGGACAGCGAGCGCGACTCCAACACCATCGAGGTCTTCGTCGGCCGCCTGCGCAAGAAGCTGCCGGGCGGCAGCATAGAAACCGTGCGCGGCCTGGGCTACCGACTGGTGGAGGCGGGCGCGGCGGCATGAACAGCGGCTCGCTACGCCTGCGCCTGCTGGCCGGCACGCTGGCCTGGATGCTGCTGAGCATCGCGCTCGCGGGCTGGGCGCTGCGCGCACTGTTCCAGGACCACATCACGCAGCAACTGCAGGCGCAGCTGGTGGTACAGCTCGACCAGCTCAGTGCCGCCGTGGACTGGACGCCCCAGGGCGGCGCCAATGTGGCCGCCATGGCCGCCGACCCGCGCCTGGCGCAGCCGCTGTCGGGCCTGTATTGGCAGATCGACCGCCTGGGCCCCAGGCCGCAGGCGGCCGTGGCCCGTTCGCGTTCGCTGTGGGACCAGACCCTGCCCCTGCCGCCCGCGCCCGACAAGCCCCCCGCCCGCGGCTACCACCCGTTTTCACTGCAGGACGCCCAGGGCCACCGGTTGCTGGCCGTGGCGCGCACCCTGCAGCTGCCCGACGATGACGCGCCGCCCCTGCGGCTGGCCGTGGCCGGCGACGAGGCCCTGCTGGCCGAACCACTGCAACGCTTCACGCGCCTGTTGCTCATGGCCCTGGGCATGCTGGCGCTGGGCCTGGCGCTGGCCGTGGCGGTGCAGCTGCAGCTGGCGCTGCGGCCGCTGAAGCTGCTGCGCCAGGGCCTGGCCGCCGTGCGTGGCGGCACCGCCGCGCGCATCGAGGGGCGCTTTCCGCAGGAGCTTCAGCCACTGGTGACCGAGTTCAACCATGTGCTGGCCGAGAACGCCGACATGGTGCAGCGCGCCCGCACCCAGGCCGGCAACCTGGCGCATGCGGTGCACACGCCGCTGTCCGTGCTGGCCAACGCCGCCGCACAGGAACCGGGCCCGCTCGGCGCGCTGGTGCGCGAACAGGTCGACGCCGCACGTCGCCAGGTCGACTATCACCTGGCGCGCGCCCGCGCCGCCGCCGCCGTGCGCGCCACGGGCCTGTGTACGCCGGTGCTGCCGCCCGCGCGCGCGCTGCTGCGCACCATGGAGCATCTGCACGATGCGCGCGCGCTGTCGTTCGAGCTCGCGCCGCAGGCGCAGGAGCTGGCCTTCCGCGGCGAGGAGCAGGACCTCTACGAAATGCTCGGCAACCTGATCGACAACGCCGGCAAATGGGCGCGCACGCGCATCGTGGTGGACGTGCAGTGCGACGGCGGCCAGCTGTGCATCACCGTGGACGACGACGGCCCCGGCATTCCCGAGGAGCAGCGCGAGCGCATGTTCGAGCGCGGCGTGCAGCTCGACGAACGTCGCCCCGGCTCCGGCCTGGGCCTGGACATCGTGCGCGCGCTCGTCGACAGCTACGGCGGCAGCGTGCAGGCGCTGCAGTCGCCGCTGGGCGGGGCGCAGATGCGGTTGTGCCTGCAGCGGGCGGAGCAGGCCTTGACCTGAAGCCGCTGCCGGGCTGCACGCTGTGAGGGCGCCATGGAACAAGGCTGGAGCGAATGTCACGGAATGTGGTTGCCGTGCAGCTGCCCCGTCATCGTCGCGTCACACGCGCCGGGCAAGCTCGACGCCTTGCTTCAGCCTTCTTTGACATTCATGCACAAGTCTTTCCTGCGGCAGCTCGGCCTGCCCGTTGTGACCGTTCTCGCTATCACCGCCGCCGCCTGGTCGCTGCCCGCGTCGGCCCAGACCGAACATCCGGCCGAGCTTGCCGGCCATGCCGTCATGCCCGCGCTCAGCCTGATCCAGGCGCCCGCCGATGCGCCCGCCGACGCGCGCCGCGCCGGCAAGTTCACCACCGGGCAGCGCGTCGACGCGGTGGGCAGTGTGCCGGGTCTGTCGGGCGGGCGCCCCACGGGCATTGGCCTGCCGCTGGACGGCCAGCCGCTGCAGGGCCATTCGGGCATCAAGCGCATGGCCGACGGCAGCTTTTGGCTGCTCACCGACAACGGCGCCGGCGCCAAGGCCAACTCGCCCGACTTTCTGCTGCACCTGAGCCAGTACCAGGTGGACTTCAAGGACGGCACGTTCCACCGCCAGCAGACCGTGTTCCTGCACGATCCGGACAAGAAGGTGCCGTTTCGCATCGTCCACGAGGGCACGGACAAGCGCTACCTGACGGGCGCCGACTTTGACCCCGAGAGCTTTCAGTTTGCCGGTGGTTCGCTGTGGATTGGCGACGAGTTCGGCCCCTTCCTGATCCAGGCCGACCTGAACGGCAAGGTGCTGGCCGTGTTCGACACGCTGGTGGACGGCAGGCCCGTGCGTTCGCCCGACCATCCGGCGCTGACCACGCCCGGTGCGCCCGACGCCAGGATGGCCGCCTTCCAGACCAGGCGTTCCAAGGGTTTTGAGGGCATGGCCGCGAGCCCCGACGGCAAATACCTGTACCCGCTGCTCGAAGGCGCGCTGTGGGACGACAAGGCCCAGGCCTATGAACGCCTGAACGGCAAGCCCTATCTGCGCGTGCTCGAATTCGACGTGCAAGCGCAGAAGTGGACCGGCCGGCACTGGAAGTACCTGCTGGAGGCGGGCCACCACGCGATTGGCGACTTCAACATGATCGACGCCAAGACATCAGGCAATGGCACAAGTGCCACGGGCCTCATCATTGAGCGCGACAACGGCGAGGGCACGGCCGACCGCGCCTGCCCCGCGGGCGAGAAGCGCGCCGACTGCTTCCACGATTTGGCCAAATTCAAGCGCGTCTACAAGGTGGAGCTGTCGGACGCCAACGCGGGCGGTGCGGTGCGCAAGATTGCCTACATCGACCTGATGAAGATCCAGGACCCGCGCAGGCTCGCGCGCAAGCCGCTCACAGACGGCGTGCTCACCTTCCCGTTCTTCACCATCGAGAACGTGGACGTGGTCGACGGCGAGCACATCGTCGTCGGCAACGACAACAACCTGCCGTTCAGCAGCAGCCGCGACCCGCAGCGCGCCGACGACAACGAACTGGTGCTGCTGCGCGTGCCGGGCCTGCTGGGCGCCAGGTAAGCGCGCGGCACGCGGTAGGGGCGCTCACAGCCTTTCAGCGCGTGAGCGGCAGCGCCGCCCCCATGGCGGCAAACGCGCCGCCGCAGACGCGGTTGAAGCGCCGGCCCAGGCGCTTGAGCCACGGGCGGATGCGGTGCGCCAGGCGCGCGAGCAGGTATTCCACCAGGCATTCGATGGCGCAGAACGTGCCCGCCATGACGGCGAACTGCAGCCACAGGTGGCGCGCCGGGTCCAGAAACTGCGGCAGAAACGCACCGTAGAACAGCAGCGCCTTGGGGTTGGAGACGGCGGCCAGCAGGCCCTGGCGGAACATCATGGCGCGGTGCGTTGCGTGGGCCGCGTCGGCGGCGGCTTCGAGCTGCAGCGGCGGCGCGCGCCACAGCTGCACGCCCAGCCACACCAGATAGGCCCCGCCCGCCCACTTGAGCACGACGAGCGCGTGGGCCGAGGCCTGCAGCAGCGCGCCAATGCCCACCATGGACAGCGCGATCACGCAGACAAAGCCCAGCGCGCCGCCGGCAATGGTGTAGACGGCCCGCCCGTGGCCGTGCAGCGCGCCATGGGTGAGCGCCAGCAGGCTGTTGGGGCCCGGCGTGAGCGACAGGCCCAGCGCGGCCACCAGGTACAGCAGCCAGGTCTGCAAAGCCATGTGCGACGTCCTTGGGTTGGGAATGCGCCATGGTAAGCCTGTATGGCCGGGGTCGGTGGCTTTGCCATCACTCTTTGCCATCACTGGACGGTGGCGACCTCATGCGGCATGATGGCACGAATGCAATTGATGCCTCACCAGGAGCGCGCCATGCTCAAGGAAGTCGGCGCCAGCGGCCAGATCTCGCTGGGCAAGAAATATGCGGGTCAGCTGTTTGACCTGCAAACCATGGAGGACGGGCGCATCGTGCTGCAGCCGGTGCGGGTCGTTCCCATGGTGCAGGAAGAATCCGCGCAGTACAGCGTCCAGGTCCCCGTTCCCACCGACGAATGGGCGCGGCAGCACAGTGCCGAAATCGACCAGTACAACGCCTGGGCCGCGGGGCGCCAGCCCTACTCACGGCGCGTGCGCCAATGGCGCGCCGACAAAAAGTAGGCCATGGCGCGCCTCGATATCTACGACAACCCCATCGTGGAAGATCGTGACGCGTTCCCCTACGTCATGGAGATCCAGAGCGACCTGCTCTACCGCTTCACCGAGCGCGTGTGCGTGCCGCTCGCCGTCCCCGGCGCATTTCCGGGCATGACCGAGCGGCTGAACCCCGCCATTGCCGTGCACGGCCGCAGGGTGCATGTCCACCCCTTCGGCATTGCCGTCTTTCATGCCAGTGAACTGCGTGGTGCCATTGCCCACGCCAGGGCCGACACCCTCGTCATGGACAGCGCGCTCGACATGCTGCTGCGCGGGTACTGAGCATCCCAGGCGCAGGAATGCGCCCGGCGCCGGCCGGGCAAGCCAACGTCGGGGCAGCAGTTGGCCTTCGGTATCGTGTTGGCCTGCGTGCCAGCATTCCTGCGCAGAGCCGTCCTCACCACCTGGCCACTTGGCGTCGTCATCCCCGCGCAGGCGGGGATCCACAGTCGCGCCGCATGAGCGTGGTGTTGGAGTCTGGATCCCCGCCTGCGCGGGGATGACGGGGGATGGCTGCGGAGTGTCACCGAGCCTCCCAGGCCCATGCATGTGCCCGCCTTGCCCGGCACAACACCCTCGCGCATCGGTGCAAAGACTCGCCATGGCCCGAGCCGTTGCAGCGCGTCGTGCATCGCGATCGTGCACGAGGGAAATACGCGCCGTCCCTCAGGCCACCAGGCTGCCCCCATTGACCGGCAGCACCTGGCCGTTGACCCACTCGGCCTCGGTCGAGGCCAGGTAGGTCACGGCCGCGCCCACGTCCCGGGGCGAGCCGGCACGGCCCACGGAGGTGCCTTTCCTGGCGATCTTCTCCGAGCCCTCCCAGTTGTTCATGGTGCCCAGCGACAGCGCATTGGCCGTCACGCCGTGCGGGCCGACCTCACCCGAGAGGTTGCGAATGAAGCCGATGGCCGCCGCCTTGGCCGCGCCATAGGCGCACAGGCCCATGCCCGTCGCCGTGCGCGCCGCGTCGGAATTGATGGCCACGATGCGGCCCCAGCCCTTGTCCTGCATGGCCGGCAGCAAGGCCTGGCAGGCGTGCATCAGCCCGTGCAGATTGAGCTGCAGCCAGGCGTTCCATTCCGACTCGGGCGACTGCAGAAACGGCGTATAGCCCCAGCCCTGGGCCGGGATGCCGGCGTTGTGCACAAAGATGTCGGGGCTGCCGACCTCCGCACGGATGCGCTCGGCCATGGCAAAGATGGCCGCACGATCGGTCAGGTCCGCCGCCTGGGCCGAGGCCTTGAGGCCTCTCTCCTGCAACTGGTGCGCCGCGCTCTCGGCGCGGTCGGCGAAAAAGTCGTTCACCACCACATGCGCGCCCTGCGTCGCCAGCGCCTGCGCAACGCCAAAGCCCATGCCGCGCCCTGCGCCGCTGACCAGGGCCACCTTGCCATCCAGTCTGAACATTGCTGCCATCTCCTTTGTCTTGTTGCAGGTTCAAAGATCCGCAGTGTTGGCCGTTCTGGCGCGCGCCACATACCCCAAACGGACGGGTGCGACGGGGGCGAGCGGTGCGCCTTGTGGCGCCCCGGCTGGCACAATCCCAGGCCTTTGCATCACCCACATCCAGCAGCCATGTTCACAGGCATCGTCCAGGCCACGGCGCGCATCGCCGCCATCGAGGATCGCGCGGGCCTGCGCACCTTCACGCTCGACTTTCCCGCGGGCTTTTGCCAGGACATCACGATTGGCGCCAGCGTGGCCACCGACGGCGTGTGCCTGACGGTGACCGAGATCGTCTCGCCCACCCAGGCACGCTTCGACGTCATGCTGCAAAGCCTCAACATCACCACGCTGGGCCGCTACCAGGTGGGCCAGCGCGTGAACGTGGAGCGTGCGGCCAAGGAGGGCGCCGAGATCGGCGGCCACCCGCTGTCGGGCCATGTGGACTTCACCGGCCGGCTGGCCGAACGCCGCGAGCTCGAGAACAACCTGGTCTGGCGCGTGGCCGTGCCCGAGGCCTTTCGCCGCTACGTCTTTGCCAAGGGCTATATCGCCATCCATGGCGCCAGCCTCACGGTGGCCGAGGTCAATCGCGCCGAGGGCTGGTTCGAGGTCTGGCTCATCCCCGAGACGCGCCGCGCCACCGTCTTCGAGGACGTGGCCGTGGGGGACCTGCTCAACATCGAGATCGAGCGCAGCACGCAGGTGGTGGTGGACACCGTGCGCGAGGCCGTGCAGGAGAGCCTGGGGCGCCTGGCGCCCGTGCTCGAGGCCCTGCTCAAGGAAAAGGGCCTGTCGCTCGACGACTACCTGCCGCGCCCCGAGTTGCCGCGATGACGCCGCGCCCGCTCGTCGTGGCCGACCTGCCCGGCCTGCTGGCCGTGCAGCGCGCCTGCTACGGCGACGGCTTCATCGAAAGCGCAGAGGTGTACGCGCGCCGCCTGGCCAGCGCCGCCAACTGCTCTCTGGTGATCGCACAAGATGGCCAGGTGCTGGCCTATGCCGCGGCCTACCACTCGCTGCTGGGCAAGGTCACGCCCCTGCATGGCGACTTCGAGCCACCGCCCGCGCCCGACACCCTCTATCTGCACGACATGGCCGTCCACCCCGCGCACGCGGGCCGGGGGCTGGCGCGGGCGCTGCTGGCGGCACTGCGTGCCAGCGCCAGGGGCCTGCGCCACCGGGCGCTGGTATCGGTGCAGGGCTCGCAGGCCTACTGGCAGCGCCAGGGCTACGCCATTCACCTGCTGCTCGACCCGCGGCAGCAGCAGCGCCTGGCGGGCTACGGCAAGGGCGCTGTCTATATGGCGCAGTCCATCCAATAGAACAGGGGAACCCGCGTGCCGCCTCCTGCCGCAACGGATTTAGCGCTTTTCCCCGGCCGGCTCCAGCCCCGTTCCCCGCACGATCGAAGCCGCGGCGGGTGAGGCCAGGTAGCGGATGAACTGGCGCGCGCCCTCGGGGTTGGGCGCGTCGGTCAGCACACCGGCCGAGAAGAACACGCGCTGCTGCACCTCCTCGGGCAGGGGACCCAGGTACTCCAGTTCGGTGAAGGGCAGCAGTTCGCTGGCCTGCTGAAATCCGATCTCCGCATCGCCGCGCGCCACCACGGCACCCACGCGCTCGCTCAGGATGCGCCGGGCCTTCGCCGCGATCTGGCCATTCACGTCGAGCTTCGGGAACACCTCGGTGGAGAGGTAGGTGCCGCTGGCGCTGGCCGAATAGGCAATTGACTTGGCGTGCAGCAAGGTGTTCTTCAGCGCCGCGACGGTGCTGATGTCCGGCTTGGGCGTTCCCTTTCGGACCGCGGCGGCAATCACCGAGCGTCCCAGGTCCACCCGGCTGCCGGGCACGACCTTGCCTTCTTTTATCAACTTTTCCAGGGCCGAATCGGCCAGGATGACGACATCAAAGCGCTCGCCGCGGGCCAGGCGGCTGGGAATGGCATCGGGGGCGTTGCCCATCGACGCGCCGTAGGCACTCACCACCTGGCGCCCGGTGGCCTCCTGGTACAGCGGCGCCAGCACCTTGTAGGCCGCAGTGAATCCACCGGAGCTGACCACGCGCACCTCGGCAGTCGGCGCGGCCTGCGCGGCGGGCTGCTGCGGTGCGGTGGTGCAGGCGCCTAGCGCCGCCAGTGCTGCGACCGCCGTGGTGAGCCACACGCGGCGGGTCAGGCGTGGTTTTGTCGTTTGCATGCTTCGTCTCCATGGTTGATGTCAATGGCCTTGCGGGCCGTGGGATTGGTGCTATCCGCGGTGCGCTTGCGCGCCACGGACCATGGTAGTGCACCGGACGCCGAGCCTGACACGAAGCTTTCAGCCCGGCTGGCGATAATCGCCGCCATGCCAAACCGCTGGAAACCCAACGTCACCGTGGCCGCCATTGTCGAGCGCGAGGGGCGCTTTCTGTTCATCGAGGAAAACACGGCGGATGGGCTGCGGCTGAACAACCCCGCGGGTCATCTGGACCCGGGCGAGTCGCCCATGGATGCCTGCGTGCGCGAGGTGCTGGAGGAGACGGCCTACGACTTCGAGCCCACCGCCCTGGTGGGCGTGTACCTGAACCGCTTCCGGCGCACGCGCACGGGCGACGACATCACCTATCTGCGCTTTGCATTTACCGGCAACCTGGGCGCGCACCACGCCTGGCGCCAGCTCGACGACGGCATCGTGCGTGCCGTGTGGCTCACGCCCGACGAG
The DNA here is from genome assembly GCA_018242005.1 of Pseudomonadota bacterium. Lineage (GTDB taxonomy): Bacteria > Pseudomonadota > Gammaproteobacteria > Burkholderiales > Burkholderiaceae_C > Alicycliphilus. Next base: position 1,108 of record JAFECU010000127.1, on the reverse strand, counting down.
CTGCGCAGCTGCAGCAGCCGTCACCGCAGCCCGCTGGTGCTGCAGTCGCTGGAGGACTACCTGGCCGGCCGGCGCGCGCCGCTGGAGCTGATCCACACCGACGCCAGCGTGCTGCAGGCGCCGCGCTGAGCGGCAATGGCGCCTACTGCACCGTGATCTTGCGCTCGCGCACGATGGCGCCCCACTGGTCGTATTCCTTCTTCATGAAGCTGGCGAATTCGGCGCGCGTCGTGGGGTGGGGCGTGAGGCCATGTTTGTTCAGCGCCTCTTTCACGCCGGGGTCGTTCAAGGCCTTCACGATTTCCTGGTTCCAGCGCTCGAGCATGGGGGCGGGCGTCTTGGCTGAGGCCACGAAGGCATACCAGTTCAGCGCCTCGAAGCCCGGGTAGCCCGATTCGGCCACCGTGGGAATGTTCGGCAGGTAGCCCGGGCGCGTCAGGCCCGTGGTGGCCAGCGGGATGAGTTTGCCGGTCTCCACATGGGGCATGGCCGTGGGCGGCGCGGCGAAGTAGCTGGTCACGCGCTCGCCCAGCAGGTCCTGAAGCGCCGGTGCGCCGCCCTTGTAGGGCACGTGCACCATGTCGATGCCGGCGCGCTGGTTGAACAGCTCGCCCGCCAGGTGCGAGGCCGAGCCCGCCCCGGTGGATGCGTAGTCCACGCTGCCTGGCTTCTTCTTGGACAGCTGCACGAACTCGGCCAGCGTCTTCACACCCACGCCCTTGTGCACCACGAGCACGTTGGGAAAGTACACGCCGCCGGAGATGGGCGCCAGATCCTTGAAGGGGTCGTACGGCAGCTTCATGAGGTGCGGCGCAATGGTCAGCGGCCCCACGGAGCCAAACAGCAGCACCGTGCCGTCGGACACGCCGGCCGCCACCTGCTGGTGGGCAATGTTGCCGCCCGCGCCGCCCTTGTTGTCCACCACCACGGCCTGGCCTATGTTCTCGGCCAGCTTCTTGGCGATCAGGCGCGCCGCCGCGTCGGCCGCGCCGCCGGGCGCAAAGCCCACGACCAGGGTGACGGGCTTGGCCGGCGGAAAGTCCTGCGCCTGCGCGAGGCCGGCGAAGGCCAGGGATGTGGCAGCCAGTGCGGCGGCCTGGATCAGGGT